>DBDP01000189.1:4722-5099 GCA_002293625.1 Clostridiales bacterium UBA929 | reverse complement strand
CGGGGCGCAGGACGCAAATGCGCCCGGCGCGGTCGATGATTTTCACCATTGTCTCTTCGGAAAAGGGGGAGCCGGTTCGTGTAAACAGCTCATAATGCTCCAAAACCGGCGTGGAAACTTCGGAAAACCCGTTTTTTTGGAAGAGCGCGCGCAGTTCCGCTTCGCGCTCGCGCCGCACGGCGCACTCGCCGAATAGCCGGTCGCGCATCCCTTCCGGCGCGCGGATGATGGTTTCACGCAAGAGCTGCCGCCTCCTCGTTGGTTACGTTAACATTTCATATTTTACACGCATACCGGGTGTTTGTCAAACGGGACGCCGTGATTTCGGCGCCCCGTTGTGTGGGGTGGTTTTTTGTCACCTTGCGTTAAACCCGGCG
>DBDP01000189.1:0-4592 GCA_002293625.1 Clostridiales bacterium UBA929 | reverse complement strand
GCGTTCATCGGGAAACCGTCCACGAAGCGCACGTATTTCGGGGTTTTATGCTTCGCCATATGGGAGCGGACAAACTCCTTAACGTCTTCTTCGCTCAGAGTGACGCCCTCTTTCAATACGACGCACGCCATGATTTCCTCGCCGTACTGCGCGTCCGGCACGCCGATAACCTGAACGTCGCGCACCTTCTCGTGGGTGTAGATGAAGTCCTCGATCTCCTTCGGGTAGATATTCTCGCCGCCGCGGATAATCATATCTTTGATCCGCCCGGTGATGCGGTAGTTGCCGTCGCTCCGCCGCCGCGCGAGGTCGCCGGTGTGCAGCCAGCCGTTCGCGTCGATGGCGGCGGCGGTGGCGGCCGGCATTTTATAATAACCCTTCATGATGTTGTAGCCCCGCGCCACGAACTCTCCGTCGGTGTCGTTGGGGAGGTCTTCGCCGGTAGCCGGATCGACAATCTTGCATTCGATGCCGGGCAGCGGCTGCCCCACCGTGCCGACGCGCACCTCCATCGGGTCGTCGGAACGGCTCATTGTGCAGCCCGGCGACGATTCGGTTTGTCCGAACACGATGGTAATCTCGCTCATCCGCATTTTCTCCAAAACGTCCTGCATCACCTTGACCGGGCAGGGACTGCCCGCCATAATGCCGGTGCGCATATGCGAAAAGTCGGTGGAGGGGAACAGCTCATGCTCCAGCATCGCGATAAACATGGTCGGCACGCCGTTTACGGCGGTAATCTTCTCTTTGTTAATCGCCTCCAGCGCCAAACGGGGCGAGTAAGCCGGTATCGGAACCATCGTCGCGCCGTGGGTGATGCTGGCGGTCATCGACAGCACCATCCCGAAGCAGTGGAACATCGGCACATGAATCAAAAAGCGGTCGGCTGTCGAGAGATCCATACGGTCGCCGATATTTTTGCCGTTGTTGACGACGTTGTAATGGCTCAGCATCACGCCTTTGGGGAAGCCGGTCGTGCCGGAGGTGTACTGCATGTTGCAGACGTCGTGGCGGTTCAGCATCGCGGCGCGCTGGTATACCTGCTCCAGCGGCGTGTTTTCCGCCATCGCCATCGCGTCGTCCCAGTGGATACAACCGGGCAGTCTTGACTCGATAGTGACGACGTTGCGTAAAAACGGCAGTTTTTTCGTGTGGAGAGCCTCTCCGGCAGTGTGCGACGCCAGTTCCGGGCAGATTTCGTTGATGATGCCCACGTAATCGGAGTCCTTATGCCCGTCAATCAGCACCAGCGTATGCGTGTCCGACTGACGGAGCAGATACTCCGCCTCATGGATCTTATACGCCGAGTTGACCGTAACCAGCACAGCGCCCGCTTTAATCGAAGCCCAAAAGGTGATGAACCACGCCGGGACGTTGGTCGCCCAAATGGCTACCTTGTCGCCCTTCTTCACACCCATCGAGATCAGAGCGCGGGCGAACGTGTCCACGTCGTCGCGGAACTCGCTGTAGGTGCGCGTGTAATCCAGCGTCGTGTAGCGGAACGCGCATTGGTTTGGGAATTCTTCCGCGACGCGGTCGAGCAGTTGCGGGAAGGTGAGGTCGATCAGCGTCTCTTTCTCCCAAATGTACTGACCAGTCCCCGCGTTGTTCTCGTAAAGCCCGCTGTGGACTTTCGTCTTTTCGGTGTAGCGGCTCATATACCACGCGAATTGCGGGAAGACGATTCCGGCGTCCTCCAAGTCCTCCGCCCAGCGCTTCACCCACTCAAGCGACACGTAGCCTTCATAGTTGATCGAGCGAAGGGCGTTCATCATCTCGTCGATTGGCAGGTCGCCCTCGCCCATCATGCGGTATTTAATCTTGCCGTTTTCCATCACGGAATCTTTGATATGGACATATTTTATGTACGCGCCGAGGTTTTGCAGCGTCTTTTCCGGCGACTCGCCCGCGATGCGGTAGGGGTGGTGCGCGTCCCACAGCGCGGCGACGGCGTCGTTCGCCACCTTCTGCAACAAGTCACGCAGACGGGCGGTATCGGTGTATACGCCGTTGCTCTCCACCAGCAGGGTAACGCCTTTCGCGGCGGCGACCGGCGCGATTGCGCGGAGCTGACGCGCAACGGCTTCGTCGTCCACCTCGCCTTCCGGCGCGACGTCACGGTCGGCTAAAACGCGGACAAACGGCGTCTTCATCTTCGCGGCCAGTTCGATGTATCCCAGAAGCTCCTCTTTGTTCGCGGCTTCGTTTTCGGCGTATTTCAGGCAGCAGGCGGAGGAAAAGCAGGGAACGGTCAGCTTCATAGAAGCCAGCTTTTTTAGCGTCTCCGGCAGTCGGGGGTCGGTGAACGGCTGGGCACCTATCGCCAGCAGATCCTGCCCTAGGCCGCGTACCTCTATGCCGTCGTACCCTAGGTCGTTGGCGAGCGAGGTGATTTCGTCCCAGTCGGAGCGGGGACAGGCAATTGTCGAAAATGCTATTTTCATTTGGATTCCTCCTTCTTACGATGGTGTAGATTTTTAACTTTGTATTATATAGGAGTTTTATTTGTTTTGCAAGAAAAATTTTTGGATGGGAGATGTTGGGACGTTTGAGTTGCGAGGAAGACGAGGAATGAGTGATTTATTTTATTGTTCTTGAAAAATATCTTGCGTTGCTTGTTGGTGCGTGTTATAATTGGACTAGAAGATTCAAGAACGAATAATGCAAAACAAAGGACAGGTGATGCCTATGGAAACATGTCGAAAAATGAGCGATCACCAAAATGAACAAAGGAGACGGAAACAATGAAAAAACAAATTTCCCTGATTGTGGCGTTGGTCATGATTTTCTCCCTTGCGCTTCCCGTAAGCGCGGCAGACAACGCCAAAACTTCATTTGCCGCACCATACGACGACATCGTCGCCGTCGCGCTGAATGCCCCCGCCTTTTATCCCGACACCGAGGATTGGGAAAGCATTGTCATCACGAAAGAAACCCCGCTGTATAACCTTGAGGGATCGCTGACTTCCTACTGCTTCGACCTGCAAAACGCAGACACTGAAGAAAACGCCTACATAATCGTCAACGCCGACCCCTCGGGCTACCCCATCCTCCAATTCGCGCCGACCGCCGTCTCGCCGTACTATGATAATACGGACGATACCGCACTGTACTTCGGCGCGGGGCAGTATTACCTCGACGACGGCGAAGTCTACGAGAACCAAGCCACCGGCGAAACCTACGACAAAGATGAAGTTCAGGAAGCGATGGAAACCGCCCCCGCGCAACCGCCTCATACGTACTCAATCGCGGTTGCGGAAGACCACAGCGGCGCGTGGCAGACGTACATCGAGGGCTACGACGCGCTGGGCGTGACCCCCTTGCGGGCGGGGTATACGAAATTGCTGTCGAATCGGCTATCTCTGCAGTGGCGCAAAGGTTGCGCACCCACTGCGGTGGCTATGCAATTGTTTGCCGACATTCGTTACATGCCATACTCATCATCCTTTATCATTGATATCCTCGCCGACTATATGAGTACAAGCAACAGCGGATCAACATCGTGTGTAAATATGGTTTTCGGGACAATCGATTTTGTGGACGAATACATAACACACTATTTTACAACGGAGTGGTATACCCAAACAACAGATAGAAATCCATTAATGGGAGAATATTACAATCCTGATTATGCTTTCATAGATGAAATCGAGGCAGACAGAGCTGTTACAGTGTATACAGCAGGAGGTACTTATACGACTCCTCGCTACCCAAACGGCTTCGAAGTACATTGTATAACGGGAGTCGGGTATACCATGACCCCAAGCGGCGGCGGGCTTGAGTTTCAAATTGCAGCGTATACAACATCACTGAGCGATGGATTAGTATATATACCACCATACACACTCGGTGATTACGCTTGGTTCATCGTCAACTTTTGACTCGGATGAAAAGATATGCCGCTCTCTTTTCAGTTGTCATCATTCTTGCAAGTCTATCATCTTGCGGAAATGCACGAGTTCCAATTGGTGAGATTGCCGGATTAACGAGCATTAACTCCGAAGACGTGCAGGAAATCCGCTTCATCAAAAACCGCGAGTCCCAAATGGTTTGGGTGACATCCGATTCCGTAATTATTACCGACATTCTAAGCTATCTCAATACAACTGATGCAAAAGAGGATCCAACAGCCGGTTTTGCGGGATTTTTCTTATGGATGCAATTTGAGATGAAATCGGGCAATACTGTCAATGTCACAATATACCAACCAGACATTGTAGGCGTTCACTCAACTGACGGTAAAACTATATTACTCAATATCACCGAAAACGCCCGCACCGAGGAAGAGTGGGAAGCCATCCTTGCGCAGTGCGAGAGAGTACGGTGACGCCCGGCGGCGGATTACGGAAAATATTTCTTGACAAATCCTATCAACCATTGTAAAATATCCTCAAACTTGGGAGCCGGCTTCGCGCGAAGCGCGCAAAAAGCCGCCCACGCAGCAGGCCGTGGTGTGTCACCACCACGACCCTGTGAAGGTGAGGATACCACCTTACACAACCGTTTTACCGGCGCCGCGAGAGCTTTGCTCAGTATACCACCTTTCCCTCCCATTTTCAAGAGGGTTCGTCTTGAGTTCCCCCAAAAATCAA
>DBDP01000042.1 GCA_002293625.1 Clostridiales bacterium UBA929 | reverse complement strand
CGAGAAGACCGCGCTGGCTTTTTACTTTGACGGGCGCGTCTCCGCCGTTTTCGGTACGCACACCCATGTTCAGACCTCCGACGAGCGCGTCCTGCCGAACGGCACCGGCTTCATCTGCGACCTCGGCATGACGGGACCGACGCACTCCGTCCTCGGCATTAAGGTCGAGCAGTCCGTCGCGACCTTCCTCGGCGACGTGCCGCAGCGCTACGAGTCGCCGCTCACCGCCGCCGTCATCGAAGGCGCGGTTTTTGAGATTGACGAGGTGACGGGGAAGTGTGCGCGGGTGGAGAGGATACGGGTGGAGGAGTAGGCTTGATTATACCAACCGCGCCGTCTTCCGCAAAAGCGGGAGACGGAAGTCCGAGCAGTAAATGTACCACATAAAAACCCCCTTCGGGAACGCCAAAAGCGGCGAATCCGAAGGGGGCGGCGCAGTTTCAATGCAAATCGCTATGCGTCCCTGTCCGTATCAATGTTAACGTTAGTATTTTGTCTTCGATTTTGTAAATTAACAGCCAATCATTCAAGATATGACAGCTTCGATGTCCTTTGTAATTACCCACAAGCGGATGATCAAGGTATTTCTCCGGCAGCGGTTTTTCTTCAACGAGCAAAGCAAGAACTTCCTCGAACAATGCAATGTCATATCCACGCTTTTCAACGAGTTTGAAATCTTTCTTAAACTGCGAAGAATATCTTGCTTTAAGCACGTAAATCCTCCATCAGCTCCGTAATGCTGTCAAACGCCCGGCTTACGTTACGATTGTTGTTTACGTCATGAATCGCCGCCAGCGTGTCAGTGTTTAGAACATCCCTCTTGACTTCAAACGGTAACCCTTGGTTACGGATTGCCTGTTTCAAAAACATCGTCAATGCCGTGGTCATATTCAATCCGAGCGCGTCAAACAACTCCTCGGCATCATGCTTTAGTTGTGCGTCAAGGCGGACGCTTACGTTTGCGGTTGCCATGCGGACACCTCCCCTTGCTATATTCAGCATAACACAATAGCCCCACGCCGTCAATACTGAGTGTTACATTATCTTTATCCCGCAATGCAACTTGTCACGCTTGTGTATTCCCCTCTACACCTTCCCCAGCAGCGCGAACATATTCTTCTTATACGCCTCCACGCCGGGCTGGTCGAACGGGTTGACGCCGAGCATGTAGCCGGAGACGCCGCAGGCGTACTCAAAGAAGTAAATCAGCTGCCCCAGCGTTTCGGCGTTCTTCGCCCCCGCTTCGATGGTGAGGCACGGGACGCCGCCGTCGGTGTGGGCTTTTTTTGTGCCTTGATACGCAGCGTCGTTGATTTCGTCAACCGTCTTCCCCGCGAGGAAGTTCAACCCGTCGGCGTTGGCTGTGTCGGGCGCGACGGAAAGACCGCCTTTCGGCGTTTCGGTGCGGACGAACGTCTCAAACAGGGTGCGTTCTCCTTCTTGCATGTACTGCCCCATGGAGTGCAGGTCGGCGGTGTAGCTCACGGCGGCGGGGAAGATGCCCTTGTTTTCCTTGCCCTCGCTCTCGCCGTAAAGCTGCTTCCACCACTCGCCCATATAGACGAAGTCGGGGTCGAAACTCGCCAGCACCTCGGTTTTCTTTCCGGCACGGTAAAGGGCGCTGCGCGCTGCGGCGTATGCAATCGGCGCGTTTTCAAAACCCTTGGCCGAAGCGCAGGACCGCATCACGGCGGCGGCACCGGACAGCAGCGCGTCGGTATCAATTCCGGCGGCGGCGATTGGCAGCAGCCCCACCGGCGTCAGCACGGAGTAACGCCCGCCCACGCCATCGGGGATGACGAACGTCTCATACCCTTCCGCGTCACTGAGCGATTTCAAAATACCGCGCGATTTGTCGGTCGTTGCGACGATGCGCTTTTTCGCGCCGTCTTTGCCATACCTTTTTTCGGTTAGCGCGCGGAAGTGGCGGAACGCTACGGCGGGTTCGGTGGTGCCGCCCGACTTGGAGATGACGTTGACGGTAAAGTCACGCTTCCCGATGCGGTCGGTCAGTTTTTGCAGCGCGTCCCCCGACAGATTGTTGCCCGCGAACAGGATATCCGGCGTCTTTTTGCCCGGCGTACCGTTATAGTACGGCGACAGCAGGAAATCGATCACGGCGCGGGAACCCAAGTAGCTGCCGCCGATCCCAACGACGATCAATACCTCGCTCTGATCCGCGATGCGGTTTGCGGTCTCCTGCAGACGCTTGTATTCGGCTTTGTCATAGTCCTCCGGCAGGGTAACCCAGTCGGTAAATTCCGCCCCGGCTCCGGTTTTCTTTTGCAGTTTTTGGTGCGCGTCCAGCGCCTCGGGCAGAAGGTTTTCAAAGGACACGGCGTTTGTGTCGATGCGGATCATGTCTATTCCTCCGATTCTAAAAATTCGGGTTCGTCGTCAATTACGCAGATATACGCTTTTCCGGGGCGCAGTTCCAGCGGCTCGCCGTTTTCGTCCGTGTAGCGAAACGGCGCGTTATACGCTTCGCGGCTCCATGAAATGGGCTTTACCTGTCCGCCGGATACATAGTAGCCATCACCGCCGGAAGTCAGATCGACGCTCAGGCGTCCCTCGTTGTCAATCACTTTGATGCTTGTTTTCAGGATGATTAGGTTGGTTACGGCGATTTGCTCATTATTTTGGCCGTCCACAAAGGGCGCTCTGTATTCCTCGACTTCGTAGACATCCTTTGCCTCGTTATAGAAAAACCAAGTGGATTTGTTGTTGGTGAACGGAACCCGGACGCGGAGCGCTTTATCGCCGGAAACAACCGTGTCGTTGCTATACAAAAGCCCGTTTCCGAAGTCTTCGGGTACCGTCTTGCGCTCTATCTTCTCAATCGCTTTCAGCAGCGCCTCGCCGGAGGTAAACATGGTATGCTCGGTCGCGGTGCCGCTTGCGATACGGTCTTGGTCGCGCCAATAGGTGCCGCCGTGCCGCTCGGCGTTGACAGTGTCCATCCCCCAAGCCGGAATGTCTCTGTAAATCGCTTGATAGCTGCCCCCCGCGTGGGACAGGATCGCGTCATACGCCAGCGTCAGTTCCAAGTAGTAGGTGCGGGTGGAGCGAATCGCGCCCAAAGAGGGGATGCTTGATATATCCTGATACAGCGCCAGCATCCGCGTGATGCCGCCTTCGGCCAGAACCTCGTAGATGATGTCGGCTTGTGAAATACCGTGCATCGGCAGCGCGTTGTGGCGTCCGTTTTTGTCGTAGGAGTTGTTGTGCATCACGGCGAACGGGCGGTTCTGGAGCGCGCTTTCGTCCTCCATCGGCAAACCCGTCAGCGGGTTGAACGGTCCTTTTGCCTCCGGCGACGGTGACGGTGAGGGTGACGGGGTCACCGGCGACGGAAACGGTGACGGAGAGGGTATGACCGGCGAGGGCGACGGTTCCTCCGGCGG
Source organism: Clostridiales bacterium UBA929 (assembly GCA_002293625.1). Taxonomy (GTDB): domain Bacteria; phylum Bacillota; class Clostridia; order Oscillospirales; family UBA929; genus UBA929. The sequence goes on along the minus strand of DBDP01000042.1, from coordinate 5,624 downwards.
CACATCCCGCCCTCCGATAGACAGAATCGTCGCGGCGACCACCACTCCGGCAATCACCAGCAGCACACCGGCACAGATCGGTAAAACGATCTTTTTATGCTTCTTTATAAAATCCAAAACCTTGCGGAACCAAGGCTCATTGCTATCGGCGCGTTTTCCTTTTCCCATTTAATTCTCCTCATAATAATCCGTCCCATAAACAAGCCCGCGGAGGGTTTGCTTATGGGACGATTTGGTGCGGGAGACGGGACTTGAACCCGTACGGTGTACACCACACGCCCCTCAAACGTGCGCGTCTGCCAGTTCCGCCACTCTCGCATTTACAAACGGGTTTCCCCGTCTGCTACGTTCACAGTATACTATGAGGTTTTGCGTTTGTCAAGAGATTTATCAGCCAATAATGATTGACGGACCCGAAAAACAATGGTAAAATGCACAGGAGCATGGGCGGTGTGTCGGCGGTCTTTGTCCTCCGCAAGGGGGTGATGCGATGCAGTACATAGTCGAGGTTCGGAAGCTACTTCAAGCCTTGGCGTCACTCATCCGCGTTACAAAAGCAAAGTAACCGCCCCCCGATAGCTAAGGTTGGCGGTTGCTTCGGTACCAAATACCTGAGGCGAAGACCGTTGAGGTGCCGCCCCTCTGTTCTTAGTATAGCACGGCGGAAGCGGGTGCGTCAAGGGTGCTGCGCGTGAAATTTTTTGTAAGATTTGTTTAAGTTGCCCGAGGTGAACGGCATGTGTACAGACGGCGCGGCTGCGCACGAATCGCGCGGTTTAATGGTAACCGTAACCGGCTATGCCGCGGACGGTTCCGGCGTGGCGCGTCTTAGTGACGGACGCGTGGTTTTTATTCCCGGCGGCGCGCGGGGCGATGTCTGCGAGATTGCCCTTACGAAAGAACACCCCCGCAGTTGCCGCGCGAAAATTGTCCGCGTTCTCTCCCCATCGCCGTACCGAACCGAGCCGGACTGCCCGGTGTACGGCGAATGCGGCGGCTGCGACTTTCGGCATATCACTTATGAGGAAGAACTGCGGGCGAAGCTCACGCGGGTCAATGACGCGCTGGCGCGGATCGGCGGCGTTTCGCTTCCCGCCGAAGAGATTTTATCGACGGGACAGCCGGACGGCTACCGCAACAAAGCCGCGTTCCGTTCCGACGGAAACGTTTTGGGGTTTTACCGGGCGGGAAGCCATGAGGTTGTGCCGATCAGGCAATGCACGCTGCTGCGCCCGGAACTGAACGCCGCGCTTAGAGCCGCGCCGAGGAACCGGGACGTCACCTTCGCGCCGGATTCGGAGGAACTGGACGGCTTGACTTTCAAGCGCACAGGGGTTTCGTTTTTTCAGGTGAACACCGCCGCCGCGCTGCTGCTGTACCGAAAAGCCCGCGAATTTGCCGCGCTTCGTAAAAACGAAACGCTTTTGGATCTCTACTGCGGCGTCGGGACGCTGACGCTCTTTTTGGGGCGGGACGCCGGGCGCGCGCTGGGTGTGGAGCGCGAAGCGTCCGCCGTTGCGGACGCGCGGGTAAACGCGCTGCACAACAGGATAGACGCCGAATTTATCCACGCCGACGCGACCGCGTGGGACTCCGGCGCTCTCCGCCCCGACTGCGTTGCGGTCGACCCGCCGCGAAAGGGATTGTCTCTCGGTGCGGTGCGGAAGATTCTCGAGCTGTCCCCGTCCCGCGTCGTCTATCTCTCCTGCGATCCCGCGACCCTCGCGCGGGACATACGGCTTCTGGAGGGCTACAAAACGCGGCGGGTCGCCGCGGTGGATATGTTCCCGCGCACGGCCAACGTGGAGACGGTGGCGCTGTTGTGTAAAATATAGGGTAATTGTTCCCGGCACGCCCGAATTATTAAAGATTCGGTGCCCAAAGACTCGGGAATAATTATAGCACAACCCCATTGAACCCGGGTTCAATGGGGTTGCCGTATTTTTCTCTCGCTTCGATCGGGGTTTTCTTCAAGTGCCGGTTATGGGTCTATTCCACAACCGCGCTGCACTCAAACGGCTCGTTGCGATACGTCCCGCGGAATACATATTCACCCGGCTCGGTAAAGGGGTCATAGTGCCAAGCAACATTTACGTTGGTGACGGGAGGTTCGGAGCCGGGGTCTGATAGATGGGAACTGCCCTGACTTCTCCACCATCCATCATAGATAGACGTGATGTCCAGCTCCGCGCCGTTATGGGTAACGGAGGTGAGTAATATCGTATTGTTGGGATCTATATCGCGAAGATCAACATACCCGTATACATCTATATGCAGTGAATGTATACACACAATCCGCCCGGTTCCGTCACCGTTATCATCCCCCGTTCCGAGGTACGCGCCTAGGAAAGCGCCGTCTGTTTCCGGCGGCAGGGGGTTATACGACGCCCTGAGTTCGTAATCAATTTCTCCCCGCAAGTCGAGTTCCGGGAAAAATGATTGAGGGGAGCGGGCTTTTTCGGGACTGCCCAAATCATCCAAAAAGAAGATGCCGAAGTGCAGGTGCGGACCTGTGGCGTATCCTGTCGCACCGACATATCCGATGATTTCCCCTTGATCCACGGAAGAACCTTCCTCCAGTCCGTCGGGGAAGCCGGAAAGCTGCGCGTAAAAAGTGCGGCCATAGTCATAGGCAATGTCCCCGTTTGCGTCCGTTCCGAAAAGAATGGCTCCGTGGTCAACGCGGATATAATTTCCGTATTCTTCATTGAACCCTATTTCGCCGATTGTTCCCGCCGCGACCGCGAATACAGGCGTACCCTCTTCTGCCGTGATGTCAATACCCTCATGGATTTCAACGCTTCCGTCAACGGGGCGTGTCCAAGAACCGAACGGTGCCGCGATGCTATGATCTCCCGCTTCCAACGGCCAAACGAAAATTCCGGAAACGGCGGCATCAGTATCGCTGTGGGGTTCGGGGGACGGTTCAATCGGAGTGTTCAACGTTTCCGAAGAAAAACCGCTGCTGCCCGGCATAATAACATAGAGATCATCTTCCGGCGCGTTTTGCGTATTCCAAACCCAATACCCGCCGTACGCGATAACAGCAATCATACAGGTAGCCACCAGCGTTCCGGCAATCCGTCCCCAGCTAAAACGTTCTTCGCACTTCTTGTGGTTAGAAGTCGCGTTCTCCTCCGATTGCAGTGCGGAAAGCGTTTGGTTGAAACGGTTGCGGAATCCGTCGTCGGACTGCCCGAAGACGTTTTTGATGTTTTTATCTCTAAACATTGCGTATAACCTCCCTTGTTTTGTCGTCGCTCAGTGCTTTGCGCAGTTCCGACCGCGCCTTGGAAAGACGCCACAGAACCGTGCCGCGCGGGATTTTCAGAATAGATGCGGCTTCGCCTGTGGAAAACCCCTCGATGTAATGCAGAACGAGCGGCAGCCGCAGTTTTTCGTCGAGGCGAAGGATCGCATCGTGCAGCTCGGCGTTTTGGCTGTCGGGCGCGGCGAGCTCCGGCAGTTCGGCGAGCGGCACTTCGCGTCTTCGCCGGATGTTGTGGCACTCGTTGATTAAGATGCGGACGACCCATGTTTGCATTAACCTCTCGTCCCGGAGCTTGCGGCGGCTGCTCCAGGCTTTGAGCAGGGCTTCCTGCACGGCGTCCTCGCGGTCGCAGCCTTGCGAAAGCTGCGCGTAGCACACGCGGTACAAAGTCTCCCGCATGGCGGCGAGCCGTTCGGCGAATTCGCTGTCTGTCATTCAGTCACCTTCCTCGCTGTTTTTGACCGGTCTAACCGTTAGACGGCGCAAGGGGGCGTTTGATTGGGGGTTTTTCTTTGCCAAGCAGATTCCCCCTTCTGATTATAGCACAAAACCACTGAACCTGAGTTCAATGGTTTTGCCGATTTATTCACGCTCGTTTGAGCGGGGGGACGTTTTACCTTACCCGTTTACTCCGCCGGATAAATGTTTACGTGGCCAGGATCAATTTTGCGGACGTCATCGAGCAGCGGATGGATAGTGGGTTCACTGTCCCCATCGGAAAGCGCCACCGATACGATCAGATATTCTTCTTCCTGTTCCTGCTCCTCTTCCGTATAGAACAGATACAGATGACGCTGACCGTCAAACTTTTCGTCGGTATACCCAATGACGCGGTCTGTGCGTTTTACACGTTGCGCATACCAATAGCGGTCGTCAATAATCATTGACACATATGCTTCAGGCGATTTCCGAAACAGTTCTTCAGACGCTATGCTTCTTTCCAGTTCCTCGGGGATATCCCCCCGCCCATAGATAGGCTCCAAAGCGTCGGAATCCGGCAGAAAAGGCACCGACATATGATTTTCAAACGCCGTTTCTGCTTTTTCCAACAGATCTCCCAAGGTATACCGCAGCACCGGCGCGTCGGCGTTTGTGCCGTCATACCACGGGATGTCTTTTTGTGAGATTTTGATTGTGACTCTGTCAAGGAAATCATCTTCCCGAATTGGGTTCTCCGCAGTACTGCGTGCCATAGCACGTACAATTTCCAGCAGCATGTCATGGTCGTAAGCATCAGGTTTCGCCAATTCCAAAAAACGGTCTACAATGCTCTTTATCCCTTCTATACCCCGTTTCGACTCGTCCGCGCAGTACGTTTCCGGGTATCCCAGTTCCTGCATTTTAGCATAGCTCTTTTGAACGGTCAGTTCGTAGATTTCGTCAAGGGTATCCAGCGGGGTAAACTCGTCTTCGATATTCATATTCTCGTAGACTCCGGCACCGAATAGAGTTGCCAGCGCTTTGATGGGATCCTGCACGGCAGGCTGCTCTGTTCTGTGCGCGGGGTCGGCGTCCGGCGGAGCGGCGCCTTGTCTGTTCCAAAACCAAATGCAGCTGAACGCAATGGCGGCAATCATACAGGTAGCGGTCATGGTACCCGCCAGCCGCCGGCGGTTTGGTCGTTCGGCGGTCTGGAGCTTCGCGTTGAGACGCTGCTTCATGTGTTCGTCGGGCAGAGCTTCGCCCAAAGCGCGCCGAAGATCGCTTTTATCCATTCATATTTCCTCCAATTCCAGTTTTAGTTTCTCCCGCGCCCGCGCGAGACGCATCTTTGCGGCTGAGAGCCCGATGGAGAGCATCTTCGCGGTCTCCTCCACCGAGTACCCCTCCACGCAATGGAGGTAGATGACATCCCGCAGCTTCGGCGGCAAGCGGCGGACGGCGTCCCTCACAAATTGGTCGCTTTCTTCCGGCGGCGCGACCAGCGTATCCGAGACGGGAACGTTCTTCCTCACAGCCGCCGATCTCCGGCGGTTGTGGCAGAGATTGACGGTTACGCGGATCAGCCAGCGCTTTTCGTGAAGCTCGTCGCGGAAGTGCGGAGCGCCGGAGAGCAGCCGCAGAAAGGCATCCTGCAGTATGTCTTCCGCGTCGGCGGGCGTGCCGGTATGCATCAGCCCGATCCGGTAAAGCATTGGCGCGTATGTATCATAGGCTCTGCTGAAGGTTTCTACCTGCCGTGCGTTCAGCATCCGATTCTCACCCCGTCTGACAGTATAACAATATAAGGGCGGGCTGGGTCACAAAATAAAACGGGACGCCGCGGACGGCGTCCCCTGCGGGATAACGCTATTACTTATCACTCACGATCAACGGCAGGTCGCGCACGGTCAATGCGTAAATCGCCTCCGTA
>DBDP01000168.1 GCA_002293625.1 Clostridiales bacterium UBA929 | reverse complement strand
CGTCGCGCGGGTCGGCGGTCACGACCCGCCGCACACCCAGCGCACGGCAGACCGCCTCCAAATCAAGCGAGGGAACTTCGCTCCCGGCAAGCGTGACGCCCGTGCCGGGGTTCGGCTGATGTCCCGTCATGCCGGTGATGGAGTTGNNCTGGTGGCCTGTCATGCCGGTGATGGAGTTGTCCAGAATCATCACCGTGGCGGGGCTTTGGTTGTAAACGATGTTCAAAAGCCCGGTCAGGCCGGAATGCATAAACGTAGAATCCCCGATCACGGCCACCGTTTTGTTGAACCAATCGGGACGCGCCTTCAAAAAGCCGTGCAGCGACGAAATCGACGCGCCCATGCAGACGCACATGTCCATTGCCGAAAGCGGCGGCGACGCGCCGAGGGTATAACAGCCGATATCGCCTATCACGGTCAGGTCAAGTTTTTTGATGACGCCGAACGTTCCCAAATGCGGACAGCCCGGACAGAGTACCGGCGGACGCGGAGAAATGGGAATCTCGTCTGTGATTTTTTCACGCTTCGCGCCCAAAACGGCTTCGCGCAGCTGCTGAACCGTGTACTCGCCGAGCGGCGAAAGCTCGGATTTACCGCGCACCTGAATCCCGTACTTTTTGCAGTGCGATTCAATATAATCGTCCAGTTCCTCGATCACCCATATCTCGTCCACCGCGGCGGCCAGTTCCAACAGCGGCTCCACCGGCAGGGGATTCACCATCCCGAGCTTGTAATAGGATACGCTGTCTCCGAGCGCCTCCCGCGCCGTTTGGTACGAAATGCCGGAAGTTATAACAGCGAGCTTGCGTTCGGTACCCCACTCGACACGGTTCAGTTCGCTCGTTTCGCACTCCCCNNTCCCCGCCGATGGCGACGAGACGCTCCTCCAGCACCGCGTGGCGCACGCGCGCGGCGGCGGGCACCATGACGTACTTACCCAATTTTTTTTTATAATCGCGCAGAGCGGGAGGGGTTACGTCCCCTACGGTCACGACCGAGCGCGAATGGTTGATACGGGTCGAGAGCCGCAACAGCACAGGCGTGTCAAAACGTTCGGACAGCTCAAAAGCGGCTTTGGCAAAGTCAAGGCACTCCTGCGAGTCGGACGGCTCCAGCATCGGCAGCTTCATCGCCTTTGCGTAATGGCGGCTGTCTTGTTCGTTCTGCGACGAATGGCAGCCGGGGTCGTCCGCCACCGTAATCACAAGCCCCCCGTTAACGCCCGTATACGCGGCGGTAAAANNCGTTCAGCCCGACGTGCTTCATGCCGGAAAACGCTCGCGCTCCGGCAAGCGACGCTCCGATGGCGGCCTCCACGGCAACCTTTTCATTCGGCGCCCATTCGGCGTACAAATCCTTCGCGGCAAATTCGGTAATCTCGGTGCTGGGCGTTCCGGGGTAACTCGACACAAAGGCGCAGCCCGCTTCAAAAAGACCGCGCGCCACCGCCTCGTTGCCCATCATCAAACGTGTTTTATCTCTCATCTCTTACCCTCCGGGCTTTGCCCATAAAGCGCTCAATCGTTTGCGGCGCGACGAGCGTTACCTTTACGGTCAGCCCCAAAATATCTTTGATTTTTCCCTGTATGTTGTTACGGATGCGTTCCAGCATTGAGTAGCTCTCCAGTACCGAACCGTCGATCAGTTCAACTTGTATCTCAAGCGTATCCATTGCGCTTTCTCGCCGGACGACCAGCATATAGTGCGGGCCGATGTGCTCCTGCCGAATCAAGACGCTCTCGATCTGCGACGGGAATACGTTGACGCCGCGGATAATCAACATGTCGTCGCTGCGCCCAAGCGTGGGAGCCATACGCGCGTGCGTGCGCCCGCAGCGGCACGTTTCGTATGTCAGGCGGGTGATGTCCTTTGTGCGGTAGCGGAGCAGCGGCAAAGCCTCCCGCGACAGCGGCGTTACAACAAGCTCACCCATCTCCCCTTCCGGCAGCACCTTTCCGGTTTCGGGGTCGATGATCTCCGCGTAAAAATGATCCTCCGCGATGTGCATCCCCTCGCGGTACAGACACTCGCCGGATACGCCGGGACCTGTTAGCTCGCACAGACCATAATTGCTGGTCGCGGTGATGCCGAGGTTCTCCTCAATCTGCGCCGCCATCTCCGACGTATGCCCTTCCCCGCCGAATAAGCCCACGCGCAGCTTCAGTTCTCCCTTAATCCCGTGTTCCCGCACGGCCTCCGATAAGTACAGCGCGTAGGACGGTGTGGAGATCAGCACCGTAGCGCCCATATCGCGCATCATCATCAATTGCTTCTCCGTCTGCCCCGAACTCATCGGCAGGACGCACACACCCATATGCTCCAGTCCCTGATGCAGCCCGAAACCGCCCGTAAACAGCCCGTAGCCGAACGAAACCTGCGCGAGGTCCTGCTTTGTCACGCCGGCAGCCGCGCAAACGCGGGCGATCAGGTCTTTCCATACCGCCATATCGCTTGCCGTGTACGCACCCATCGCGGGTTTCCCGGTCGTTCCGGACGTGCCGTGCAGACGGATAATCTTCTCACGGGGTACGGCGAACAGACCGAACGGATAGTTGTCCGCGAACGCTTTTTTATCGGTGAAGGGTAGTTTCGCGATGTCGGCGAGGGATGTTACATCCCCCCGCTCAACCCCCGCCGCTTGAAGGATTCCGCGCTGCGCCGGGGCGTTGTCCCAAATATGGTTCCATGTTTTCAGAAACCGTTCTTCCTGAAGCGCGCGCAGCTTCTCGCGCCCCATCGTTTCAATGTCAGGCTGCCACATCACTAAACACCTTTTCTATATGCTCCTCGCTGTATTTATACTTTTGCGTAAGTAAGCTGACGACCGGCACCAGCACCAGCGATACGCCCATCGCGATCACGCCGTACAGCGGCGAGTTCTTAGACGCCGCCGAGAACGCTTCATACAGGGTTATATCCCCCAAGTTTGAAATCGTGCCGTAAAGTGTCATAGAGGCGACCGTCAGGATCGCGCCCAGCATTCCCGCCCACGCTCCGGCGCGGGTGATCCTCTTGGAAAACAACCCCCACACATACGGACCGATGAAGCATCCGGCCACCACACCCCACGAATAGGACATGATCGATACGATGATCGCGAAGTTAAACGTTGCGAAGACAAAGCTGCACGCGACAAACAGCAGGCAAAACAGGCGCGTAACCCGTATCTGCTTCTTTTCGTCCTTCTCGCGCTGGAAGACCAAGTCAACGGTAATCGCCGTGGCCGAAGTCAGCACCACGGAGGAGAGAGTAGACATAGAAGCCGACAGCACAAGCAGCAGAATCACCGCCAGCAGGATCATGCCGGGGATTGATTCGGAAAAGGCGTTCATCAGCATCGTGGGGATGATAGCGTCGGTTCCGCCCTTCGGCATTTCGCTGAGTACCAAGCGAGAAAGCGAACCGACATAATAAGCGCCGCACCCGATGAGCATCGCGAACGCCGTGGATACCACTGTGGCGCGTCTGACCGAGGCTTGGTCCTTAATTGCGTAGAACTTCTGCGCCATCTGCGGCAGTCCGAATACTCCGACACTGGTCAGGAGAATGTTGGTGAGTAAAAACGACCACTGGCTCCCGCCGGTGACGTCAATCAATCCCTCGTCTATTTTCGCTAGACCCGAAAACACGTTGCCGAAACCGCCGACATTCGGGTGCATCGTCATCGCGATAACCAAAATAATTACACCCGCGATCATGATGATGCCCTGAATGAAGTCGCTCAGCGCGATTGCGGCGTAACCGCCCAGCACTAAATAAGCAGCCGTTAAGAGCGCGACAATCAGAATGCAAAGATTGGTGGCTGACATGCCCAAAAACGCGGGGTCGGTGACCGGGTCGAGATCGGGGAAAAACACAGACGAAAAGAGCATCCCCAGCCCTTTATAAACCGATGCGGCATACGGCATCAGAAACACAAATATAACGCAAGCCGCGAAAACCTTCATCCTCTTGGAAAGGTAACGTCCCTCCAGCAGTTCCGGCATGGTGCGCGCGCTCAACACATGGGTCATTCGGCGGGTACGCGCAGCCAGCAACTTCCATGATACCAAGCAGCCGATCAGCGCGTTGCCGATTCCGATCCATAAAGAAGCGATACCGATGTTCCAGCCGTGCGTTCCGGCGTAGCCGACAAATATAACGGCGGAGAAATAGGTTGTCCCATACGCGAACGCCGACATCCACGGACCGACGCGCCTTCCTCCCAACACAAACCCTTCCACTGTCGCGGCGCGTTTTTTACTGACCAAGCCGATTGCAATCATCCCGACCGCAAACAGCAGCAGAGCCGCCGTTGCAATTCCCTGCACCAACCCCATCATCCCCCGTATCTTATTAAGGCACCTGCCCGCTTCGCATGTTCGTCTGCGGCGAACACATAGTTTTCAGCACTTCATCTGTAGCATTATAACGGATTTCGCGGATGATGTCAAACAAAAATGAACCCCTTGACAATCCTGTGAAACTATGACAGGATAAATATGGGGAGATGGATACTTTATGAGAATGGCGGACATCATCGCGCGTAAGAAGAACGGAGCGGCACTCTCCGAGCGGGAGATACGCTTCTTTGTAGAGGGGTTTTCCTGCGGGGAGATCCCCGATTATCAAGCGTCGGCACTGCTAATGGCGATATGTTTACGAGGAATGGACGAGCGCGAAACGGCAACCCTGACCGACGCGATGGCGCGTTCCGGAGATACGGTCGACCTCTCCTCCGTCCCGGGGATTAAGGTGGATAAACACAGCACCGGCGGCGTGGGCGACAAGACGAGCTTGATTATCGGTCCGATCGTCGCTGCGTGCGGTGTGCCAGTCGCGAAGATGAGCGGACGCGGTTTGGGCTTCACCGGCGGCACCGCCGACAAACTGGAATCCATTCCGGGGCTGAAAACGGAGTTTTCCCCGGAGGATTTTTGCGCTTTGGTGCGATCGACTGGTTTTGCGAACATCGGGCAATCGCAAAACATCGCCCCGGCAGATAGGAAGCTGTATGCGCTGCGCGACGTGACGGGGACGGTGGAGTCTATGCCGTTGATCGCCGCTTCGGTGATGAGCAAAAAGCTCGCGACCGGCTCCGACGCCATCCTGCTTGACGTTAAGGCGGGCAGCGGCGCGTTTATGAAGACGGCGGAGGACGCGGCGGAACTGGCGCGCGTGATGGTGAACATTGGGGTACGCGCTGGGCGGCGCGTCGCCGCGCTGGTTACCGATATGGACGTGCCGCTGGGGCGCGCCATAGGGAACGCCTTGGAAGTGGCGGAAGCCGTAGAAACCCTTCGGGGTCGCGGTCCGAAAGACTTAGAGACGGTTTGCATTGAGTTGTCAGCCTATATGCTTCTGCTCGGCGGCGCGGCGGAATACATTGACGTGTGCCGCGATATGGCAAAAGACGCCCTGCAAAGCGGCAGAGCGTTTACAAAACTATGCGATATGGCGGCTGCGCAAGGCGGCGACATTTCGGTTCTGGAGGACACGTCAAAACTCCCCTCCTCGCCGGTACAGGTGCCGTACAAAGCCGCCGCCGGAGGGTATATCACCCGTACAGACGCCGAGGCTTGCGGCAGAGCCGCCTTGATTCTCGGCGCGGGACGCGCCCGAAAGGAAGACCCTGTTGACCACGCCGCCGGAATCGTCCTGTACGCGAAACCCGGCGATTACGTAGAAAAAGGAGATGTGCTGGCGGTGCTGCATATGTCTGACGAGGGCAAACTGCGCGAAGCGCATCTCTCGTTTGAGTTCGGAGACGCGCCGCCGCCGGAGCGGGAACCGATTCTGGCGGTTGTTGGTTTAGAAAGCGGATTGCTTTCCAATTGATTTTGGGTACGTCATGCTTTCAGAGGAAGCAGAATCTTCTTCATAAAACCCGTGACGAATCCCTTAATTTGTGCTATACTGGCAGCATCACTCGGCAGGGAGGAAAAACATTGAGCGAGACGGTATTTACTGCGCGGAACCTTACCAAGCGGTACGGGCAACTCCGCGCACTGAACTATGTAAGTATGGAAGTGCGGCGCGGGGAGATTTACGGCTTTGTCGGCGAAAACGGCGCGGGAAAAACGACGCTGATTCGCGTCTTGGCAGGACTCGCGGCTCCGAGCGACGGTCAGATCACCCTTTTCGGGCGTGAAGGGAACTTGGCTAAAGAGCGGCGGCGGATCGGCGGAATGGTGGAAAGCCCGGCGGTTTACCCCAATTTCTCGGCGCGGGAAAACCTCGAGATTTGCCGTTTGCAGCGCGGTATAAAAGATAAACAGAGCATACAGCGCGCGCTGGAGACCGTAGGCTTGACCGATACCGGTAAAAAGAAAGCGAAAAACTTCTCGCTCGGTATGAAGCAGCGTCTGGGTCTCGCAATGGCGCTGCTGGGCGACCCGGAGTTTCTGATTCTCGACGAGCCGGTCAATGGTCTCGATCCCGCCGGTATCATGGAGTTCCGCGAGCTTCTGCGGCGGCTGAACGCGGAGCGAGGGATAACCATCCTTATCTCAAGCCATCTGCTGGCTGAGCTGTTCCAGCTCGCCACCTGTTATGGGTTCATTCACAAAGGAGAGATTTTGGAGCAGATTACCCTTGCCGAGCTGAACGCGAAGTTCAAAAAGCAGCTTTACATCCGCGTGGATGACGCGCAGAAAGCGGCGGCTGTTTTAGCCGGAGAGAACGTGGAGTGCCTGCCCGCGAATATCCTGCGGATTACCGGAGGACCGCCGTCCAACGCCGGATTGGTGAGGGCGCTGGTAAATGGTGGCGTCGCGGTGGAGGAAGTCGTCCTCCGCGGCGAAGCGCTGGAAGACTACTATATGTCTTTGATCGGAGGCAGACGCTGATGGGTAAGTTGATTCTTGCGGAACTGATGAAGCTCCGCAAGTCCACGGGGTATAAAGTTCTCTTCCTCTGCGCTTTGGGGTTAGGATTGTTCGTCAGCGCTATGACGACCTATATTGTGAATGATTTTATCGCGCAGGCAGAGATTCCGGGTTTAGATAATCTGAATATCACGACAAACGGCTACATGATGTTTTTAACCCTTGTCAATGACCCGCAGACGAATGTGATTTTAATCAGCATCTTCGCCGCTATCTTCATCTGCGGGGAATTCTCTGACCGCACCTATGGCGTGACCCTTTATTCCGGCGTATCGCGCTGGAAAGTTCTGTTGTCAAAAATCCTCACCTACATGGCCGCGATACTTCCGATGATTTTCATTTACCCGGTTTCCGGGATGCTGGTCGCCGCTTCGCGCTACGGGTTCGGCACCGCGCCGAGCGGGTTGCCGTGGATTTGCCTGCGGCTTATCCTCGCTTTTGCCGCGGTCGCGAGTTTTTGCGTTTTAATATCCGTTTTGATTAAAAATGTCGGCGGCGTAATCGGCGCTTGCATCGGCGGCACGATGGTGCTGTCTTTATTGAACGCTTTTCAAAGGCTGGAACCTGTCACGAAGTTTTCGTTTATGTATCAAATCACACGGATCCAAACCGGGGGCTTTTTATTTGCCGGCGTTATGACCGTGACGGCAGTCGTCGCGATTGTTTTGTCGTTGCTGCTCTTTGAGCGGGCGGAACTGAAATAAAAAACAGGATCGGGTGTTTGATCCCGATCCTGCTTACTCGCTGAACTGCCGTATCGCTTCGTAAAAATTCTCTCCGTCATGCTCGGTGCCGTGGACTTCTACCGTGATTGGTTTGGACAGATCCAGAGAAAAGATCCCCATGATTGATTTCGCGTCAATGACGTAGCGTCCGGAAACAATGTCTATATCGCACGGCTGGCTGCATGCGGCGTTGACAAAAGTTTTTACGTCTGCGATCGAGTTGAGTTGTATGGTGAATGTCTTCATGTCTTCACCTCCTCTCTATGATACTTCTTTTATTATACACCCATATCTGAAAAACGCAAGGCGCGTTCCCTCCAAAAAATACGGGCGCTTCTTTGCCGATTCGGTAATAATACACAAAAGGATACAATAATGCAGATTGTAATCACCACATTGGGTTGCCGTACCAATCAAGCCGAGAGCGCCGGGATGGCGGAGCTGCTTCGGCGTCACGGACACGAAGTCCTCTCCCCTGCCGAGGCGGAAACCTGCGACGCCCTGATTATCAATACTTGCTCCGTCACGTCCACCGCAGATAAAAAATCCCGCAATGCTATACGCCGTTTACGAAAGCAGTTCCCGAACGCGATTCTTGCCGTCTGCGGTTGTCTGCCGCAGACCGAGTCGCTGGACGCTTTGAAAGGTATTGACTTGATCGGCGGTACGGCAAATCGTGCGGGGTTCATAGAGGCGCTGGAAGCGCGAGTGTCCGCCCGTCTTCCGAAAGCTCTGCCGGGCGAGTTTGAGGACACCTTGCCCGATGCGCGTCCTCTCGGGCGGAGCCGCGCATATATCCGTATACAGGACGGCTGCGACAATCGCTGCACGTATTGCAAAGTCCCCGACGCGCGGGGACACGCCCGTTCTCGTAACACGGAGAGTATTCTCTCCGCCGCGCGAAACGCAGCTGCTGACGGCGCGATAGAGATTGTGCTGACCGGCATTGAGATCGCATCCTACCGCCCATCTCTGCCCGCTCTGGCCGCCGCTGTCTGTCGCACCGTTGCGCCTTTGCCTGTTCGTTTGAGTTCGCTCGACCCGCGCCGTACCGACACAGAGTTTACCGAGACATTGGGAGCGGAAAGCAACTTCTTACCCGTATTTCATCTCTCTTTACAAAGCTGCTGCGATACGATTTTGTCTGCTATGGGGCGGCGGTATACCGTTGAGGATATTTATCTTTCGTTTTCCCGGCTTCGCTACGCGTGGAAAGACGCCGTGATCACCGCCGATATTATTGTGGGATTTCCCGGGGAAACCGAAGAAAATTTTTTAGAAACCTTCTATGCATTGCAATCTCTAAAACCAAACGGGTTACATATTTTCCCCTATTCGCGGCGTCTTGGTACTCCCGCTGCTGAAATGCCGGGTCAGTTGTCCCGCGCTATAAAAGCGGAACGGGCGCGGCGTCTGTCGGAGGTGTTTCCTAAACCTATTTCAAAAATAATTTGATTTTTATCGGTTGCGATGAAATGGAGAAATGGGGAAACTCGAAAAGAACCTTTGACTTGACAAACGCCTCCCCCATATGCTATACTGCAAAAGCCGCAAATAAAGCGCTACCGTAGCTCAGCCGGTAGAGCAGCTGATTCGTAATCAGCAGGTCAAGAGTTCGAGTCTCTTCGGTAGCTCCACAGAACGCTAGAACCGCAATGGTTCTAGCGTTCTATCATTTTGGTAACAGCATTTAGTTTTCCCCCATGGTATAGAGAATGATGTAACCGGTAATTCTTCGCGTGTAACCGAACCGCGTAAAAGACGAATCACTCCGCCGGTTCGCCGCTGACAATCCCCAGTGACAGCATGACCGTTGTCCCGGCGTTTTGTGAGCTTAATACGGAAACGCCGTAATCCTTCCCGTATATCAGTTTGATGCGGTCATTGACGTTTTCCAAACCGATATTGCTCTCTTGGCGGATTGTTTCTATGTTTCCCGCGTACTGCGCAGAGAGCTTTTGATTCAACCCGATCAGTTTTTCCGGCGGCATACCGATGCCGTCATCCCGCACGGAAATCTCCAGCCTCTTCTCGGTGCGGAACGCCCGCAGAACAATCCGCCCTTTCCCGGATTTCGGTTCCAAACCGTGCCGGAGCGCGTTTTCGATGACCGGCTGCACCAACAGCTTGGGGATCAAAATGTTCCTTGTGTCCTCATCCACTTGGGAATCCAGCTCGAATTTATCGTTGAAGCGAATCCGCTGGATTTTGATATAACTGTCTATGTTGGCCAGTTCTTCCGCAAAGTGAATCATCGTGCCTTTTTTGCTGATGTTGTAGCGGAATATATCGGCAAGAGCTTTTGTGGTCTCCGCGATTTGCAGCTCTCCGCTGCACAGCGCTTGCCCGCGAATCGTCTCAAGCGTATTATACAGAAAATGCGGATTGATTTGGTTTTGCAGCGCGTTGATCTCCGCCTGCTTGGTCATGATTTGCGCCGACGCCTCTCGCTGCAATAAAAATTGCAGCAACCCGGTTAGATTACTATATTTCGAATCTCCTATAATATCGTCAAAATTCGCGCCGGAACGTTCCGCCGCTTCTTGGAGTGTGCTTACAAGCCTTTCCAAATCGGTGACGGTACGGAAAATCAGACGAACAAATATATAGATATTGACGACACAAGCCAGTATCACGCTTACAGCCAGTATGTTATCCGGCGTGAGCCTCCCTTCGCCGAAGAGCTTTTGCCACGCGCCGATCCGGCGGGCGAGCAGCAGGCACGCAAGAAATAACAGCGCCGTACTGACAAGTTGAAAACGGAGCATATTCCGTATGGATTTTTTCTTCCTACTCATTGCCCGTCATCAGCTTTCTGTACTCCATCGGAGTTACACCGACGATTTTCTTAAACGATTTCCCAAAGTTCTTCGTATCGTTATAACCTACCGATTCCGCAATCTCCGTGAGCTTATACGCCGGGTTTCGCAGCAACTCTTTCGCGGAGCCGATACGCTTTGATATGAGGTGCTCCTTGAAATTTATCCCGGTTTCCCGCTTAAACACCTCGCTGAAATAATTCGGGTTCAGATGCACCACCTCGGCCACTTCGCTTAGGCTAATATCCTGCGTGTAGCTGTTGTCAATATACTCCAGCGCCTTTCGCACCGCCGAAGCGCCCGTAACGGCTTCGCTGCCCGCCCGCGCGGCGATCAGCTGCGCCGCGACAGCCCCCAGTATATGCTTGACCTGCGCGACGGAGTCGGCGGACGCAAGCAGACGCCGCTTCTCCGAAAAGAGATCGCGGTGTTTTTCGGCGGCAACCGACGCGTTACTCTCATACAAAGCCAAGAGCCGGTTGATACCGCGCATCAGCAGCGCGGGGTATTTTTGCGCTTTTGCCATAAAGCGGTCGACGGCGAATCCCGACAATTTTGCAACGTCATCCGCCTGACCGCTGTTAAACGCCTGTTTGAGACTGATATCAAAGCTGGGATACAGCATCTGGCTTTCTTCTTGGGCGGTATGCGGTTCGGTTCGGCTGTTGTAAACGCGGTTGGTTCCGCGCACAAGACGCGTCATCTGCATTTCACGCATTTGGCGGTAGCTTTGCGAAAGTTCGCCGATCGTGCGTACAGGTTCGCCGATCCCCAGCGTCACCCCGCACGTTGGTCTGGAGGACAGCGTCTCGTCAAACATCCGGGATAGCGACTGCTCAATCTTGCGCACGGTTCCTTCGGCATAATTTAACACCAGCAGCATTTCCCGTGGCATAGGCAGGCTCAGCATCTCGTAACAGTAGGCCGGAAGATTGACCTTCCAAATGGTGCGGGTGATCAGCTCTTTTACCTCATCCGCACGTTCCGTAGGATCCAGAAACACTCCCGCGACGGTGTATTCACCATGAATGAAGTTCAGGCGCAAAATAGAGTTCAACGAGGAAACGTCCTCGTCGGGATTCCCCAGTCCCTCAAACAAGTTGAAAAAGATACGTTCCCTAAGACTCTCCATCATCTCCCCCACAGAGTTTTGCAGAGCCTGCTCGTCCTGCTGTTTACGCTGCTTTTGTGTGTGAAGGTTTTGTACTTTATCTATATACTTTTCCAGTTCTTGCTGATCAATCGGTTTCAGTAAATAGCCGAGAGCGCCGTAGGACAAGGCGGTCTGAGCGTATTCAAAATCGCTGTATCCGCTGATGATGATAAACATGGGGTTCTCGCCGCTCTCCTGAACCTCCCGCATAATTTCCAGCCCCATAATGCCCGGCATACGGATATCGGTAAGCACCAGATGCGGGTGCAGTTCTAGGATCCCAGCCAATCCCTCCTGCCCGTCATGATACACGCCAACGATCCGAAAGCCGAGAGCCTCCCACGGGATCAGCTTTTCAAGGAGCCTTGTCACCCATATTTCATCGTCGATAATTACGACGTCAATCACTTGCCGCCCCCCTCGATCACGCGAAGGATTTCCTCGTAAGAAAGCATTCCTTTGCCAATTTCTCCGACACTCTTGTTTTTGTGGATTACAAGCGTGCGGTCGCAGTGCTTTGAAAGCGCGTCGATTTTGGAAAAAATGATGATAATCCCGCAGGTGTGCCTAATTTCCTCAAGGATGTTTCGCAGTGTCACGATGCTTCTGCCGTCAAGCTCCCGGTTCGGTTCATTCAGAATCAGGATACGCGGGTTGCCGGTCATACAGCGCGCCAATGCGATTTTCGCGAGAGCCGAGCCGTTTAGGCTCCCAATTTTTTGCCGGAGGTCGCCGCGGATACCAAAGCGGGCGCAGTACTCCCGGGTCAGAACCTCTTCCTTTGCTCGGCTCAAAACTCCTGCGGCGCTGATTCGCTCAAGGACGCCCGCCGAAATGTTCATAAAGACGGGGTCGCGGTCATTCAGCAGCATTTTATTTCTTTTCTCATAATACAACCCGATGCCGCTGTTGATTGCGTCGCGCGGTGATTCGATCCTCCGGGCAACCCCGTCTATATAGACGTTTCCGCTCCGTATTGGGATATCGCCGCAAAGACACTCCGCCAAAACGGAGCGTCCGTTCCCGGAAAGCTCCGTAATTCCCAAAATTTCACCAAGCCGCACGGAAAACGAAAGGGAATCGAGCGAACCGGCACTCAGTCCGCTGACCCGGAATACCTCGCTTCTCTCTCCCCCCGCTCTTTCCGGGGGCTTCGTATGCGTCTCTTCTCCGTACATCAGACACTTTATACTGTCCCTGTTAAAACGCTCCTTCGGCACTTCGGCGATCAGGCACGAGCTTCGCAGCACCAATATACGGTCTGCCAAACGGATAACGTCTTCATAGTTATGGGACGTGTAAATAATCGCGGTTCCCTCCGCCGTCATCTGAGCGAAGATTGTCAGCAAATCCTCCAGTTCGTTATCGGAAAAGGAATCCGCCAGCCCGTCAAACACCAAAACGCGCGGCCGCGCGGCCAGCTGCCGCGCGATCTGCACCGCTTTCAATTGAAAATAGGACAGAGAATCCGGCATCGCCTTCGGGTTTACGTTAAAACGATAACGCGACAGGATTCGGCGCGCGTTCTCATTGAGCGCGCGCCGGCTGCGATACAGCCTTGCCTCTTTGTCCATCCCGATAATCAAGTTCTCCGCCACCGTCATGTTGGCCAAAAACTGCGGGGTTTCCGCCACATAGCCGATCTTGCTGCGTATCGCGTCCCTCGGCGACTGGAGATCCAGTTCGGCGTTGTCCAAAAACAAACGCCCCGAATCCGGCGTCGTCACGCCCGCAAGGATTTGCGCCAGCATCGTTTTCCCCACACCGTTGATTCCGGTGATCCCCAGAATCTCCCCTTCATACAGGCAAAACGAAATGCCGGAGAGAATCCTATCGGCATTTCGGCTGAGGGTGAGATGGCTCGCGCGAAGTAATTCTTTCTTCATAAAGGCGTCTCCCCACTCATAACGACAAACCGGAGCTGTGCGCAGCGCAAAAACGCTACGCACAGCCCTGCCGAAAGCCGCCTGTTTCAACCCGTTCCGCGGCTCTCCGCGGTCATTACACCTTTATTATCTCCCTTGCCTCCCGTTTTATCAGCGGAGAGATTACCAGCGGTTAACCCGCGGGAAGTTTGTCAGGCTCTCCGGCCCGTCGGAGCGCAGCACGACGGTGTCCTCTATGCGGGTACCGCCCACGCCCGGCTCCATAAGGGTAATTTCAAAACAGAAGGTTTGGTTGACCTGAAGCACATCGTCGCTGTTCGGACCGATCGTGGGAATTTCCTCTTCGGGATCCATGCCGGTGGAATGCGCGCAGCCGCGTCCTTCGCCCGCGAAATGCACATACCCGGCTTCCATCATCACGCGGTTCGCTGCCACGTCGGCCTCTTTGCCGGTCATGCCGGGACGCAGCCCCGCCATGCCCTCTTCCCACGCTTTCAGGCAGGTGTCGAGCAGTTTTTCCTGCGCGGCGGTCATTTCGCCGTAGCCGATACCGCGCGCCATATCCGAAGAGTAATCGTTGAAGCGGCAGCCGATGTCCACCAAAATGGTTTCGCCTCTCGTGACGATCTTGTCGGTGGGATACGCGAGGAACCACTGCTCCGCGTTGATCCCGGACTGCACCATGATATCAAAGGACTTGCTGTCGGCGCCCAAACGGAACATCTCCGCCATAGCCTGACGCACGACTTCGCGCTCGGTCAGCCCCACTTCACATTCCAGAAGCTCTTTAATCTTCCACAGGCCCCTGTCGGCCAGATCGGCGGCAACCTTCATGTTGCGGATCTCCCGCTCGCTCTTGACCGATTTCAATGTCTCGATGAGCATGGTTTTTTCCAGTTTAGCGTTACCGATGTTCTCCATGATCATTTCGTAGAACTCAAGCGCGCAGTATTTCGAACCGGAAAGACCAAGCTTCGCGCCCGGATGCTTTGCCGCGAAACCCTTAACGATGTTCCCCAGTTCCTGACGGATGCCGCGGGTGTCGCTCATCCATGTTTTGTCGGAGGCGTAGCCGACAAGGCTGCCCTCGGCAAGAAGGATCGGTTCGCCGGAAAGCGGCACATAAACCATCGCGGGATACGGGAACACACCGTCAAAGGCGCGGTAGTCGGACAGCCAACGAACGTTGCTCATACGCGCGGAATCGGAGTAGACCAGCAATCCGTCCAAGCCTTCCTGCTGCATCTTTTGCTTTGTCCGCGCCACGCGGTCTTGATACTCGCTTACGGGAATGGATTGCAATACATCTTCGTAACCCATTGTTCTGGCTCCTTTCGATTTTATGAGAAGTTGGCGGCTA
>DBDP01000185.1 GCA_002293625.1 Clostridiales bacterium UBA929 | reverse complement strand
CACCCCGACGGCGGCGGCGGAGCATAGCAGCACCGCGCCGGCCGCGATGTCCTTCACCGCGCCGATGACGGGGGAACGGTTCGGTTCCACCGCATCACACAAGCGTTCCAGCGCACTGTTAAACGCCTCCGCGCCGATCACCAACCCGCAGGCAAGCGCAATCGCCGCCCAGCTTAGGCGTTCGGTTACGCCCAGCAGAATCCCCGCTGTAACCACATAGTAAACGGCGGCGAGATGGATGCGCATATGGCGCTCCTTCGTCACGGCAAGCACCACCCCGCGCAGAGCGTAAGCAAATTTTTTCATCGCGAAAGCCCCAGTTTCTCCATCACGGCTTCCTCTTTCCGGCGCATCACGGCTCTGTCCCATTCGCTTTCATGGTCGTACCCCATCAGGTGCAGCGCGCCGTGCGCCGCCAAATAAGCAATCTCGCGTTCAACCGGGTGACCGTATTCTAAAGCCTGCGCCGCCGCGCGCTCCTCCGAAATGAGAATGTCCCCCAAAAAGACCCTCCCGGTATCCGGGTCGGGGAGGGGGAACTCCTCCGGGGAACGCGCCGGAAACGAGAGTACGTCGGTAGTTTTATCAACCCCCCGCCGCTCTCTGTTGACTTCACGGAGTTCCTTATCGGAAACCATAAAAACATCGGCAACGCATGGATACCCCAGCCGCTCGTTTTTCACGGCACCCCGTACGGCGCGCCGCAGCAGCGTCGTGTGGTCGGCGGATGTGACCCGCACACGGCAAGCCGTCATCGGTCTTTCCTGCGGGCGGCGCGTGTTTCATAGTCCTCATACGCCTTGACAATCCGCTGCACCAAAACGTGGCGCACCACATCCCGCGCCGTCAGCTCGCACACGGCGATGTCCTCCACGTTTCGTAAAACGCGTACGGCCTCTTTCAACCCGCTTACTTTATCACGCGGGAGGTCAATCTGCGTCACGTCGCCTGTGATAACAACCTTTGAGCCAAAGCCCATACGGGTCAAAAACATCTTCATCTGCTCCCGCGTGGTGTTCTGCGCCTCGTCAAGGATGATGAACGAATCGTCCAGCGTGCGTCCGCGCATGTAGGCCAGCGGCGCGACCTCAATCGAGCCGCGCTCGACGAATTTGTGGTAAGTCTCCGAGCCGAGCATGTCAAACAGCGCGTCGTACAGCGGACGCAGATAAGGGTCGACTTTATTTTGCAGATCGCCGGGCAGGAACCCCAGCTTTTCCCCCGCTTCCACGGCGGGGCGGGTTAAGATGATCCGGCTGACCTCTTTTTGCCGGAATGCCGTTACGGCTTTCGCGACGGCGAGATAGGTCTTTCCCGTTCCGGCCGGTCCCACGCCGATTGTGATCGTGTTGTTCGCGATGGCGTCAATGTATTTTTTCTGACCCAACGTCTTCGCTTTTACAGGTTTGCCTTTTGCCGTGACGCAGACGGTGTCTTTGCCCAGTTCCTGGAGCTTGTCCTCCGCGCCGTCCTCCACAAGCCCCAAAATGTAGCGGACATTCTGCTCGGATACCATCTCGCCGCGCGCAAGCACCGACAACAGCCCCTCGACCACCTTCACGCCGCGGTACACGTTCTCCGGCTCCCCCATAATCTTCAGCTCGGTATCGCGGTTCAGCACCTTCACGCCGACGGTCTGCTCTATCAGCTTGATGTTTTGGTCGAAGGAACCGAACAGCGCGATCACCTGCTCCAGCCGCTCTACATTGATGGTCTGTTCCGTCATTAGCACACTTCCTTCTGGTAACCTCGAAAAACTCCCGCTCCGACTTGCGACACCGCACCAGAGGTGCCTGCTCGCAAGCGCTCCGCTCGTTCGCCTGCGGCGAACAATGAGTTTTCCGAGCGCCCTTTCAGTCTATTACGGGGATGACAAATTCCCGATTGTCTCCATCTTTTGCGGCATGTCGATGCGTTCTAAACATTCCGCGTTGAGGGTAGCCGAGATGAAGCCCGGTTCCGCGTGGAACGTAACCGACTCACGCTGGATCTCTCCCGCGTCCGATAGGTTTTCCCGGAGCGCCTCCCCCAGCTCCCTCCGTAAAAGCTCTTCGGCAATGGTTTCGTCCAGCTGATACGACTCCGGCTCGTACTCGGTAAACGTCTCCCGCACCAGCACAAGCGGGAAATAAAGGCTGTTTGTGACCCGGAGGGAGGTTGTCTCACTCATTTTATCACACATTGCATACGGTTGACCAGCGTTTTTGTATAAATTTACACGTTTCCCCGCGAAAACAATCGCGTAGCGTGTCCTCGAACGCCCCGTATACTTTTTACCGATTGCGCTGGTGGGTGTCAAGGCTTGCATCTCCGTCCAAGTACGCGCCGTAACGTCAGCCCGCGCGCCGACAAGACGCGCGCCGATCTGCGCCGAGTGGATTACTCCACTAACCAGCAATTGACCCTTCTCGACGGTATCGCCGGGGAACACCTGCGCCGCGCCCGATAACGTATCAATCCGCGTAATCAAACCCGCTTTGGAGGCGACGATGTTCACGGGGGTGCGGCGCGAATATATTTCCGGCTTCTCTACCCGCTCCCGCACCACCACCGACGCATGGCTGCCCGAGACGTTGACAGTGATCCATGAAAGCGTGTTCACTTTCAAAAGCATTTGGTTTCGGATACTTACAATATCCACGGAAGACGAAGGCGTACCGGTCGTGATACCGATATCACGCAGCGCCTCCAAAATCTCCTCATCCGGTACGGTTTCGTTCCCCTCCACCGAAAACTCCCAGATGTAATGATTGGAAACAAACAGCGCGCCGAGGCAGACGATCAGTCCGGCGATCAGCGCGTAACGCTTACGAAAACGCTCCAAGAAGAAGAGGGGGCCGCGCCGTTTCATCAGCGTCAGCGTTCCGTTCAGACGCTCGGTAAACGCTTCCGCCTGACTGACGCAGCGCGCGGGGATCGTCAGCTCCAACCGAAGGGGATTGATCCGCTCCGCACCCCAAAAGGCGACGCGGTGGACGGCGCACAGGTTGATAAAGCGCTCCGGGTAAGCGCATTCCACCGCGACGCGCACAAACCCGCGCAACAGGTTGACCGTTTTTTGCATAGTTTTGTCCTCCTTCAGGGTTGGACGTCGCAGGGGCGATTCGCAATCGCCCGCCGACATCCCCCGCCGCCCGCGTAGGGACGGTCGCCCCCGACCGTCCGCAGATCACAGAACAACGGGACGGACGACCGAGGGCGGTCGTCCCTACAGAGACGAAGGGAAACGGCGGGCGCAACAGCGCGCCCCTACGAGGTTAGTACATAAACTCCACGTTAAATATCAACCCTTCTATCCGCAGTTCGCTCGCCGTCATCGCGCGGATGTGGAATCCTTCGCCGGTGAGCTTCAGCACAGCTTCGCCGCCGTTGACGTGAATTTCACGGGGACCGTATTCCAAAAGCCCCCGATGGTTTTCTATGTAAATCTCACGGTAGCCGTGGATGATGACCTTCGGCACATTGGCGGCGAGATCCGCCGGAATGTCCATTTTCCGCGCCGCCTTTTCCAGAAAACTCTCCTTCACCGCAGCACCCCCACAACCATTAACTATGCAAACGCGCTTGAGAATAGAGCAGTTTTTCGTCGACCCCGGACACACGAAAAAACGGACGGCCAAACCGGCCGCCCGTATCGCAAATAAACGGGATAATCAACGCCGCATGTCGCAACCCCGTCTGACTGTTATCTGTTATCTGTAAACTGTTCACCGTCCTAAGTCCGGCGGCAGTCCCCGTAAATCGGCGACAAGGTCGTCCACAAAACCATTGCCGCCCAGCGCTTGGTATTCTTCATACATATCCAAAATACACTCCAGCGTCAGCCGCCCAATTTTTCCCTCTTTTGCGAATTCCTCGTGCGCTTTCACGATGGAGTATTTCAGCCCGGCGCGGGTCGCGGCGTTGTTGCTGTCTAACGATTTCTTGAGCGCGTCCAACGGTTCGGTATGTTGCTTTATGAGCTTCTTAATCTGCCGGAGAATCAACCCGCTCATGGTAGAGAGGGCGAGGATTGCAGTCGCGACTGCGCCCCAGTCTTTCAGCCATTGCATTACAGCACCCCGGCTTTCATGCGCTGCACCGCGCTTTCGATCAGGGCTTCTATCTCGTCCGTGGACAAGTCAAACCCCTTCTTCCGAAGAAAATCCCGGACATACGCAAACTTCTCGTCGCCGCTACCGGGCTTGCGTTTCATCTGCTCGGCGGCGGTAACGGCGGTCATTACCCAGCCGTTGATCTTCTCCTGCTGCGCGAGGGTCGTTTTGCTTTTTATGTACGGGATCAGGGTCTTTACCACCCAGCCGCCCAATGCGGCGAGGATTGCGGACAGTAGCGATAAAATCAGTTCATTCATCTCCGTAATTCCTCCGTTATCATGATAGCTTGTCCTGCGTGGAACGTTACTCGCCCTGCTTGTCCATCACCCGCAACAGCGCGATTGCCAGCTCTTGGCGTGTCGCGAATGACTGCGGCTTCGAGCCGTCCGTGATTCCGGCGNNTCCGGCGGCAATGGCTTTCGCGAGATCGGCTTTCGCCCATGTTCCGGCGGGTTGTTTTGCCCGCTCGGCGAGCCACGTGTCCATCATCTTGTTGAAGTCTGCCTGTGTCACTTCTTCGTCCTCCCATGTTTTTTTGAACGCCTCCGGCGTCTTGTACTTGGTTTTGAGCTGCGTTGTCACGCCTGTCGGCATGAAGCACCCGCTTTTGCCATCCCACTGGAAATGGGGGTAGTCTTTTGAGCTTTTGAAGTCACCGCCCCAATGCAGACCGAGGGCGCGGCCGATTGCGCCGCAGGCATGAAAAAAGGACATGTCATTATATTCATGTCCCCGTATGTTTTTGCAGATGTCAAATGCCAGCCCCCACTGATGCGGAGAGGAATAGGTACTCCCCCTCGCGCCGGTGACGATGCTTCCGGGCGTCGTCCTCCCTTTTGCATACAGTTCATCTTGGTATTGAACGGTGCGGATTGTCTCGGTGATCAGGACGTTAAGCCCTTTTGCCTTGCACTGCGCCATGAAGGTTTTACACAGTGCTTGCAGCTCCGGGTGGAGCGTGGTCACGTCACGGACGGACGGCATATCAATTCCCCCTTAATAAAACAGCAGAATCGCGCCGTTCGCGCCAGCGCCGCCGGATGAAGAGTATCCATATCCACAACCACCGCCGCCGCCGCCCGCGCCGTCGCCGCCG
>DBDP01000056.1:515-10831 GCA_002293625.1 Clostridiales bacterium UBA929 | reverse complement strand
CCCTTTGAGGTGGAGAGCGCGCTGATGGAGCATCCCGCCGTGACCGAGTGCGCCGTGACCGGCGTACCCGACCCGGAACGCGGCTTCGCCGTCAAGGCGACGATTGTGTTGTCGGGCGGCTACGAAGGGACGCCGGAATTAACAAAAGAGCTGCAAAATCACGTAAAGAAAGTCACCGCGCCGTATAAGTACCCGCGCGTGATTGAATATGTCTCCGTTCTGCCGAAGACGATTTCCGGCAAGATCCGGCGCGTGGAGATTCGGGAGAAGGACAGCAAGTGAAGAAGAACAACGAACTTCGCAACCTGATTATCGCCGCGCTGATCGTCGCGCTGGATATCGTCACGGTGCGGCTGCTGCCGTTGACGTATTACCTGCCGCCCGGGAACTACACCGTCCGCGTAAGCCTGCAAACGATATGGTATGCGCTTGCGGGCTGGGTTATCGGTCCCGGTTGGGCGGCGGGAGCCGCGATGACCGGCGATGTCCTCGGCGCGATGATTAACGCCACCGGCAGCGGGGTCTTTTTCCCCGGTTACACCGTTACGGCGGCGCTCAGCGGTCTCTGCTTCGGTTTTTTCCTGTACCGCCAAAAACCGACCCTGTTACGCACCCTTTTGGCGGTGGCGACGCATACAATGTTGATTTCCCTGCCGCTGTCCGCCTATTGGGGGTCGGTGACGGGGTTATACCCGGACTTTTGGACGCCGTTTTGGGCGGCGCTGCCGTGGCGCGCCGCTGTGGTTCTGCCGTATACGTTGGTATCCTACGGTTTACAGCGGGCGCTGCATAAAACGGTCGCGAAACTGTGACTGACATCGCCGTAATCGGCGCGGGACACGCCGGAATCGAAGCGGCTTTGGCCGCTTCGCGGCTCGGCTGCTCTGTTCTGTGTTTCGCGACGCAACTGGACTCCGTGGGCAATATGCCCTGCAACCCTTCCGTCGGCGGAACGGCCAAAGGTCACCTGGTGCGCGAAATCGACGCGCTGGGCGGCGAGATGGGTCGTGCCGCCGACGCTTGCTGTATTCAATACCGTCTGTTGAACCGAGGCAAAGGACCCGCGGTGCATTCGTTGCGCGCGCAGGCTGACCGTCTCGCGTACCGCGCCCATATGAAGCGCGTCTTGGAGCGGGAGGTCACGCTGAAGCAAGCCGAGGTTGTGGATATCGCCCCGGCTGACGGCGGTTTTTATGTAAAAACGGCGACCGGCGGGAGCTACCCTGTTCGCGCCGTCATCCTCGCGACCGGCACCTTCTTAAACGGGCGGGTGATTACCGGCGGACATATCCGTCCCGGCGGTCCCGACGGGCTGCTGCCTGCGTCGGAGCTGTCCAAAGCGCTGCCGGAACTGGGGATTGCGACGAGATGCTTTAAGACGGGGACGCCGCCTCGCGTGCTGGGGCGGACGCTGGATTTTTCCCAAATGGAGCGGCAGGAAGGTGAGGATACCATCCCTTTTTCCTTCATGTCGCCCCGCCCGGTGCGTAACGACGCCGTTTGCTACCTGACGTGGACAAACGAAGAGGTTCATCGCATCCTGCGCGAGAATCTCGGGCGAAGCCCGCTCTATTCGGGTGTAATTGAGGGGATTGGCCCCCGCTACTGCCCGTCAATTGAGGATAAGGTCGTACGCTTCGCCGACAAGAGCCGCCACCCTGTTTTTTGCGAACCGATGGGACTGGATACGGACGAATACTACCTTCAGGGGATGTCATCGTCGATGCCGGAAGAGGTACAGGAGCAGGCGGTGCGCGCGATAGCCGGGTTGGAGACGGCGGAAATCACCCGCCCCGGCTACGCCATTGAGTACGACTGCGCCGATCCGCTGGGCTTTTTGCCGTCGCTGATGGCGAAAGCGTGCGCGGGTCTGTTCGGCGCGGGGCAGTTCTTGGGGTCGTCGGGCTATGAGGAAGCGGCGGCGCAGGGTTTGGTCGCCGGAATCAACGCGGCGCGTTTCGTGCGGGGGAGGGAAGCGTTCACGCTCACGCGCTCCCAAAGCTACATCGGCACATTGATTGACGACCTTGTGACGCGCGGCACGGAGGAGCCGTACCGCATGATGACCTCGCGGAGCGAGTACCGTCTGCTGCTGCGTCAGGACAACGCCGACATACGCCTGACGCCGCTCGGTTATGAGCTGGGTTTGATAACAAAGGAACGGTACGAAGCCGTCCTTGCGAAGTATCAAGCGGTGGAAACAGAAATAAAAAGACTGGAGAAGAAGCGTCTCGCCGAGAAGCTGCGACGCCCGGAGGTGACATATACCTCCCTCGCGCCCGAAGATCCCGAACGCCCCGCTCTGCCGGAGGACGTGACGGAGCAGGTGGAGATACAGGTGAAATATGAGGGCTATCTGCGCCGCCAAAAAGCGGCGGCCGAAGAGATGGCGCATATGGAAAACCGCCTGCTGCCGGAGGATATAGACTACATGTCGATACAGGGACTGCGGATCGAGGCGCGGCAAAAGCTCACGAAGGTGTGCCCGAAGAACCTTGGGCAAGCCTCCCGCGTCTCCGGCGTCAACCCCGCGGACTTAACGGCGCTGATGATTTGGCTGAGAGCAGCTCCGTTGCCGAGCAGGGAAGATAAGGCGCGTACGGAGCGTAACAATGTCGAATGAGAGTACTATCCCTTTTGTCTAAGCAGAATTACGAATCAGATCATCCCTTTATGTGAAATAGGAGTCTTCTTCCCACCTTGCCGGATTTTCATCGATATAAGTCCTTATATGCCTATATTCTTCTTCATTGCGGACGATATGGTCATGATAGGATGTCTGCCATATATCAAAGCCAATTTCTCTGTTTGTAAAGCGTTTGATCGATGAAATGAGTTTTGGGATAATGGCATTTGTAGGGCGCGGCTTCCCAGACGCGCCGTTCACGGAATGACAAATCGTCACTAGCAAATGTGCATGATTCGGCATAATGATATAGTTATCTATTTTGATGTTATCATTGTTTCGCCGGACAAAATCAATCGAATTTTGCAGACATATTCCGTATTCTGACATTTCCACATACGGCGCGTCTGGGAAGCCGCGCCCTACAACAACCTTGCCTAACATTTCATGTCTGCCCTTCACGCACATTGTAATGAAATAACAGCCTTTTTGCGAATAATCGTAATCCTTCAAACGGATTGCCTTTCTTTCAGGCAATTCCTTCAATCCGAACATCGCAGCGTCACCACCAACACCTGCGGGCGGTTCAGGAAACGGGGGAAATAGGTGTCGCCCAGCCCGCGGCTGACGACGACCGATGTATCGCCGTGTGTTACAACGCCGGACGCGCCTTTAGGGAACCATTCGCGGTCGGGACCGATGAGACCGTCGGTAAACGGAAGCCGTATCACGCCGCCGTGGGCGTGTCCGGTCAGCACGACGTTGAATCCGTCGTACTCGTTGTCGTGCCGGTGGGCGAGCAGCAGGGTAAAGGCGTTCGGGTGTGCTGCGGCGATTTTTGCCCGCAGAGCGTCGGCGGGCGGCGCGTCGGACGGTCCGTTGGGGTCGCATAGACCCGCCAAAATAAGCGTATCCCCGCCCCGCTCCAGCGTTTGGTAGGATGAATCAAGCCACACAGCTCCGGCGACTTTTACTATCCGGCGCAGCTCCGGCGTCAGTTTTTCGCCCCCTTCGCGCGGCGCGTCCCAGTCAGCAGCCCACTCGTGGTTGCCGGTGACGTAATAAACCGGCGCGATTTCGCCAAGCGCCGTCAGGATATTTTGCGCGTAGGGCAGCCCTTCGCGCGATTGAATCAGGTCGCCGGTGACGGCGATGATGTCCGGGTGCGCGTCCCGCGCCGCGTTGATTAAATCGGCGTTCTCTTTCCCGAACGGCTTTTCATGCAGGTCGGAAAGATGCAGAATGCGGAAGCCGTCAAACGCGGCGGGCAGGCGCGGATCGGTTAAGGTCTCGTTCTCCGTCCGCAATACATTGTTGGACAGATACAGCTCAATCGGGATCCAGAACAGCAGCGCAACACAGAGCGCGACCGGAATCAGGCAGCCCCGCCTTTTGCGGGGAGCGGCGCGTTTACCCGCCATAAGCTACCTCACGCGGCGCGTCTGCGCACATAAATCAGCTTTCCGTTGCTGGAGTTGTCGCGGATATCGACGTCGAACGCGCCGCATTGCTCCAGCATGGTGGAGAGTTTTTTGTAGCCGTAGTTGCGCGAGTCGAAGTCGCGTCGTTTCTTTTGCAGAAGCGAACCCACCTCGCCTAAATAAGCCCAGCCGGTGTCGTCGGCAACGTCCTCAATCGTCAGGGAGATATACTCGATGATTTCGTCGGGAATCGGGGCTTTTTGCTTGCCGCCGTTTTCGGGCTGCGGCGCGGGTGCGGGCGTGGGAGCGGCTTGCGGAACCATCTGCTGCGCGGCTTTCTTCGGCTGTTTCGGAGGTTTTTGCGGAAGAACCGCCGCCGTTTCGGAGGATTGCAATACTTCTATATAAATAAAACGGTCGCAGGCGACGATGAACGGGTTCGGCGTCTTGCGCTCCCCGAGACCGATGACCTTCTTTCCCGCTTCGCGCAGACGAATGGCGAGCCGGGTAAAATCGCTGTCGCTGGAGACAAGGCAGAAACCGTCTACGTTGCCGGAGTAGAGGATGTCCATCGCGTCGATGATCATCGCCGAGTCGGTGGAGTTTTTGCCGGTGGTGTAACCGTATTGCTGAACCGGAGTCAGCGCGTTCTCCAGCAGGATACTCTTCCATTTCGCGAGGCTCGGGGTCGTCCAGTCGCCGTATATGCGCTTCACGGTGGGGTTGCCGTAAACGGCAATCTCCTCCATGATGGGCTTTATATATTTGCGCGGCACATTGTCGGCGTCGATGAGCACCGCGAGCCGCAGATCGTTTGCTACCATGAATGTCCTTCTTTCTGTGCGTTCGCTTTCTGCGAACTGGTTGTTTTCAAGCGTTCTCCTATTATACCACGCAAAGGAGCAAAAGGCAAAATAAATCCGAATGGGAGTTTTGTTACGGCTTTGTTACATCGTGGATAAAACTCTTGAGATTGGAATTAGAGGGTGTTACAATCAACAAGCCAACAGGATGCGGAGGCATCCAAAAAATTTTAGGAGGTACATAACCCCATGAGAAACTTGAAGAAGCTTCTCGCGCTCGTACTGACGCTGGCGTTAGCCTTATCGCTCGCCGTTCCGGCGTTCGCTGCCCCGATCAGCGAATACCCCGACGGAGCCGAAGCGGAAGACATCCTGGCTCAATACGGGAAGAACGAAGCGGAGTACGCGTTTGCCGTGCAAATGCTGATTGACCTTGGCATTGTCCAAGGCGGCGACGGCGGCAATCTGAACCTCGGCAAAACCCTTTCCCGCGCCGAGTTCGTCGTGCTGCTGTATCAAGCAATGCACAGCGGCGAACGTATCGCGACAGCGGAACCCAACTGGCGTAACCGCTACCTCGCGACATTCCCCGACACCGTAGGCCACTGGGCCGAAGGCGAAATCGCGTGGGCGGCGTCCACCGGTTTTGTGCAGGGCAACGGCTACGGTTTTGCCCCGGGTACTGAAATTACCTTCAACAACGGCATTATGCTCGTCATGAACGCGATGGGCTACGACGCCATTAAAGAAGGTCTGCAGAACCTAGACGGCACATGGGTCGCCGGCTACGAAAGAGCCCGCGACGTCTACTTGAACCACGCTTACTTAGAAGAAGTCATGGCGAACCTCACCGCCTTGGACGATCAAAACAGACTGAACCGCGCCGAAGCGTTTTATCTGTTCTATCGTTTCTTGGTACGTCCCGGCTTCGAGTACAACCAGACATACGGCAGCTACGTGCAGCAACGCACCGATGCCGCCTGGAGATGGCTCGACCGTTCCTTCGGTGCCGTATTCGGCTCCTTCCTCGTGGTTACCGACGGTAACTCTTGGGGTCTCCCGAACATCCCCAACGTGGCTCAAACCAATCCTTTGGGAGCTGTTCCGGTTGGTGCTGGATGGGCAGGAAGCGTAGACAGCGACAGCCTCGACGAAGGCCGCGCCGTCATCCAGCGTCCGATCGCGTGGGATCGCTTGGACGGTCATGTCGAAGCGTGGGATACCTTCATCCTTTCCGCCGAAGACACCGCAGCGATGGAGATTGACCTGCATGACATCGGTCGCAGCACAGTTATGCTGTTCCGTCACCCCGACCGTGACACAGACGTCGAATGGGTTCCGGGTACGGAACTGACAGGCGTCGGTGACTACGGCACCGGCGGCGGTTCCCGCGCCGGTCAATACCACCGCCGCGACATTTCGAAGATTTATTCGCAGCGCTGGATACAAGATGAACCCGAAGCGATCCACGGTCTTTCCGCCCTCAACGCCACAACCCTCGGCGGAGCTTTCCCCACCATCACCGTTGATGGTAACAATGATATCGTGAGCAGCCAAGTGTTCATCGACTATGACAATGGCATTGGCGAACAGGTTTATAGTGCCAACTGGCTCGGCAACGGAAACTGGGGCAGCACAGGCCAAAGAAACTTCATGAACGCCGACATTTACTACATCCCGGCAGTTACCGAGCTTGGCTACGAAGCTCCGAGCTTTGTCTTCATCGAAGACTACAGAGTAGGCAAGATTGATGAAGTAGCCAGCGCTGACAACGAATGGAAGTTTAAATTCGCTGTAAACGGTTCTCGCGGCGAAGCGAATGGTCCGTACGCTTACGATGGCGAAGCCGGAAACCAATTGCCGAGTGGAGAGGTTTACCAAAACCCCTATCCCGCCAAAGGCGACTTGGTTATGGTTTGCGACATCGTACAGCATGCGGGATGGGAAAAAACTCAAAATGACGGCGACGGTGTACACAACTATGCGAATGAGTATACAAAACTCTTCCAGCCTGTTGTAGACGTGGCGGAAGGCACCGTCTCCCGCGTGAGCGGCCAAGCCGACGCGCAACCCGGTAATGGAACCTTAACCTTAGGCGGCGAAACCTACACCATGCTGAACAACAGCACGGCGGGCAACTGGATCACCGCGTTCAACACCGCCGACGTCACACAGGAACGCACCCTTTATCTGTGGCACGGCTTCGTGGTTGACATCAACACCACCAACATTCCGAGGAATTACGCTCTCGTAACGGCTGCCGGTTTGGTAAAAGAAACCGCTTACAACCGCAATGAGTGGGAATACCAAGTTGACATCCTTAACGAAGACGGCACCACCGAGAAGAACCTTGTCCTTAACAAGATTGTCATGGGTAACGACGAAGGCGACGCCGATGAGCTTGAGCCGGGCAACACACCCGCTAACAATTCCGGATCCTATGGTACCAAAACCGATCTTAACGGTGCGGGATTGTTCTTTGACAGCGTAAGCGGCTATGACATCTTTGACCTAGACACCGACGCTGACGGTCTTGAGCAAGTTGCCGACCACATTTGGCGCTACAGCATCAGCGGCGGCAAGATCACCCTTTACGAAGTGCCGATGAAGCAAAAAGCCGGCGACATCTTTGCCGCTTCTGAAAAGGTTCAGGCTACCGCCAACAGCCGCTTCAATGAAACATGGGGCAAAACCCTCGGCGAAAACACCTATGGTCTCCGCGGGCGCGGTCTGCTCCTAAACGGCGACAGCCGCATCTTCATGAAGACCATCAACGGCAGCAACGGTCGTGATGTATATCGCGTCCATACCACCAATGTACCGGGCTTCACCGGCGCATTCACCACAGAAACCCTGCAATCCGACAACGACAATAACGGTCCGTATGCACGCGTTGCATACGTAAACACCGAAGCCCGCACCACCGCCGACAATGACACCCATTGGGCAGTCGCTCTTGACTGGTGGACAACATTTGATAAGGACAGCCGCTATGCGGGCGAAGTCTTCGCGATGCTCGCCGACGGCTCCTACAAATTGCTGACCAGCATTGACATGCCTGATAACGACGTTGCATTCCGCGATGACGACGTTTATCTCCGCAGAGGCGACGTGTTCACCTATCAGAGCGTGGACAACACCACGGACACCATCGAGAACATCACCATCCGACCGGCAGACGCCTTGGTTGGCAAGTACGACGGCACCCACTTCCCGCTTGTCAACTTCGACAACGACGGCTTGGTTGACAACCTCACCTACGGCGCTGGCTATTACGGTACCACCGGCAACAACCACTTCATGGTTGACGCCACCAAAGCCTTCATCCCCAGCGACGAAGACGCCAACACCGCTGCCAACGCGGGACAATCCGCCGTGAGCGGCTGGGGTACCGACAATTCCAATAACGACAGATACGGCTGGAACCTCTACATCTTCAGCGCCGACGAAGGCGGTCTGAGCGAAGCCAACGTGGATCAACTCCTCGTTGTCAAGCAGGACGGCACAAACCGTGCCGCTGACCAGCGTTATCTGGCAAGCAAGGTCGAAAACATCATTGACGACTTGGATGCTCTTTTCACCGGTGGCGGAGAAAACAACGGTCTTGACCTTGACGCTATTGACGTTGATCTGCCCATCGCGAACACAGACGCTGCCAAAGCAGCATTACGCGTAGCCATCAGAGACGCTATCGACGCTATCTTCGCGCAGTACGGCGCGGCCTGCTCGGTCATTTGGAACGACGACCTCAGTGTTAACATTGACCTTTCCGGCATTACAAACTGGCCATATGATGGTTCCACCGCTGACACCCTCGACATTGACTTCGAGTACTTCATCGGCGGCATGCTGGGCGGATCCGACGGACTGCTGGCGTTCGACGCTGATATGCTTGATCATCCCTATGGTCATGCGGATTGCGACGATGAGGATTACCTCCCGGTTACCGTTGACATGCCGATGCTCGACGCTGACATCATCGCCATTAACGACGCGAAGGCGGCAATCAGCGCTGCAATCATTGGCGATCTCGGTGCCTATAACGCAAACACCGGAAACAAACTGTTGGATGAAACCGCGTTTGACCCCAATACAGACGACAGCACAGACATCGTGGGTTATTTGAACACATACCTCACGACCCCCATCGGAGCATTGCTTACCAATGGCGTAACAGAAGGCGATTACACCGGCGGCTGGTATGTGGCTTTAAGCGCAGTAACGGAAGCAAACAACACCACAGGCACACCGGGTATCGCTACCGCAACAATCAACTTCAAGTCTGACGACGGTAGCAACCCCGCCGCGACAGACACGATGGTTATTAAGTTGATCATCCCGGCCGATAAAGGCAAACTCGTGGCTAGCACATCGGCTCTCACCGTTATCAAGCAGGGCGGCGTTGCTCTCCCCGAAATCACCATCACTTTCATTGACGAGTGGGGCGATGCTGACACAACCGTAGCGGATGCTGTCTCAGTTGCCGTAGGTGGCAGCGACTCCTTGGCTGGAAGCACTGCTGCTGGCGTAACCGCCAGTTCGGGCGTAGCCGCTTTCGATGACCTTGAGCTGACCGAAAGCGATCCTACTGACGCCACCACGACGCTGACATTCTCCTCGACAAACTACGCGGACGTGGTAGTAACGGTCACCTACGTAGCACCGACCAAAACAACAGGTTCGGCTAGCACAACCCTGCTTGACCTCAATCCGACCGTCACCGCTGCACAGTTTGCGGCTCAGAAATACCTCGTTTTCGAACTTGACAACTCTAACATTAATGATGTAACGGGCTTGGAGTTCTATGTCAACTCCGATGCTGGCACTGGCGGCGAATGGAAAGCTGTGGAATTAGACATCGTCCTTGCTGACGGAGTATTCTTCATTGACCTCAAAGCAGCCACGATGTCTGGCATAACAGTAAACACAAGCTCAGGCTGGTTCCAAATGGGTCTACAGCCGCTGGATACTAACGGAGATCCGGCAGATGCATTAGTCGCCGAGTTAGGCGATGTAACATGCTACTTCTCCGAGTATGAACCCATAGCCGGCACTATCACCAACGTAACTCCCATCGCGTAACCTCCTAAAACCCGCATAGCAAACCTGGGCAGCCCCCCGCTTCGGCGGGGGGCTGTTTACATCCCCCGGGGTGTAGGGCGTTGTAGGGTGCGCCGATCTGGCGCACCGTTACAATACCTGCCATCCGTAGGGACGATCGCCCACGATCGTCCGCGAACGCCGCAGGGACGCGCAATGCGCGCCAGCATCCCCCGACGGCTGCGCCGCCACCCCCTTCCGACGGAAGGGGGCTACGGGGGGAGAGACGCGCGGCTATTGACTTCATCTGCGTCAGATGGTAGACTTTTATCGGAACATAGGAGTGCGCTATCGGCGGGCAAGAGTTTCTTGTACTGAAGCGCAATGTCCCATTTTATGGTGTCGGCGTCCGATAGTGCCACCAAA
>DBDP01000056.1:0-462 GCA_002293625.1 Clostridiales bacterium UBA929 | reverse complement strand
GATTATTAAACGTGACACCTATCGAGCTGCAAAAAATCAATCAACGACTTTTCCAAGACAAAATCCCGTTCCTATACTCACAAATACCGGATACTTCTCAAAGCGGTGTTTACCGAAGCTCTTGAAAACGGGATCCTAAGCGACGGGTCGGACGTTCGATTCGTTTCCGGGATGCCAACCAAAACCGCCGCAGTCACCAGTGCTGTGGCGGTTTTTGGTTTTTCCTTCATTTCGGTTGCAAAAAGTCTCGGATTATGGTAAACTGAGCGCGTCATGAAAAAGATCGGTTTAATTATTATACTGGCCGTTTTGGCATTGTTTGGCGTCGCCTATGTGTTGTTCGGGGCGCGCTTAAGCGCCGCGTTCAATCGAGGTGCCGCGGAGCGGGCGCGGGAGTCGGGCGACACCGAGCGCGCCGCCGCGTTGTATGAACGCGTTTTGACGCGCTCACCGAGAGATGTA
>DBDP01000093.1 GCA_002293625.1 Clostridiales bacterium UBA929 | reverse complement strand
CCAGTTTATAATACATGACTATACATCTGTTTTGTGCCGTTTTTAGCCGGTGCCAGTTTATAATACATGACTATACATCTGTTTTGTGCCGTTTTTAGCCGGTCCCAGTTTATAATGCATGACTATACATCTGTTTTGTGCCGTTTTTAGCCGGTGCCAGTTTCTTTACTTCATAAATCGCGTACGTAACACCATTACGTAGAGATATCACAGTGCTTCTTATTGACCGACCGAAATGCTAATTGGCTGATGGACCGACAAATTATTTACCGATTAATAAACAACTAAGTTAATATTGAAAAAAAAGATGAAGTAATGAAAGAGACAGCTGGTTCGAATCAAATTTGATGTTTTATTGTCTTAAGATTTACTGCGGTGTTATAGAGTCACTAAGCATACCCTGGGATAAGCTTCGATCGCCGACAGCCATGTCTTCATGAACTCAAAAAAAAAAAAGATAATTTTTCCTCTTCTTTTGCATTATTTAATTTCGGTAGTTGAAATAACGTAGGTAAATAAAAAGTAACTCGTGTAAACAAACGACGAAGAAAAATGCCAAGACCAAATAGAGAGAAGCCCAAAATACAGGAAGCCTTAGCTGCAAACCCTACCAGAAGAGGGTTCTTCTATTGCAACTATGAATTCGTGAGGTAGCATGCAAAGTGCAGCTATGTCAAGGAGGGGGGGGAATAACAAGTGTGTTTGTTCTTGCGACCAATGAGTAGACACAGGCTGTCTGTAACGACGGTTAAGCAAATGAACATCACCTATTATCACTCGCTTGCAATGCATCGTATAGCCTCTAGCAAAACATGGAAGTGAAAGACCGCACGTCAACTTGGAGTACTGAGAATTTTGGGGGGTTCTTAGAGACTTTGTGTAGCTAATTTTTACTGACGTTGATTTATTATTGCTAAGTTATCATACTAAAATCACGACACCGCATAACTATGCTACCATTTTGAATTATTTCAACGAATATTCCCCCCTGTAGACATGTGCAAAAGTGAGCTTACTGACGTAATACTCCATTCAAACCTCGGACTACTTACGGGCTTCCTTTTGAGAGAATTTTTGGGGGTTTTTTTTTTTGCAGCAGAATTTATTTTTAACACACCGGCTTGCCCCGAATTATATACTCGAAATTCAAAACAATCTTTTTCGAATCTTGGTTAACATTTATATCTCAATCATCATGTCTAAAGTAACTAAGGAATCAGTTAGTTGAAAGTAAAAATTAATAAAAAATCGCCCATTATTAGGTACTTTATTATATTAAGTATTCGAATATAACAAAAATCAAGATACTGTTGCGTGTCCGTTAAGAATTTTGGACTTGAGATACTTTAATGATTCTGCTGGTTACGTCTACGTTCACTGCATTTTATTACCCACATTAAAGATTTATTTTATATGTACAATAAAAAAGAAAAATCTAGGAGTTATGTGTGGTGCGTACGAGACAGAAATATATGAAAAGCTGAACATAAAGCAGCCCATTACGTAGCATTGGCTTTTAAATTCATATCAACACACCGCATACCTTCATAAGTTTTCTTGCTGGCTCAGTAACACAAGCCATTGGCTAATATATTGTTAGAACATATAGATCGGGCACAATTTCATGTAGGCCTGCATTTCATGTGAACAAACACGGGTGACGACGAAGCTCAGAATATTATAAGGCGAACGACATAAGTCAACGCGAGTAATTTCCTTTACAATTTCCCTGAAAAGTGTCTAAAAATCTTAGGAGGTCCCTGAAAACCCCTGAATCGATTCTGCCTATCACCTGGAAAAAAGATGTAGGAATTTCTCAGTAATTTGTCCCACGTCGTGGTTATGCTGATATCAGATGCAGCATGATCCAAACAACACTTGGAACTGGCGGTTGACGATACGCTTTATATTGCTTTATAATTATCGTATTTTTATCGATTTTGCACAGAACGAACGACGTCAGTTCAGGATCGTCACAGGACTTCATTTCATATTTATCTTCAAAAGCACTAGAGTATTTGTGTTTCAAGCTCTCAAAAAGATAACATACTCTGAATACATCGTACGTCATTAGTGTAGCAAAATTACAAGGCTTCGGACGCAGTTGCATCCGTAAGATACATTTTTAAGTGTGTTACTTAAAGGCATTGTTAAAAGATAAGATGGTATAAAGTCGGTGATATATAAATGAATCAAGGGATAAGCGCGAAGGTCAACACCGCGATTGAGGAGCTGTTTGAAAGCGGCGACATGCAAACGCTGGCGGAGAAATACGGTCTTGAAAACGCCCTCCTGCTGGACACCACGTTTAAGGGATAAAAATACGGAGAGAGGATGAATTGTATTGTAGGGGACGCCGTCCTCGGCGTCCCGCGGACGGTCGGGACGACCGCGTATCGTTCTCCGCTCCCAATACAGGGGACTGGATATGGGCTTTATTGACGTAACGACCAGCCTGTTAAGCGGGTTCCGATCCACATGCCTGATGTTCGCGCTGACGCTTTTGCTGGCGCTTCCGCTGGGGCTGGTTATCGCGTTCGGGTCGATGTCCCGGTTTAAGCCCTTGCGCTTTACCGTCAAGACGTTTGTGTGGATCATACGCGGGATTCCCCTGATGCTCCAAATCCTAATCGTGTTTTATGTGCCGGGGTTCATCTTCGGCTCGCCCATCCTGTCGCGCTTTACGTCTGTCGTGATTGCGTTCGCCATCAACTACGCGTGTTACTTCAGCGAGATATACCGCGGGGGGATCGAGAGCATCTCCCGCAGCCAGTATGAAGCCGGGCAGGTTTTGGGGATGACGAAGACGCAGGTGTTCTTCCGCGTTATCCTGCTGCAGGTGATCAAGCGCATCACCGCGCCGATGTCAAACGAGATCATCACGCTGGTGAAGGACACCGCCCTTGCCCGCGTGATCATGGTGACGGAGGTTTTGAAAGCCGCCGAGGACATTATGACGAAGGGTTTGATATGGCCGCTGTTTTACACCGGCGCTTTCTATCTGCTCTTTGTAGGCGTACTGACGCTTCTGTTTGGTTACGCAGAGAAGAGAATGAGCTATTTTAGGGCTTAATAACACAATTCCCGCCGGTGGCGGGAATTGGCTTTCGTGAGGGTTTATGGCTATTCTGGAAGTGCAAAACGTAATAAAGTCTTTCGGCTCCGGCAGGGTATTGAACCGTGTGTCTTTTTCCTTGGAGGAAGGCGAAGCCCTTGCCATCATCGGTCCGTCGGGCGGCGGCAAGTCCACCCTGCTGCGCTGCCTGAACTTTTTGGAGCGGATGGACGCGGGGCGCATCACCGTACGGGGCGAGGTTTTATACGATTCGGAGATTCCGGGGACGCAGGAGGAGCTTCGTGCGAAGCGCCTGCATTTCGGGCTTGTGTTTCAGTCGTTTAATCTGTTCCCGCAGTATACGGCGCTGAGAAACGTTACCCTTGCCCGTGAACTGTGGGCAAAGAAACAGCCGGGGTTTAAGGAAGACAAGGCGCGGGTTTTAGCCGAAACATTGCAGAAAGGCTTGGAGATTTTGGATCAAGTCGGTTTGCTCGCGAAGAAGGACGCCTATCCGCACGAACTGTCCGGCGGACAGCAGCAGCGCGTCGCGATCGCGAGGGCGCTGGCTCTGAACCCCGATATTCTCTGCTTTGACGAACCGACGTCGGCGCTTGACCCGGAGCTTACGGGCGAGGTGCTGCGGGTGATTCGTGGCTTGGCGGAGAAAAACACCACGATGATCATAGTAACGCATGAGATGCAGTTTGCGCGTCAGCTCGCCGACAAGCTATTGTTTTTAGACGAAGGTTCGGTGCTGGAAAACGGAACCCCACAGGATGTGTTCGACAACCCTTCGAGCGAACGGATGAAACGGTTTCTGATGCACTACGAAGAATAGAAAAAACTTCGTGTCATGCCGGTGGTGCCATCACGGCTTGACCCCGCTGAAAATGCCGACCTTCGGTGAGTGAGGCGATGAACTCTTTTACGGAACGGGAGGATTTCAGGATGACGACACCGGCCGTCGCGTTCTCCCCGTCTTGCTGGATCCGGCTCAGCAGACACGCCGCCTGACTGCCAAACCCGATGGTTTTGTAATGCCGGTACGCCTCCTCGATAAAGTGCCGCGCGTCGGCGCATTCCTTCATAATGGCGACCTGTTCGCCGTCCGGCACGAACACGGCGTCGTACATCACCGACGAAACCATCGCGTAGGTTTTCGTGCAATCGACGATGGACTTATCCAGTGCCGTGATGGGACCGAGCTTCTTGCAAATGGCGTCATACGTGCCCCCGGCTTTCTCAATCGCGGACGTCACGGCGTCAAACTGCGACCTGTTGAATCCCGGACCGACCAAGACGGCTGTCTTGCTGGTTTTCGGGCTTTTTGGCGTGTTGTCCATACTGAGCGCGGGCGACGCGGGCGGATTCGGGGCGTTTTTCGCTTCGGGGCGGACGCCTAGTCCCTCGCCGACGGCATTCGCCAAGTCGGCGCTCACGCCCGCGAGCATATTGACGACAGTTTTACGCGTTGGCATATTCATACATTTACCAAGCTCGAAGCTGAACGCGTCCACGATGTGCGCTTTTTCATGCCCCGACATACTGTTCCAAAACATGGCGGCCTGAGTATAATGGTCGCGAAAGCTCTCGCTGCGTTCGCGGATCGCGCTTCCGTCCACCCGCTCCTGATAATGCTCGAAACGGCTCTCACCCGCACGTGCCGGATGCGGTTCGTTTCCGTTCAGCGCGTTCGTGTTGTAGCTCGTCTGACCGACGTCGATATTCATGCGGTGGATGCCGTCGCGCTGGTTGTTGCTGACCGTCGCGAGCGGGCGGTTGATCGGGAGCTGATGGAAGTTCGGGCCGCCGAGCCGCGAAATCTGCGTATCCAAATACGAGAACAGGCGGCCTTGCAGCAGCGGATCGTTGGTAAAATCGATACCGGGAACAATGTTCGCGGGGCAGAACGCCACCTGCTCCGTCTCGGCGAAAAAGTTGTCCGGGTTGCGGTTCAGCGTCATTTTGCCCACCCGCTGTACGGGGATCAGTTCCTCCGGCCACAGCTTGGTGGGGTCTAAAATGTCAAAGTCAAACCGGAACTCATCTTCGGGATCCAGCACTTGGATTCCCAGCTCGAACTCAACGGGGACGTTGTTTTCAATGCTGTCCCACAGGTCGCGGCGGTTAAAATCCGGGTCTTTCCCCGATATGACCTGCGCCTCGTCCCACACAAGCGAATGTACGCCGAGCATCGGCTTCCAGTGGAACTTGACGAACTTAAACGCCCCCTCCGCGTTGACGAGCCGGAAGGTGTGGATGCCGAACCCCTCCATCATGCGGTAGCTTTTCGGCAGCGCGCGCGGCGACATCAGCCACATGACGGTGTGCATCGTTTCGGGCGTATTGGCAACGAAGTCCCAAAATGTGTCGTGGGCGGACGCCGCCTGCGGCATTTCGTTGTTCGGCTCCGGCTTCACAGCGTGGATCAGATCGGGAAACTTGATGGCGTCTTGAATGAAAAAAACGGGGAAGTTGTTGCCTACGATGTCGTAATTGCCTTCCTGCGTGTAAAACTTCACGGCGAATCCGCGCACGTCCCGCACGGTATCGGCCGAGCCGCGAAAGCCCGCCACGGTGGAGAAGCGGACGAATACCGGCGTCACCAAGCCGGGATCGCTGAGGAAATGCGCACTCGTCAGATGCGAGAGGCTTTTGTATACCTGAAAAACGCCGTGCGCGCCGGAGCCTCGCGCGTGAACGATCCGTTCCGGGATACGCTCATGGTCAAAATGCGTGATTTTTTCGCGGAAGATGAAATCCTCCATTAAGGTCGGACCGCGCTTGCCCGCCTTCAGCGAATCGTCGTTGCCGGCGATGCCGACGCCCTGATTGGTCGTCAGCGTCCCCGCGCTTTTGGTTCTGTCCCGCTCTAAGTCCGTGATTTTTTGATTCATGATGCACCGCCTTTCTAATTGCATATTGTTACCATTCTAATCAAGAATATCCATATCGGAGGATTTTTTGACGGGCGGCACGTGTTGTGGTATACTGATTTGCATAGGGAGGGAACCCATTCGTGAAAGACACCATACTGTTTGACCTTGACGGTACCCTGACCGACCCGCAAGAGGGCATCACGAAATCGTACCAATACGCGCTGTCGGCGTTTGGCATACGGGAGGATCCCGCGAACCTGACGCGGTTTATCGGGCCGCCGCTGCGGGAGGCGTTTGCCTCGATGGGCTTTTCCCCGCCCGACGTCGAGAAGGGCGTCACAAAATTCCGCGAGTATTTTACCGATACGGGTATCTTTGAAAACGCGGTGTATCCCGGTGTCCCGGAAGCGTTAAAAACGCTGCATGAGCGCGGCAAGACCCTTTGCGTCGCGACGAACAAGGTGACG
This sequence comes from Clostridiales bacterium UBA929, assembly GCA_002293625.1. GTDB lineage: Bacteria > Bacillota > Clostridia > Oscillospirales > UBA929 > UBA929. The sequence continues at coordinate 7,257 of DBDP01000093.1, read as the reverse complement.
GAATACGCACGGCGGATCTTGGAGCATTTTTCCCTCGCGCGGTATTTTGCCGTCGTGTCCGGCGACACCGCGGACGGAAACTTGGCGAAGGGCGGCAAGCGGGAGATCATCCGCATCGCGCTGGAAGCCGCCGAGGTGACCGATTTACGCGCCGCCGTGATGATCGGCGACCGCAAGCACGACATCCTCGGCGCGAAAAGCGCGGGAATCGAAACCATAGGCGTGCTGTACGGCTACGGAACGCGCGAGGAACTGGGAGAAGCCGGAGCGGACTATCTCGTAAGCGACGCGAAAGAATTAACAGACCTGCTGCTCGGCGGGTTTTGAGAGGAGATTCACTTTGCGGAAAACATACGACAACACCTCCATCACCCAGCTTAAAGACGAGGATCGCGTCCGCAAGCGTCCGGGCGTCATCTTCGGCTCGGACGGGCTGGAGGGTTGCCAGCACGCGGTGTTTGAGATTCTTTCCAACTCAATTGACGAGGCGCGGGAGGGACACGGCAAGACCATCCGCGTGAACGTTTACCCCGACCACTCGATTGAAGTCTCCGACGAGGGGCGCGGCTGCCCCGTTGACTGGAACGAGCGGGAGGGGCGATTCAACTGGGAATTGGTTTTCTGCGAACTGTACGCCGGAGGGAAGTACCACAATGAAGCCGACGAGAATTATGAGTTTTCGCTCGGCTTAAACGGTCTCGGCGCGTGCGCGACGCAGTACGCCTCGGAATGGATGGATGTGGAGGTGCTGCGCGACGGAACCCGTTACACGTTGCGCTTTGAGAAGGGACGCAACGTCGGCGGGCTGCAAAAGCAGCCGGTCACGCAAAAGAAAACCGGGTCGCGCCACCGCTGGAAGCCGGACAGGGACGTATTTACCGACATCGCCGTACCGCTGAACTATTTCACCGACACGCTGCGCAAACAGGCGGTCGTCAATCCCGGCGTCACATTTTTGCTGGACTATATGGGCGAGAAGCAGTCGTTCTTTTACCAAAACGGCATTATGGACTATCTTCGGGAGCGTGTCGGCGAAGAAAACGCGTACATCACCGCCCCCCAGCATTGGCAAGCCGAGCGGCGCGGACGCGACCGCGAGGACAAGCCCGAATACAAGGTGCGCCTGTCGGCTGCGTTCTGTTTTTCGCAGTCGGCGTCGTTCTGCGAACACTATCATAACTCCTCGTTTTTGGAACACGGCGGCAGCCCCGACAAGGCCGTGCGTTCGGCTTTCGTGTCGGCATTGGACGCGTACTGCAAAAACAACGGCAAATACCAAAAGTCCGAGAGCCGCGTTACCTGGCCGGACGTCGCCGAATGCCTCTGCTTCGTTTCGAGCAACTTCTCCACCGCGACGAGCTACGAAAACCAGACCAAGAAGGCGGTGAACAACCGCTTTATCCAAGAGTGCATGACCGGCTGGCTGAAAAGCCAGCTTGAAGTGTTCTTCATTGAGAACAAAGCCGCCGCCGAGGCAGCCGCCGCGCAGGTACTGGTGAACAAACGCAGCCGCGAAACGGCGGAAAAGACCCGTCTGGGCTTAAAAAAGAAGCTCTCCGGCGCGATGGACATCACGACGCGCGTCGGGAAATTCCACGATTGCCGCACCCGCGACCTCAACCGCCGCGAGGTATATATCGTGGAGGGCGACAGCGCGCTCGGCGCGTGCAAGCTCGCGCGGGACAGCGAGTTTCAAGCGATTATCCCGGTGCGGGGTAAGATTTTGAACTGCCTGAAAGCCGATTTGGATAAGATTTTGAAAAACGAGATCATCACCGACCTCGTCAAAGTCCTCGGCTGCGGCATCGAAACGAAAACAAAAAAAGGAGCGGCGGCGTTCGACCTCTCCGCGCTCCGCTGGAACAAGGTAATCATCTGCACCGACGCCGACGTGGACGGGTTCCATATCCGCACGATGATTCTGACGATGCTGCACCGCCTGACCCCGACGCTGATCGAGAAGGGGTACGTCTACATCGCCGAAAGCCCGCTGTTCGAGCTGATTCATAAGGACAAGACCGCGTTCGCGTGGAGCGACGCCGAGAAAGAGAAGATTTTGGAGGGCTGGGGACGCCCGAAGAACGCCACCGTCAACCGCTCGAAGGGGCTTGGTGAAAACGAGCCGGATATGATGTGGCTTACCACGATGAGCCCCGAGACGCGGCGTTTGGTGCAGGTTACACCGGAGGACGCCGCGATGACCTCGGAAGTCTTCGACATGCTCCTGGGTGACAATATATCCGCGCGCAAGAATTTTATCGCGGAGCATGGGTTTGAGTATTTGGAGCTGGCGGATATATCGTAACGATGTGTTACCCGCCGCTCTGCGACATGTACAGCGCGTGGTACAGCCCTTTTTTCGCCATCAGTTCGTCGTGGCTGCCTTGTTCGGCGATGTTGCCGCCGTCGATGTAGAGGATTTGGGTGCAGTTGCGAATGGTGGAGAGGCGGTGCGCCACGATAAACGATGTGCGCCCCACCAGCAGGCGGGCGATCCCCTCCTGCACCAGCCGCTCGGTATGCGTGTCGATGCTGGAGGTGGCTTCGTCTAAGATTAAGATGCGCGGATCGCTTAAAAGGGTGCGGGCGAACGAAATCAGCTGCTTCTGCCCGGCGGAAAACCCTTCGCCCCGCTCGTTGACGGGGGTATAGTAGCCTTTGGGAAGCTTTTGAATAAATTCGTCCGCGAAGACGGTTTTCGCGGCTTCGATGCATTCGCTGTCGGTGGCGTCAAGCCTGCCGTAGCGGATGTTTTCTATGATATTGCCTGAAAAGATGAACGTGTCCTGAAGCATGATGCCCATTTGCCGCCGCAGGGAGGCAAGCGTCACCTCGCCGATGTCGTGGCCGTCGATGTAGACCGTGCCGCCCGCGATGTTGTAGAACCGGGACAGCATATTGATGATGGTGGACTTGCCCGCGCCGGTGGGACCTACCAGCGCGATGGATTCACCCTCCTGTGCTTCAAACGTCACGCCTTTGAGGACGGGGATGCCGGGGTCGTATTCAAACGTGACGTTCAAAAACGTGACGTTTCCCTGTATCTCCGGCAGCTCATACGCGCCCTCGCGGTCGGCGACGGTGACCGGCTCGTCGAGCACCTGAAAGATGCGCTCGAGGTAGGCAACGGTGTTGATAAGGTTGTTATAAAGGTTGCCGAGGTTTTGCAGGGGACCCCAGAAGCGTCCGGCGTACCCCGCCATCGCGATAATGACGCCCGGTTCCAGAACCGACTCCGTCCCGCTTATCGCCGCGGCGCCTATGACGTAAATCGCCGCCGTAACCAAGCGGGCGAGGAACGATGTGACCGGCCACATGCTGTGGGTGATACGCACCGCCCGCATCCAAACGCTTCGGTTTTCCGCGAGCAGGTTTTCCATGACCTCCTGGTTCTCCCCCTCGCGGGAAAACGCCTGCGTCACGCGCACGCCGTTGATGTTTTCGGCGAGATACGCGGTCATGTTGGAGGATTTGTTGGAGACGACCTGCCAAGCCCGGCGCTGGTTCTTTTTAATGAGGAAGATGTATACGGCGAAGAGCGGCAAGCCGCACAGCATCACGAGCGTTAAGCGCCATGATACGAAGATCGCGGCGTACAGCACGATGAAGATCATCGCGAGCGGCTCGATTAAAAAGTTGATTAAGCCGCTCGACAGGAAATCCGCGACCGTATTGATGTAGTTGACGACACGCACCAAAATCTTTCCGGCGGGGCGGCCGTCGTAGTAATCGAAGGGAAGCTTTTGCAGATGCGCGAACAGGTCGGCGCGCATTTCGGAGATGATGTGCTGCCCGGACAGGCTGTTGAGACGGGCGCGGACGCGGTTGCATACGGCGATTACGACGCTGACGGCGATAAAGGCGACGCCCGCGGCGATGATGCCGGAAACGTTTTTATCCGGGATAAAGTTGTCGATAACCAGCATGGTGAGCAGCGGCGTGAGCAGCGAGAGCAGGATGGAAACAATGCTGATGACAAAGGTCTTGATAAACTTCCCCTTATGCCGCGCGATGTAGCTTCCCGCGCGCCGCAGATGCTTCCAGTCGAACGGGGCGTCCAGCTCTTCGTCCACATTAAAGGTGTTGCGCTTCTTATTCGCCAACGTCGTCACCCCCCGCAGGCTCGCCTTGCTGGAGCAGATAGGTTTGGTAATAGTACCCCTTAGCGGCCATCAGTTCCTCGTGCGTACCCTGTTCGGCGACGCGCCCGTCCTCCAAAATGTAAATGCGGTCGGCGTGGCGGATCGAGGAGACGCGCTGCGCGATAATCAGTGTGGTGGCCTTGCGCGGCAGCACGCGGAGCCGCCGCTGGATCAGCTTTTCCGTTTCCATATCCACGGCGCTGGTTGTGTCGTCCAGAATCAAAATTTTCGGTTCCGGCAGGAGGGCGCGGGCTAACGAAACGCGCTGCTTCTGACCGCCGGAAAGACCCGTGCCGCGTTCGCCGACAATGGTTTGGTAACCGTCGGACAGCTGCGTGACGAAGCGGTCGGCGTCGGCTGCCTCGGCGGCTTTTTGAATCCGCTCGAAAGGCGCGTCGGAGGCTCCGTAGGCGATGTTGTCCTCCACCGGCGCGGAGAAGAGGAATACGTCCTGCATCGTCATGCCCACCGCTCCGCGCAGGTCGGGCAGAGCGTAATGCTCCACGTTGACGCCGTCCACCAGAACGGCTCCTCGCGTCACGTCGGCGAAGCGCGGAACCAGCGACGCCAAAACGGTCTTGCCGGAGCCGGTCGGCCCCATGAAGCCGACGGTCTTCCCCGCCTCGATCTCAATATTGATATCGGTGAGGATGTCTGTGCCGCCGATTTGCAGCGAGACGTTCTTAAACGAGATATCCCCCCGGAGTTCGCTCACTTTCGCGGGCGTCTCGGGGCTTTGGATGGGGTTTCTGCAGTAATAGATTTCGATCAGCTTCTCGCACGAGGCGAAAAACCGCTGCGCGTCATTGATGAACATCCCCATCTGCACCATCGGCTGGTTCAGCGCCCACGCGAGCGAGGTGAATATCTGCATCTGCCCCAGCGTCACCCGCCCGGAGATGACCATCAGCCCCCCGACGACAAGGTTAATGACGCCCAAAAACTGCGAGACGGACTCGATCAGCGGCGCGAAACGCAGCCATGTTTTGTTCGCGTGCAGCTGCGCGTCGCGGTAACGCTCGTTTTCCCGAGTAAACTTCTCCGTTTCGAATCCCTCGCGGGTAAACGCTTTGACGACGCGGATACCGTTGATATTTTCGTTGACGACGGTGGACAGCACGGCGCGCTGCTCCCGCACGGCTCCGTGCGCCGGGCGCATCCGTTTACCGAGCCGCAGCGCAAGCGCCGCCGCAACCGGTGCCATAACAAACAGACAAAGCGCGTACAGCGGGTCGATAATCAGGAAGATGACGAGGGTGGTCGCTGCCATCAGCAGGCTTTCGATCATACCGGGCAGCACCCAGCAGAAAAAGTGCCGCGCGATATCCACGTCGCCGGTACATTTTGTGATGAGGTCGCCCGCCGCGTTTCTGCGGAAGAATTCCGGCGCTTGGGCGATGATACGGGAAAAAAGGTCACGCCGCATTCCCTGCACGATCTGCTGCGACAGCACCTCCCACGAGAGGGTCGCGAGGTATTTTACGCACACCAGCGCCGCGCCGATCCCGAGCGACGTCAGCAGCAGCGGTGTGAGGCGTTCGACCTCCCCATTCATCAGCACGTCGTCTACAATCTCGCTGAAGATAAACGGTTCCGCCATCACCAAAGCGACCGTTACGAGGGATAAAAAAATTCCGGTATAGAAGCGCCATTTCTGCCGCCCCGCCCACCGGAAGGCCCATTTGATACCGTCCATAACATCCCCCCATCAGGATACTTCGTTCATTATAAGCGTCCGGCGGGGGAAATGCAAGAGTAATATTTAGCGGGGTTATGTAGGGGCGATTCACAAATCGCCCGCCGACATCCCCCGGCGTCCGAACGGACGCCACCCCCTTCGAATCGAAGGGGGCTACGGCGACGCGTTGAGGGCGACGCGCCCTACGGACGGGAAACGGCGGCATCGAAATAAATATTCCCGCGTCCTGACTGTTATCTGTTAACTGTCCGTAAGCACGCGGTAAAACCAAGAGGCCGCGCCGGTGTAGTGGCTCCAGCCGCCGCGCCCGAGATGCGCCGGATGGCTGTATACATCGGCTGCCAGCACATACGGTTCGGCTTTGTAAACGGCGTTGTCGTGCGTTTCCGGCATAAGCATCTCCAAAAGCCGCAGGCATTTTTCCCGCTCGCCGGTTTTCAGAAACGCCATCGCAAGCCATATGGCGGCGTGGGTATACTGTCCGCCGTTTTCCCGCACGCCGGGAACGTATCCTTTTATATAGCCCGGGTCTTTCGCCCCGTGACCGGAAAAGGCCGGGGCAAACAACCTTATCAGCTTCGCGTCCGTGTCAACCAGCCGTTCCTCCGCGTTCCGCAGCGCTTCGCGTACTCTGTTTTCCGGCACCCGCCCGGCAAACAACGCGGCAAAGCTCTGTGCGATCGAGTCAATTTGGCATTCGTCGCTTTTCGAGGAGCCAAGCTCGGTGCCGTCGTCATACGTCCCGCGCAAAAACCAACCCCCGTCCCACGCCTCCGAAGCGGCGGCGATCAGCGTCTCCGCCCACGCGATGAGTTTGCGAGAACTTTCCCTGTCGCCCTGACACTCGCAGGTTAACGAAAATCGTTCGGCGGTGTGCGCGGCGAACCACGTCAGCCAGACGCTTTCGCCTTTGCCCTTATGCCCGACGAGGTTCATGCCGTCGTTCCAGTCGCCGCCGCCGATCAGCAGCAGCCCGCGCCCGCCCGTTCCGCGCCCCGTCACCTTCTCAAAGGCTTTTAGGCAGTGTTCGTACACACTCCCGCGATAATTCGTAACTGCCGGAGTTTCGTAGCGGTCGTCCTCTTTCTCCAGTTGGGGGGAGACTAAATACGGCGTTTTCGTTTGCAGGATGCCAAAATCCCCCGTGCGCTCACAATACTCCGCCACGGTATAGGGCAGCCACAGCAGGTCGTCGGAGCAGCGGGTCCGCACCCCTTTGTCCGAGAACCCCGGGGAGCGCTTCGCGGGATGCCACCAGTGCATGACGTCCCCTTCCTCATACTGGTGCGAGCAGGCGCGTAAAATTTGTACCCGCGCGAGGCGCGGCTCTGAGCGCAGGGCGGCGCAGACGTCTTGCAGCTGGTCGCGGAATCCGTACGCGCCGCCGCACTGGTAGAGTGACGCGCGGGCAAAGAG
>DBDP01000113.1:578-8820 GCA_002293625.1 Clostridiales bacterium UBA929 | reverse complement strand
GCCGGCGTTTGACGCGATGCTGCCGTGGCTCGAATCGGGCTACGGAAACGCCTCAAGCATTTACAAGCTCGCGCGGGACGCCAAGCGCGCTCTGGAAGACGCCCGCCGGACGGCGGCGGACTGCCTCGGCATACCCTCGGAGGAGTTATATTTCACCTCGGGCGGCACCGAGAGCGACAACNNGACAACTGGGCGCTCAAAGGCGCCTGTGAGCTGGGCGGAGACGAACGGCGGCACATCGTCGTATCGGCGGTGGAGCATCACGCGGTGCTGAATACGGCGGCCTATCTGAAAAGGAAAGGACATCCGCTGTCGGTCGTGCCGGTAGACGGCGAGGGGCTTGTCAGTGCGGAAGCGTTGCAAAAGACGCTTCGCCCGGACACGGCGGTAGTGTCGGTCATCACCGCGAACAACGAAATCGGAACAATCCAGCCGATAGCGGAGCTGGCGCGGACGGTGAAGGCGTTTGACCCGAAAATCCTCTTCCACACCGACGCGGTGCAAGCAGCCGGACATATCCCTTTGGAACAGACGCCGGATATCGACATGCTTTCCCTGTCGGCGCATAAGTTCGGCGGACCCAAAGGCATCGGCGCGATGGTGATCCGTAATGGCGTCAAATTGCCGCCGCTGCTGCACGGAGGCGGTCACGAGCGGGGACGGCGATCCTCCACCGAGAACGTGTCCGGAGCGGTGGGACTGGCTGCGGCACTCTCGCATATGACCGAAAATCAAGAGCGGTTTATGAAGAAAACCGCCGCGCTACGAGACAGACTGATTGGCGGCGTCTTATCCTCCGTTCCCTACAGCAAGCTGACCGGACACCCCGAAAGGCGTCTGCCGGGAACCGCGTCGTTTATCTTCGCCGCTGTGGAGGGCGAAAGCCTTGTATTGCAGCTGGATACGCTGGGTGTCGCCGGTTCGAGCGGTTCGGCGTGCGCCTCGGCGTCGCTGGATCCGTCGCATGTGCTGCTCGCGATCGGTTTGCCGCACGAAGCCGCGCATGGGAGCCTGCGCTTGACGATCAGCCATGATAACACCGAAAAAGACATAGACTTTGTAGTGCAAGCGGTTAAAACGGCGGTGGAACGCTGCCGAAGTATGAGTCCGCTTTGGGATACGGCGGCGGACCGCCCCGCCGAGAGTTTTTACCCGTTTTGGGAATAGGAGGCGCGCGATGTACAGCGAGCGTGTGATGGATCATTTTAACAACCCGCGCAACATGGGCGAGGTTGAGGACTATAACGCCGAGGGAACGGTCGGTAACGCGAAATGCGGAGACATTATGCGGATTACGATGCGGATTGAAGACGAAGTGATCCAAGACGTGAAGTTCAAGACCTTCGGTTGCGGCGCGGCGGTCGCGACGTCCAGCATGGCGACCGAGCTTGTGAAGGGCAAGCCGGTGGAGGAAGCCCTCAAACTGACCAACAGCGCGGTTGTGGAGGCGCTGGAAGGGTTGCCTCCGGTGAAGGTACATTGTTCCGTATTGGCCGAAGAAGCGGTCAAGGCGGCTATAGAAGATTACCGAAAGCGCACACAGTAGGGGCGATTCTACATCCTCCGACACCCTGCAATCTTAAAAAATCTGGAGTTGATAGCCGATGAACCATCGTTTTCGGGGGGGTGTCCACCCGGAAGACAGGAAGGAGGCGACCCGGCATAAGCCGGTGGAGCTTCTTCCGCCGCCGCCCCGTATCGTGCTGCCGATGTCGATGCATATCGGCGCGCCGTGCGAGCCGGTGGTGCGCCCCGATCAAGAGGTTTTCGTGGGGCAGCTGATCGGCGACAGCAGCGCGCCGGTGTCCGCGCCCATCCATTCGCCGGTGTCCGGGAAGGTGCTAGCGATAGACTCGTTCCCGCACCCGAACGGTGGGCGCGTAAAAAGCGTCGTCATCGAGAACGACGGAAAAGACACCCCGCATGAATCCGTCCGGCCCAAGGGATCGGCGGAGTCTCTGACGCCCGACCAGCTTTTACGGATCATCCGTGACGCGGGTTTGATTGGTGCGGGCGGCGCGGCGTTTCCCACACATATAAAGGTGTCGTCGGCGCGCGGCAGATGCGATGTTTTGATTATCAACGCCGCCGAATGCGAGCCGTATATTACGGCGGATCACCGCCTCATGCTGGAAGCTCCCGAAGAAGTGATCGGGGGACTGCGCGCGCTGATGAAACTTTTGGAGCCGGATCGCGCCGTCATCGCCGTGGAGAGCAACAAGCGGGACGCGGTTGAAGTTCTGCGCCGCACGCTGCCGGGCAAATCGGATATAGAACTCGCAATGTTGCGTACGCGGTATCCGCAGGGCGCGGAAAAGCAATTGATTAAAGCCGTTACCGGGCGCGAAGTGCCGCCCGGAAAACTGCCCGCCGACGTCCGGTGCGCCGTGTTCAACGCAACCACGGCGGCGGCGCTGCACCGCGCTGTCACGACCGGGATGCCGCTGACGCGGAGGATCGTCACCGTTACGGGTAGCGCCGTCGCGAACGCGAAGAACCTCTCCGTTCCCTTCGGAACGCCGATTATAGACGTATTCAACGCCACCGGCGGCTTTCGCGAGAAACCCGTGAAGGTGCTGACCGGCGGCCCGATGATGGGAATCGCGCAGTACGACCTCTCCGCGCCGCTGATTAAAGGTTGCAACGCCCTGCTGGCGTTCGCGAAAGATGATGTGCCGCCGGGCGGGGACGAGATTTGCATCCGCTGCGGGCGCTGCGTTCGCGCCTGCCCGATGAATCTGCTGCCGCTCTATTTGTACATGAACGAACGCAAAAACCGTTTGACGGAGCTCGAGAATCTGCGCTTAAACGACTGTATCGAATGCGGTTCCTGCTCCTACATTTGCCCGGGGCGGCTGCATTTGGTTCACTCGATCCGCACGGGGAAGCAAAAACTGCGGGATCAGGAAGCGAGGTGAGCGAAAACGATGGATGAACAATTGACCGTATCCTCTTCGCCGCATATCCGGGCGGACGAAAATACACGCTCTGTGATGGTGGATGTGCTGGTGGCGCTTTTCTTTCCGCTTGCCGTGGCGGTGTATTTCTTCGGACTGCGCGCTCTGTCACTGACCGCGTTTTCCATCCTTTGCTGTGTCTTGTTCGAGTACGCCTACCGTAAACTATTGAAAAAGCCGGGTTCGCTCGGGGACATGTCCGCCGCCGTGACCGGCACGCTTTTGGCGTTTGTCCTGCCGCCCGCAACTCCGTACTGGATGGTGGCGCTGGGCGCGTTCTTCGCGATTGTGATTGTCAAGCAGCTTTACGGGGGACTTGGTAAGAACTTCCTCAATCCGGCTCTCGCGGCACGGGCGTTTCTCGCCGGGGTCGGTTCCTTGTCCGCCTATACCGCGCCGCTGCTGAGTCCGCGCATTCCCGTGTTCGGCGCGGCGGATACCGTCGCGGCGGCCACTCCGCTCGCGAATGAATCGTTGGAGCAGTTGTACGGGGGCGCGCAGCCCTTTACCCTCCAAAACATGTTTCTCGGTCAAATCCCCGGAAGCATCGGCGAGGTCAGCACGGCTTTGTTGCTGCTGGGCGGCGTGTATTTGCTGATCCGCCGCATCATCACGCCGAGGATCCCGCTTGCCTTTATCGGGACGGTGGCGCTTTTAACCTTCCTGTTCCCGCGCGGCGGTGTGGATCGTTTGGACTTCATGCTGTACCATCTGTTGTCCGGCGGGCTGATGCTGGGCGCGATATTCATGGCTACCGACTATTCCACCAGCCCGGTTACGCCGCGCGGTCAGTGGCTATTTGGCATTGGGTGCGGTCTGCTGACCGTGTTTATGCGTTATTTCGCGGCGATGCCGGAGGGCGTTTGCTACTCCATCCTGCTGATGAACACCGTCGTGTGGACACTCGACAAAGTCGGCAAGCCCCGCCGTTTCGGCGTGAGGTTCTTCCGGCGCGGGGAAAGGGGCGGAAAAGGTCATGCATGACATTCATGACGATTTCGCGGAAATCGAACAAAATGAAGAAGTGCCCGAAAGCGCGCCCGCCGTGCCGGAGGAAGAAAGAAAGAATCTGAAGCTAACCCACACGGCGGAGGGCCTTTCAAAGATACTGCATACCGTGCGGCGGTTTTTTAAGAAGGATTCCATGCCGAACTTGGTGCTGGTGATGGTGCTGATAACCTCAATCACCGCCGCCGGACTGGGTCTTGTGAACGCAGTTACTGCCGATGCGATTGAGGCGAACGAGAGAGAAGCGAAGAACGAAGCGCTGAACACGGTGTTTTTGGGGCAGAAGCTAGACTTCGAAGAGATTCGCCCGGGTGTCTATCAGGGCAGAAACAGCGCCGGTGAGCTGGTTGGCTTCGGTGTGGAGGTCGCCCCAGATGGGTTCGCCGAAAAAATAGAGATGGTTGTCGGAATCGATGTGATGATGCGGGTGACCGGCATAAAGGTAGTTAAACAGCGGGAGACGACCGGATTCTCAAACGCCTCGGTGCGGGAAGCGTTTTTGGCGCAATTTAACGGGCAAAGCGGACCCTTTACCTTGGGAGATCAAGTAGACGCCATCGCGGGGGCAACAGTCTCCTCGCAAGCGGTCACCAAGGGCGTTAACGAGGCGCTTAACTTGCCGGAACAGGAGGGAACAGAGTGACACAGACAATGCGGCAATTCAAGAACGGAATAATAGACCAAAACCCTACACTGGTGTTGCTGCTCGGCATGTGTCCGACACTCGCGACTTCCAGTTCGTTGACCAACGCCGTCGGGATGGGGCTTGCCGCCACGGCGGTGCTGATCTGCTCAAACTTCGTCGTTTCGGCGCTTAGGAAGCTGATCCCCGAAAAGATACGGATCGCGGCATTCGTCGTGATCATCGCGGGGTTCGTCACGGCGGTGGATTATCTGCTGCAGGCGTTCGCTCCGGCGCTGTCGGAATCGCTCGGCATGTTCATACCGCTGATCGTCGTCAATTGTATCATTTTGGCGCGGGCAGAGGCGTTCGCTTCCAAAAACGGCGTCATGCGCTCGGCGCTGGACGGGCTGACGATGGGAATGGGGTTTACGCTGGCGCTTATGGCCGTGGCGGCGATTCGCGAGCTGCTGGGTTCGGGTTCCCTCTTTGGGTTCCGCGTTCTGCCGGAGGCGTTCCCGTCAATCGGCATCATGGCGCAGGCACCGGGCGGATTCATCGTACTCGGTGTTGTCATCGCCGTGATGCAAGCGGTTCGTAACCGCGGGAAAGCGAGGCCGGCGGCATGACGTGGCAAGGATTGATTACGATGAGTCTCGGCGCGATTCTCATTGAGAACTTCGTGCTGGTAAAATTCCTCGGCATCTGCCCCTTCCTTGGGGTTTCCAAGAAAATGGATACCGCGATGGGGATGGGGATGGCCGTCATCTTCGTAATGACGGCGGCGTCCGCCGCCACATGGGCAGTGAAAGAGTATCTCTTGGATCCGCTCGACATCGGGTATATGCGCACGGTGTCGTTTATACTGGTAATCGCCGCGCTGGTGCAGCTCGTGGAGATGTTTTTACAGAAGGCAGTTCCCGCGCTGTACAAAGCGCTGGGGATCTATCTGCCGCTGATAACCACCAACTGCGCCGTGCTGGGCGTCGCGATCATCAACGCCGACGAAGGGTATGGCTTTTTGGAGAGCGTGCTGTTCGCCTTCCTGTCGGGCGTGGGGTTCACCTTTGCTCTGCTGCTGTTCGCGACGATACGCCAGCGGCTGGAGTTCGCCGAGTATCCCGACGCGTTTGAGGGCTTCCCGATCGCCCTAGTGACCGCCGGACTGCTCGCGATGTGCTTTATGGGCTTTTCGGGACTGAAGGTTTTTTAATTATAACGTAGGGGCGGGGTCATCCCGCCCGTGTGTGAAACGTCGGTACGTGGGGCGAACTGTGTTCGCCCGCGGGACGCCGAGGACGGCGTCCCCTACAAGAGGAGAACCAATCGTACATAGACGTGATTAAAGCGCTTGCTTTTTGGAGAGGATAATTATGGTACACTACGCGGTGCTGGCGCTGGGCGGCATGGGTTTGGTTTTAGGATTCCTGCTGTCAGCTGCGGCGAAGGTATTCCATGTGGAGACCGATCGCCGGATAGAAGAGATTGAAAAGGTGCTGCCGGGCGCGAACTGCGGCGGCTGCGGCTTCGCGGGCTGCGGCAGTTTTGCCGAAGCGCTGGTTACTGGGACGGCTCAGGCGAGCGGCTGCCCGGTTGGCGGAGCGGCTGTCACCGAACAGCTTTGCGAAATCCTCGGCATTGAGGTGGAGAAGAATACCCGCCTGACCGCGCTGGTGCGCTGTTCCGGCGGCGCGAGGGCGCGGAACAAGTTTGACTATCAGGGGATTGCGGACTGCCACGCCGCAATGCGCATCGCGGGAGGGTATAAAGAGTGCCCTTACGGCTGCATAGGGCTGGGAACATGCGTCAAATCCTGCCCGTTCAGCGCCATTTCCGTGGTGGACGGCGTGGCCGTTGTCGATCACGAACGGTGTACGGGGTGCCAAACCTGTGTGAATTCCTGCCCCAAGAACATCATCATTCCCGTACCGTATTACGCCGACGTAAATGTCGCCTGTTCGTCCCACGACAGGGGCGGCTCGCTGCGCCGCATCTGCGACATCGGCTGTCTCGGCTGCCGTATCTGTGAAAAAATCTGCATCCACGACGCGATACACATTGAGGATAACCTCGCCGTGATCGACTTTGAAAAATGCACCGGCTGCGGCGACTGTGCGGAAAAGTGTCCCCGCAAACTGATCGTAGACGCGAAGCTGGACAGGGGACCGCGATTGATGGAGGGGTAAGAATACCCTATGGCGAAGTATAAGACATACCACGGAAGAAAGTCGCGCCGCTGGCTGAAGGTGTTGCTGCTTACGCTTTTGGTCGGCGGTGTGGTCGCGTTCTGCGTCTTAGTGCTGCCCGACTACGTTACGTACAGCGAGGACGGGCTGTCTATCAACCTTCCGTTTTTCCAAACCGCTAAAAACTCGCCCTCACCCTCGCCGGACGACAGGGTGGTCGTGCTGATCCCCTCCCCGCTGCCGGAACCGTCGCCGCTACCTTCTCCGTCCCCGTCACCCGAACCGCCGGGCGTCCGCGCCTGCTTCATCCCGCTGGACGGGCTGCGCGACAATCTGGATTCTTTGGGCGACCGTTCCGTCGTGGGCGGCTTCAACGCTTACGCGCTGGAGTATCAGTCGCTCGACGGAAGCGTTATCGGCGACACGGAACTGGCGGAGGCGCTGGCGCTGCTGTCCGGCAAAGAGGTCAGCGCCGTAATTCCGTTCGGGGCGGAAGCCGCGCCGCTGATCGACACCGCCTTTGAAGCGGGTTTTGACCGCGTAATCCTAAGCGGCATTGAAGCCGCGCAGGCGGAGCTTCTGACGGACGTGAGCGGCTCGTACCCCGACCTTCCCGTTGACGTATGGCTGGACGGCGCGCCTGAAGAATTGCCGGATAGCTTAAGAGACGCGTTTGAGCGCGTATATATCCCTTACCCGGCCGACCTGCCCGCCGAAGAACCGTTCATCCCCGTCGTCGCCGCAGGCGGCGAGATAAGCGGCGGGTTCCTGCTGGTGGAGGAACCCCTCCCGTGAGAGAATTGCGCGTTCGAAAGGATATAAGGCTGAAGAATTACGATTACTCGCAGGTGGGCTGCTATTTTGTGACGCTGTGTGTTAAAGATAGGCATGAATTGTTGGGGAAAGTGATTGTAGGGACGACCGCCCTCGGTCGTCCGTCGGTTTCAAACCAGCGTGGCGGGTCAATGGGGCACCGGAGGGAAGCGTGGGCGCAGTGCGCCCTTCCGCCGAAGGCGGAAAGCGANNACGACCGCCCTCGGTCGTCCGTTTGTGGAATTAACCTCTTTGGGTAAATGTGTTGATGAAACAATTCAAATTGTCGGGAAAAATAAAGCAGCAACCGTGAATAATTACGTTATTATGCCGAATCATATACATATGATCGTCACATTGATGGATACCACGGACGACCGAGGGCGGTCGTCCCTACCGCAGATTGTGCGTAACATTAAATCATATGTAACAAAACAAGCCGGATTTTCGTTTTGGCAGCATCGTTTCCACGACCACATCATCCGTAGTGAACCCGAGTACCGCCAGATATGGCAATACATAGACGAAAATCCGGCAAGATGGCATGAAGATTGTTATTTTGAAAAGATTCTCAATCACCCCCTAAGGATTTTAAAGGAGACAAATAAAAGATCATGAACAACACCCACCGTCTCGGTATCGACATCGGCAGCACG
>DBDP01000113.1:341-486 GCA_002293625.1 Clostridiales bacterium UBA929 | reverse complement strand
GGTCTGCATGACCGGCTCGGCGGGGTTGGGTGCCGCCACCGCGTTGAAACTGCCGTTTACGCAGGAGGTCGTGGCGGGGACGCGCGCCGTGCGCCGCTTTGTGCCGGATACGGACGTGGTGATTGAACTGGGCGGCGAGGACGCC
>DBDP01000113.1:0-225 GCA_002293625.1 Clostridiales bacterium UBA929 | reverse complement strand
TCGCGCTGCGGCGTGTTCGCGAAGACCGACATGCAGCCGCTTTTGAACGAGGGGTCGGGACACGCCGACCTCGCCGCCTCGGTGCTGCAAGCCGTCGTCAACCAAACAATCGCGGGACTTGCCTGCGGACAGCCGATCACGGGGCGGGTCGTCTTTTTGGGTGGGCCGCTGACGTATATGTCGGAGCTTCGCTCCGCTTTTGAGCGGACGCTGCGGGACGCGGGC
>DBDP01000158.1 GCA_002293625.1 Clostridiales bacterium UBA929 | reverse complement strand
CGCGGGTTACAGGGTCAGTCTCTGCCCCCGTCAATAAACAAAATGCCGCGCCACACACGCCGCCCGGACATCCTATCCTGACCACGGCTCACTTCGGGGTAATTGCCCTCAACCTCAGCGTTGAAGCGGTTTTGCGCCATCGGCTTCAGACCGTTATTCGTGCAGAAATCTTTATATCGGGCATACAGTTCTTCTCGCGGCGTAAAGCCGTCCCCAGTAACGCAGTACTCGTCCACAAATGCCAGCACCGAGTTACTGTCCACCTTATACCGCTGCAATTCGTACCGTGTGCGGTCGGTTTCACCGAAGAGGTAGTTGTTCGCGATCAACCGCCGCAAACCATCCAGCGCCCATGTCAGGATACCGTCCCGTTCGGCGGCGATCCGCTCCCGGAGGTTCGGGTCGCGCTTCTCCTGCGGCACGG
This sequence comes from Clostridiales bacterium UBA929, assembly GCA_002293625.1. Taxonomy (GTDB): domain Bacteria; phylum Bacillota; class Clostridia; order Oscillospirales; family UBA929; genus UBA929. Next base: position 6,368 of record DBDP01000158.1, on the reverse strand, counting down.
AGTTGTCGAAGCGGATGATAATCAGGCGGCGGTAGAAGCCGTCCGTGCGGTCTGCGTAGTTCTTGGGGATTTCATTACAGGAGAACAGTAAGCGGGCGTAAGGCCGGAAGGAGAATGGGTCTTTGTTCTTCCGTTCGGCGGTGATGCTGTCCTCGCCGGTGAGGGCTTTGAACATCCCGCCGTCGTCGATGGCTTTGGAGGGAAGGTCGGCGAATATATTGGCCAGTTTGCCGAACAGCTCCGCCTTGTTGAAACGGTCACTCAACCCCTGCCACGGGATATTGCTGACGTTTTCCGGACCGAGCAGAACCTCCTGCGCGATGGACAGGAGCGTTGATTTCCCGGCGTTCGGCGCTCCCACGAACACAAAGGATTTTTGTGCTTTATTTACGGGAATTATGAGATAACCAAATATCTCCTGTATCAGCGGCAGTTCGCTCTCCGGCAGAATGTCCGAAAGAAACGCTAAAAACTGCGGACACTTCGCCGTTGGGTCGTAGTTGGCGCTGATTTGCACGGTAGAGTAATACTCTGTGGTGTGCGGCTTGAAGCCGCCGTCCAGAACGTTATAGAACCCGTTTCGGACATTGACAAGGAACGGATTCGGATTGATCTCCCGCACCAGCTTCCGGATCGCGGAGCGCCACTGCATCTCGGCGTCGCTGATCTCATGGGTTTTCGCCGTTTTGAGCATCAATCCCCGGACGGCGGCGAACGCCGCCAAGTCCTCCGCCGGTTCGTACACACCGTGGTCGTAGAAGTAATAACTGCCCGCGCCATAGAACGCCGGTATATTGGCTGTCATATGGTCGGCGAGGAGGCAGGGCAGAAACTTCAGCCCGCCTTTTTCGTTCGGCTCGTACCAGTCGGGTTGGTCGGCTCCTTCGGTCTCGCGCCGGGTTTCCGCGTTCCCGGCGTATTTTTTATGCGTGTCCCGGTGCAGTTTCAACAGCGGAGCCATATCGCCGACTTTGAGCCGGAACTGCTCCCTGACATTATGAGCCAGCAGGGTTTCCGCGATCACCGGCTCGACGTTATACAGATACTCCTGTATAAACGCTTTGATGGTTTGTATCTTCTCAATCGCCGTGCCGGGAATGCTGAGGGTATTCAGCATGGCCAGAAGCTCGTCCGTTGTCAGGGGTTTATAGCAAAGCGCGGCGGGGGATTTGCACTCACAGCCACCGCTTTCAAAGCGCGGGCATTTATACCCCGACTCAGCGATTTTCTGGCACGTCATCGGCTTGGTGCCGCTGTCGAGGAAATGCCGGATTTTCCCGTCGGTTTCGGTATAGCTGTACTTGGGGTAAGGCTTGGAGAAAACATGGATTGCTTTGTCGCCGCCGTCAAAGACGGCGAGGTTGCTGATCATCGCGTACCACAGAACTTCCGGCAGCGTCGCGGCGTTATCCCGGCAGTGCCGGATGAAGTCGCAGCGGTCGCTGACTTGCCGGAGCCCTTTGCGGTTGCCCTTCGGAACGGCGGTGGGAACGACTGGTTCCTCCGCTATTTTGGGCAAGACGGCATCCAATTGCGCTTTGGTGTATCGCAGTTCCGGGGAAAACTTAATGCATTCCACCATCACCGGATCGCCTTTGCAGTGGTAGAACCCCGGCAGACGGAGGACGCGGCTCTCGTTGACACAGGCAGGATCGCCGTCAAACTGAGCGACGAGCCGCTTTTGCATAGCGCGGAATTCCGGGACGGTTACGTCCTTCACCAGCCAATAAGCGTGGATGGATTTGGCCGTCTTCACCATCAGGGACGGTGGCAGCGCGAACGCCTCCAATTGCGCGATCTGCTCCGGGATCGGCAGATTGTCGTTCTCCACGAACACGGCGTTGATCCGGTTGATTTCGCCGTCCTCATGGCCGCCGTGGTTGACCACGAAATACACGCCGCGATTCTGATTGTTGTGCTTACGGAGGGTATCCTCCATCGTCAGGATTTTCCCGGCTTGGCACTCCAGCTTCAGCCCTTTGAAAGCGGAGGGTTTTTTGTCTGAAAATACTCTCAGGCATACGGTTTCCCCGGCGTCGAAGAAAGGATGCAGAAACTCATCGGGCGGTATGTTCATCACGGGAACACCTCCTCACAGGCGGCGGTAAACCGGCGTACGGGGATTTTCAATTTCTCCGCCCATTCGATCTCGGAGGCCATGCCGGGCGTCACCTCTGAGCCAAAGCTCCACAGCTCGGAGCAGTACCCTAAGACGGACAGCCCCATGTTGAGTCCGGCCTGACGCTCGGCGGGGTCGCTGTCATCCAAAAACTGCGGGAAGATCAGATGCGGCGCGAACGGCAGCTCGCCCTGCGACATAGCGAAGCGGCAGTAGCGTCTTGCTTTGAGGATGTTATCCTCAACGTCCCCGCCGCAGCGGACATTGGGTGCAGCGTCACGCTGCCCGGCGAACGGTGAGCAGATATAGATTAATTTCATAACAAATCCTCCAATTCTTCATGTCAAGCCTCACGACGCCCGGTAGACGGTCGTCTTTCACCCTGCGGCTACGCTCACAGGCTCGCTATGCCTGCGGGTTCCAAGTCTCCCTGCCGGTCTGTTCGGCTCTTCGGTTATAAACTTCCAAAGCTCGTCCCCACAGCAGCCTCGGCAATGATTGGCAGATCGAACTCCGGAAAGGGCTGCGCTTCCATGCACTCACGGATAAACGCGGTGGCCTCCTCCGACCGCTCCTCCGGCAGCTCAAAGACCAGTTCGTCGTGGATTTGCAGCAGCGGACGGAGCCACGGGCGTTCCGGTAAACCGGCAATGATCCGGCCAAGCGCCAGTTTTAGGATATCGGCGGCGGTGCCTTGGATCGGTGTGTTGAGGGCGCAGCGTTCGGCAAACGAGCGACGGCTCCAGTCCGGTGAAGATATTTCAGGAAGATACCGCCGCCGTCCCAGCCATGTTTCGGAATACCGCTGACCGGCGGCGCGGCGTTTGGTGTCCACTTGCCAGCGGACAAGCGCCGGGTATCCGGCCTTGATGTTGGCGATGATCTTTTCGCACCGCTCCAGCGGGACATTCAGCCCCGCTTTGAATTTCAACGTGCGCTGGAGTCCGTTTGGGTATAAACCGAAAAATGTGCCGAAGTTTACGTTCTTCGCGATGGTTCGCTCCTCTTTGTCATGCTTTTTTACGCCGAACACGACATCGGCGGTCTGGTTGTGGATATCTCCACCGACGCGGTAGGTTTCCAGCATCTTCTTATCCCGGCAGTAGAACGCGCCGACACGCAGTTCGATTTGGGAGAAGTCCAGTGACAGCAGCACCTTGCCTTCCGGCGCGGTGATGAAGTTTCGGACGCCCAGCTTATCCCCACCGGAACGGGGCATATTCTGCATATTGGGATTCCGGGCAGCGAACCGCCCAGTCTCGGTGGCCAGCGGCATTAGATCGGTGTGGATGCGCCCGGTGGCGGGATTGATATAGTCCAGATACCCGTCCACATAGGTAGATTTCAACTTCCCCCATTTACGGTAGTCCCGGATCAGGTCGATCAGCGGAGCCAGTTCGGGGTGTTCCGCGACACAGTGTTCATGGAGAAGGATCAGCGCCTCATCATCGACGGCGGGCTGGTTTTTTGCTGTTGTGCGGAACACCGGCAGTCCGAGGTCTTTATAAAGATACCGCTTGAACGCCGCTGTGCTGGCGTTGGCACCGATATCCACATCGCCGATCACGAACTTGATCTTCTCCCGGAGAGCTTCCAACGCGGTTTCAGCCTCTTCCTGTTTCGCCAGCATCAGGTCGCGGTTGACCGGGAGTCCGTTATACTTCATCAGGCCGCAGTAGACGGCGGTGGGCGATTCGATCCGCTCTACAATCTGACGGTGCTTGGGAAGGTAACGGTCGAACCAAGCGTTGAAGATGTGATAAAGGCGCAAAGTGTAATCGCTGTCCGCACAGGCATAGCGGACGGTTTTCGCGTCGGCGGGGTCGAGCTGATCGAAGTGGCGACCTCCGGTGACTTGCTCGAAGGTGGGCAGTGCGTCGCCGAGCAGCTTGGGAACCAGCGTCTTGAGTCCGCTGTCCGACAGGGTGCGGAATGCGGTGTTGCTCTTGAGGGTGAGCTGCGCCGCCGCGATGGTGTCGTACACCGGCGGCTGGAGGATGATGCCCCGCGCGTAGAAAAACATGGACTCGAACGCCATGTTGTGGGCGATCTTGGTCACATTGGGGTTTGCGGCGAAGTCGGCCAGCATCGCCCACACTTCATCGGCGTTGGCGTTTTCGCCTTTGCGGTGAGCCAATGGGACATAGATGCCGGAACCCTCCGCCACGGAAAAGCTGATGCCCACGACATGCGCCTTGTGCGCGTCCAGCGCCGCCCGCTCCACGTAACGGTACTCTTCCAGCGGCGCTGTTTCGATATCGAACGCGACAAGCGGCTGGCCGGAGAGGTATTCGCGTACCTCACAGAGATCGGTGACAGTCCTATACATCCGTGTGTTCCCCCTTTCCCGGTGGGATGCGGAGCGCTTTTGCCAGAAGCGCCTTTGGCATGGAGCGGAGCAGGTCGTGAATGCTGCGTTTTCGCTTCGGTTTCTTGGATACCTCCACGATCCGCGCCCTGCCTTCGCTGATGATGATGCGAATGATTTGCACGATTTGTCCTCCTTGAGGGGAGTGTATTTTTGTGCGGGGATTGCCCCTCATATATAAACCCCCCAAAAAAACGCCGGTGCGAAGGGTCTACTCCAAGAAAATTTTTAGTTTTTTATAAATGCGCTTCAAGCGGTCTCGGATCGCCATGTCAGAAACGCCTTCTGCTTTGGCAATCTCGCGTTGGCTGACGCCTTGAAAGTACACCGCATGAATTAACGCCTGCTGCTCCTGAGTCAGCGTGGCGATGGCTTTATGTAACCGTTCGTATTCGTCCTGTTCTTCCACGATTACCACCACATCCGTCTGCTCCCAGCCGTCTTCCGTGATCAGTTCGATGGAGACGGTGTCCAGCCGATTTCCTTTCGCCATCTGCTTCTGGCTGCTCTTAGCGACGCGGCGCAAGGTGCGCATATCGTCTTCGGTGACGCCATCCCTGCCGGTTTCGGCTTTGTATGTACTGCCGTCCATGGAATGAAACGGGATATAGAATTTCATGGAGCTTGTCCTCCTTTCTCCGAGATTTGGGGAGAAAGAAGGGCATCGGCGGTGAGCGGGCGCGGTCAGGCTTGTCCGATTGCCGAAAATGATATAATCCTGTCGGACGTAAAAACGCCACAATCCTATGTCTTAGGATCACGGCGCTGTGCATATTCGTTTTTATATGCGGGCTGCCAAGCGGCGGTTCATGGCTTGTCCGTTTCATTCGTGCGTTCCCCTCTCACGGGGACGCGAAAGGCTAACCTCAGCAGCTCCCCGTAATATGGGGAAATTTTACGATACGAGTAGGAAATGAACGGGAAATGAACAGGAAATATACGCGAAATTTTACGACAACTCTATAGCGAAAATGACCTCGTTTTTATTATGTTGACAAGTTAGTTTAAAGTCACGGCGTATCAGTCATAGCGTTGTCGCAAGGCGGTATCCCATTCCTCTGTAATTGGTAATAACACCACCAACAAATCCGGCGTCCCTTAGCCTCTTTCGAAGCAGGTCGATGTTTTTGCGTACTGCCCCCTGCGATACACCTGCGCCGCCCCATACCTCTTGGGCTATTTGACCGATGGAGAGGGTAATGTTGATGTGGTTCAGCAAGTAGGCCAATATGCCGTACTCTTTCGCCGTGAACATGATTTCCTTATCGCCGCAAAAAACCATTTTATAGTCCGTGAAGACGAGCAGATTACCGCAGGCAAGTATACGCGGAGCGCGAATCTGAGCCATTTCGCGCTTGGATGCTCTCTCGACGTGCGCCATAACCGACGCCATATTGTCCTCCGGCGTTGGGTGCCAGCGGGCGTATAAATCCGCGCCGTTATGCAGTGCCTCGACCTCCGTATGGGTCGTGAAGCTTCCGGTGGCGATCAGTATCGGCGTAAAGGTCACGCTCCGCATCATGTTCAGCATGGGCATGAATTCTACCGCGTCGGCGTTGATTCCGACATAAAGGTATATATTTGGGGATAACAACCTTTTTATGGCGTCGGTCATGTTATCCGCACGTTCCATACCGATACCGCGCCGCGCCCATGCCGCTGCCTCGGAATCAGCAAGTTTTACGTCGCTGTCAACGGCCAAGTATTTTGCGTTCATGTCGGAATCCTCCCGTCTTAAAGAAATCATGAAATGTAAAAGAAAGCGGCGCATACAGCTCCGGCGATTAAAAGCCGGGTGCCATATTGCGCCGCTTGCGATGTGGTCAGTTGTTTGCCGTTATGTGTCCGCGAGATTACCCTGTTGTAATCAGTTTACCCCCG
>DBDP01000181.1 GCA_002293625.1 Clostridiales bacterium UBA929 | reverse complement strand
CCGTCCAAGCGCCTGTGGTTGTAGACACGGCGGGATATACCGTCTTCTTTCCGAATACACCACATCAGGCGGTAACCCAAGACGATGACGGTGTTTACCGGGAGTTTACCTTCGGGGACAACCTGTTCGTAAAATCCTTCCGGGAGCAAAACGACTCTTTTTCTTCCTCTTTTTCTAGGTTCATCCATAACGGTGCGGCCTCCCTTTTTTGTCTCCGTTGGTAGGGGCGCGCATTGCGCGTCCGCCGTGTTCCGCCCATGTGGCAATTTTGCGGCGGCGTGCCGGGGGCGTCACGCCCTACGGGGAAACGCGGGCGATTACGAGTCGCCCCTACGGCATTTTCTGCCCCACTCGGGAGCCGGTTCGCGCTGGGTACGCAAAAAAGGCGCACGCCGAAGGCCGGCGGATTCCCCGCCTGTTTACCTTACGACATGCGCCGCAAAAATGCAGCGTGACCGATTCCGGGATTGCCGGTGGAAAGACGCACACGAACCCTCTTGAAAATGGGAGGGAAAGGTGGTATACTGAGCAAAGCTCTCGCGGCGCCGGTAAAACGGTTGTGTAAGGTGGCTCTATCACCTTCACAGGGTCGAGGTGTGTCAGCACCAAGACCTGCTGCGTGGGCGGCTTTTTGCGCGCTTCGCGCGAAGCCGGCTCCCAAGTTTGAGGATATTTTACATTGTGCGATGGGATTTGTCAAGAAATATTTTCCGTTGTAGGGGTCGATTCGTAATCGACCCGCGTTCCTCCGTGGGAGTGGACGCGCAATGCGCGCCCCTACGGTAGGGGCGGTCGTCCCCGACCGCCCGTGAGATATATGCGACTTGTGAACCCACAGGGGTAAGGTTGACAAAAAAGGTAAAATCATTGTATAATACGGGAGCATGGGCGGTGTGTCGGCGGTCTTTGTCCTCCGCGAGGAGGTGATGCGATGCAGTACATAGTCGAGGTTCGGAAGCTCTTACAAGCCTTGGCGTCACTCATCCGCGTTGTAAAAGCAAAGTAACCGCCCTCCCGATCCAAAGGCGGCAGTTACTTTGTAGCTTGTCATCCTGAGGAGAAGACCGTTGAGGTGCCGCCCCTCTGCGCTTATTATAACATTGTTAAACTCACTTTGTCAAGAAAAAGTGTTTGAAAGGAGCGGCACGTTTGGAGCATTACGCGCGTTTGCGTGAAATAACCGGCGGGATGAGCGCGTATCTCGCCGTTTACGGCTGCCAGCAGAACCAAGCTGACGGCGACCGTCTGCGCGGGATGCTGCTGGCGATGGGTTATCGTCTGACGCAGAACCATACCGAAGCGGACATCATCGTGCTGGTTACCTGCGCGGTGCGTAAACACGCCGAAGCCAAGCTGCTGGGACACTTGGGAGAGCTTCTGCATACGGGCAAGCCGGGCGTAAAAGCGGTACTCTGCGGCTGCATGGCGCAGCGGGAAGAGGTTCGCAAACTGCTGAAAAAATCTTACCGGCAGGTGGCGCTGACGTTCGGACCGGCGGATTTGGGGCGTTTTCCCGAATACATGCTGACGCTTCTGAGCGAAGGAGGGCGGCATTTGCACGTCTCGCCGGACACCGCGCCCATTGAGGAGGACATCCCGCTCGCGCGGGTGTCGGAGGACGGACGCGCCAACGTGACGATCATGACGGGGTGCGATAATTTCTGCGCTTACTGCATCGTGCCGTATGTGCGCGGGCGGGAGCGTTCGCGCGCGCCGGAAGCTGTCCTAGAAGAGGTGCGAGGTTTGGTTTCGGACGGGGTGCGCGAGATTTGGCTGCTGGGGCAGAACGTGAACTCCTACCGGCCGGATTTCCCCGACTTGCTCCGCGCCTGCGGCTCGTTTGACGGAGAGTATACGATTCGCTTCATGACCTCCCACCCACGGGACGCGGGACGCCGCTTGTTCGAGGCGATGGCGGAGACCCCGCGCATCGCGCCGGTTCTGCATCTGCCGGTGCAATCGGGAAGCGACGCGGTTCTCGCCGCGATGAATCGCGGGTATACGCGGAAAGAATATCTGGAAAAGATCCGGCTCGCAAAAGAGCTGATCCCGAACGTTACGCTGACAAGTGATGTGATCGTAGGGTTTCCGGGTGAAACGGAGCGGGATTTCTTGGATACCCTCGCGCTTTTAGAGGAAGTGCGCTTCCAAAAGCTCTTTACGTTTCAATACTCGCCGCGCGAAGGCACTCCGGCGGCGGAACTGCCGTGTACGCTGCCGCCGGAAACCATGAAGGTGCGTTTTTTGCGCTTATTAGAGGTTCAAAAAGAGATAGAAACAGCGATGTAGGGAGCGACCTACTGGACAACCCGTCAATTATGCATCTCGCAAGCTTGCATTGCGGACGATCGGGTCGATCGTCCCTACTATCGGAAACCATATTGAATTGTACTAACAAATCGTATTGGAGGATACCCTGTGGCGGAACTGACCCCGGCGATGCGGCAATATATGGACATGAAGGAGCGGCACCCCGACTGCATCCTTTTCTTTCGGATGGGCGATTTTTACGAAATGTTCTTCGAGGACGCCCGCCTGGTATCGTCCCTGCTCTCGCTGACGCTGACCTCGCGCGACCGGAATCTGCCGGAAACAGAGCGCGTACCGATGTGCGGCGTCCCCTACCACAGCGCCGAGGGGTATATCGCGAAGCTGATCCAAAAAGGTTACCGCGTCGCGATCTGTGAGCAAACCGAAGACCCCTCGCAGGCAAAAGGGCTTGTCAAGCGCGACATTGTGAGGATTATGTCGCCGGGCGCTCTGATCGAGCCGAATCTGCTGGACGAAAAGAGCAACAACTACATCGCCTGCGTCGTATGGTCGGGCGGCGGCGCGGGACTGACCTTCTGCGATATATCCACCGGGGAGATGAGCGCGACCGAGTTTACGGGCGGCGACACCGAGCGGCGGGTGATTAACGAACTGGGGCGCTATATGCCGCGCGAAGCCGTATTGAACAGGGAGGCGGCGGAACAGGAAGGTTTAGCTGCTTTTCTGAGGGACAAGCTGCACTGCGCCGTTCAAATCCGCGAATACGACGGCGACGCGGACGTTTCCGCGCAATGGCCGGAGAAAACCCCGGAGGAACTGGGGCTTTTCGACCGTCCGGCAGCGCAAAAAGCGGTATTGGGTTCGATAGCGTACCTAAAAGAACTGATGCGGGACGACGTGCATATCGAGCTGAACGTATACGACCACGACCGCTACATGGAGCTTGACCTCACCGCGAAGCAGAACCTTGAACTCACCGAGACGATGCGGACGGGAGAGCGCAAAGGCTCGCTTCTGTGGGTTCTCGACATGACCAAGACGGCGATGGGCGGGCGTACCCTGCGGGGATGGCTGGAGCGCCCGCTTGTAAACCCCGCCGAGATTAACCGCAGACTGTATGCCGTAGGTGAACTGTGCGACGGCGTAATCGCGCGCGGGGAACTGCGCGGCGCTTTGCAGCCCCTGCCGGATATGGAACGTATCCTCACCCGCATTCTTTACGGCACAGCCAACGCGCGCGATTTACGCGCGCTTCGCAACGCGCTCGGGTCTGTCCCGGGGATAAAAACGCTTCTAGAGCCGTTGAAATCACCGGGACTGCGGGAGATACAGAGGGAAAGCAACCCTTTGCCGGACGTCTTCGGGGTTTTGGACGCCGCGATTGTGGAAAGCCCGCCGTTTTCTATCCGCGAGGGCGGATTCATCCGTGACGGTTACAACGCCGAGGTTGACCGTTTGCGCGGGCTGGTGAGCGGCGCGCGGGAAGCGTTTGCCGCAATGGAAACCGGGGAGCGGGACAGAACGGGCATTAAATCGCTCAAGATCGGCTATAACAAAGTGTTCGGGTACTACATAGAAGTCAGTAAGTCGTATTACGAGATGGTGCCGCCGGAGTATACCCGAAAGCAAACGCTCGCCGGATGCGAGCGGTATGTGACGCAAGGCTTGAAGGAACTGGAGACGGAGATTTTGTCGGCCGGCGACCGGCTTTCGGCGCTGGAAGGCGAACTGTTCGCGGAACTGCGGAACCTGTGCGTTACCAACGCGCACCGCATTCAAACAACGGCGCACGCGCTGGCGCGTTTGGACGCGCTCTGCTCCTTCGCCGAAGCGGCGCAGATGTACGATTACTGTATGCCCACCGTTGACTATTCCGAAGTCTGCCTCATCAAGGAGGGGCGGCACCCCGTCGTTGAGCGCGTGCTGGACGGGGGACTGTTCGTGCCGAATGACACCGAACTGACCCGCGCCGCGCCGACGGCGCTGATTACGGGGCCGAATATGGCGGGAAAGTCCACGTATATGCGGCAGATCGCGTTAATCACGCTGATGGCGCACGCCGGATCATTCGTTCCGGCGAAGAGCGCGCATATCGGGATAACCGACCGCATTTTCACGCGGGTCGGCGCGTCGGACGACGTTGCGGGTGGGCGTTCCACCTTCATGGTGGAGATGACCGAGGTGGCGGAGATTGTGCGCTTTGCCACCAAAAAGAGCCTGATTCTCTTTGACGAAGTAGGGCGCGGGACGTCCACATTCGACGGCATGAGTGTGGCGCAGGCTGTTTTGGAGCATACGCATAAAAAAATCGGGGCAAAGACGCTGTTCGCGACCCATTACCATGAACTGACCGCGCTGGAGGAAGCGTTGCCGGGCATAAAAAACTACAGTGTCTCGGTGAAGAAGCGCGGAGAGGAGATCGTGTTTCTGCGGCGGATCGTGCCGGGCGGCGCGGACGACAGTTTCGGGGTGGAGGTGGCGCGCCTCGCAGGTCTGCCGGACGGCGTGATTACGCGGGCAAGGACGATTCTCAAGGCGCTGGAGAGCGGAAACTCAGGCGTTGTCTCCAAAAAAACGCCGGCGGCTGTAGCCGCCGTCGGGGCACCGCAAGTCTCGATGGAGCAGCTCGCGGCGGCGGAGATCGTCGCGCTGTTGAAGCAAACCGACATCAACACGCTGACGCCGATCGAAGCGTTAAACACTTTGTATAGATTGATACAGAAAATTAATTAAAAAAGAGAGGTGTTTATTATGAAAAGAATGTTTTTGTTTCTTTTGGCACTGCTGCTCACCGTACAGACAGCCGGAGCGTTCAGCGACGCGGGAACGTCGGGGGACGCGCTGCCCGGAATCCGGGACAAGCAAGGTACGGAGGTTATTCTGCCGCCGGATGCTCCCAAACTGACGCTGGATATCCCCGTTCCGGCGGTGACGCAAAGGAAAATCCCCGATAACGAAGCGCTTCGTTTCACCGCGAAGATCAAAGCGGGCTGGAATCTGGGCAACACGCTGGATTCTCACGGAGACTACAGAACGGGTCTTGCGTGGGAGACTGCTTGGGGCAACCCAAGAACAACGGAAGAGATGGTCGCGGCGGTTCGGGCGGCGGGATTCAACGCCATCCGCATCCCCGTCTCGTGGCATAACCATGTAAACAGTAATCTCGAAATCGACAGCGCGTGGATGAATCGCGTTCGCGAGATCGTGGGTTACGCGGAAAAGAACGGCATGGTTACCATTCTGAACATCCACCACGACGACGACAAAGAGTACGTCTACCCGGACAGCGAACACTATGAAAGTTCCTCAAAATATGTAAAAGCGATATGGTCGCAGGTCGCGGAAACATTCAAGGATGCCGGCGAGAACCTGATCTTCGAGGGGATGAACGAGCCGCGCCTAATCGGTCACCCGAACGAATGGAACCTCAGCCAAAGCCCTGAAGACTACAAAGACGCCGTCCTGACGCTGAACAAATTAAATCAGGATTTTGTGGATACCGTCCGCGCCTCCGGCGGCAATAATGCCTCGCGCTACCTGATGGTCTGCGGAATCGGAGCCGACCCGTACAACGCCCTCGCGGCGGACTTTGCCCTGCCGAAGGATCCCGCTGAAAACCGACTAATTGTGTCCGTTCACGCATATGTCCCGTGGAATCTCGTGATGGCGGACATTAACGACCAATGGAGCTGGGAGACGTTTGACATGACCGATAAGGGCAATACAGAGCTGATCGACCGCTTTTTAGACGCGGTATACGAGGGGTTTATCCAAAAGGGTATCCCCGTTATCGTCGGCGAGTACGGCGCAATCAATAAAAATGACAACTTACGCGCCCGCGCCGAATGGGCGGCGTATTATAACGCATCGGCTAAAGCGCGGGGAATCCCCACGTTCTACTGGGACGACGGCGGGAACTACAAGCAGCTCGACCGAAACACGCTTACATGGGTGTATCCCGATATCATCGGGGCGATTATGGAATATGTGTATTGAGGCGGGGGGACGTTTTAGGACTCACGCGGTTGCGGCACGAACCGCCGGAGTCGCCTGAGGACGCCGCTTTCTCCAGTTCGCAAACGCCCTCGTTTTGGTAAACGCATTCTTCGGTACAGGGAATCATGGTTACAACTCTCCTACTGCTTATTGTTTCACTCAAAAAACGTCCCGCTGCGCTCGTTCGCCTGCGGCGAACCGAGAATCTTATTCTTTCAGCAAACTGCTCACCGGGCGGTTTGCTGAACGCAGCAGGCGGTTCAGGCGGTAAAGGGATTCGGGTTCACCGGGTCGCACCTCGGCGACGTCAAGGGAGCAGGAGAAGGTTAGCTTCACGCCCAGTTCCCGCAGTACGTCGTCCGCTTCCTTGCTCATCGCGCCGAGCGGATAGGCAAACGCGCGCGGTGCGCGTCCCGTAACTTCTTTGATCAGCTCGCCGATTTTTGTGAAATCCTCTCGCAGAACCCCATAATAATGCTCGTCGCTCTCACCGCCGTGGGCGCGTTTGACACCCTCCCGCTTTCTGTTGTGATGCAGATTGTAGCTGTGGCTTTCAATTTCCCAAAGACCTTCCTCCACCAGCTTTTTCAATGTCTCCCGACTTACATAGGAGAAGTTGGGGTTTTGCACGCCTTCGCTCTCGCTTTTGTCGATGAACTCCCCCACCACAAACAACACCGCCGTGTTGCCAAACTCTTTAAGAAGCGGGCTTACATAGTGCGCGTTGTTGAAATGCCCGTCGTCAAAGGTCAGAAGAACCGGCTTCGCGAACGCGCCGTCCAGCCCTTCCCTCAGGCTCTCAATCTCCCGCCCGTCCTCGGCGAAGGCAATCAGTTCGTCAATCGTGACGGTGCGGTATCCGTTTTCCTTCAGCCACTGCAGATCTGTCTCCAAATCATCCGGCGATATGGTATATTTCCCGCGTTTGCCGGGATTGTTCAAAACGGAATGATACATAATCACCGGCAGACGCATCGTTTGCTCCGGCTCCTCGGAAACCGCGTTCCGCGTGTCCGTCGGAACCTCGGGCGGCGGCTCTTTGTACGCAATTGTTCGCGTATGCTCTTTTGTTTCGGGGTTGCGCGTCGTGCCGCAGCGGTGGCTCATCAGCAACTTGGTGATTTCATACGGATCGATCCAAATCTGGTTTGCGCCGTTCTTCTGCGATTCGTCAAAGATCAGCTGTATGCCGAGATGCAGATGACTTTGGGTGATGTTGTTGGTATTCTCTTTGGAGCTGTAACCCGTGCGCCCGACATACCCGATTACGTCGCCGGACAGGACTTCCTGCCCTTTTTCAAGCCCCTCGGCATACGGGCGGTTCTGCCGCAGATGCGCGTAATAATAATACCGTTTGCGGTCAAAGCTGCGGATACCAATCCGCCAGCCGCCGTATTGGTTCCAGCCCAGTTCTTCCACCGTGCCTGATTCCACGGCGATGACCGGCGTTCCCGTCAGTGCCAGCATATCGTGACCCAAGTGCTTGCGGCGGTAGCCGTAATTGCGCCCTGTGCCGAAATCGTCGTAATGCTGGTAATCATAGCCCCGCGCAATCGGGTGGAAAGCGCGCAGGCCGTATTTATTCTCCCACTTACCTTCCGTTTGGACGGAGTATTCCCCTACCATGCCGCCGAGCGCCGCCGTATACGCTTCCAAATAGTACCCGTACATCTTCAGCTTCTCGGTCAGCATGTCCATTGTCTCGCCTTCTTCCAAGCGAGCGGTCAGCTTTTGCAACGTGGCGGTTTTTACTTTCTTAAAATCGCCGCCGTTTTTCGCGCCCAAATAGGCAAGCAGCTCAATCCAGCTGACTTGCGGTTTGGTGCTGTCCGCATGGGACTGCACATCGTATTCAATCGCCGCCTTCATCAGCGACGACGGCACGGTGAAGTCAACCCACTTGATATATGTCTTCTCTTCCTCCTGCGCGGAAACGGGCGGAAGCGTCATACAGAGAACCAGAAGCAGCGCGGCAAAACGAATCAATTTCATAAATAACCCCACCTTTTTAGTGGGGTTATTATGTCTCGCCTTCTTTTTTTTTTACGAGGTAACAAATGTCAGAATTTTTCCGGCTGTCCGCGAAAGGGCGTTTTCTCTTTTTGATGCCGTATATCGCGGTCAAATTGTCCGTTTCATTCTATTCACCGCAATAAAAATCGTGCGCTCACACCTCTCAATTTTTCGACATACGCTAATACAGTGCGGGCGAACTATGCTAAATAATGGCACAAAAAGGAGAGAGCATCATTATGTCTTTGGAAATCTATCAGGTGCAAGCGGCGCAAGCACGGCGGCCGAGTCAATGCTCGAAGCCGGTGAAAACGCGTAAAAGCTGCTGCAAACCGCCTCGCAGAACCAAGCCGTCGCCACGGTGTTCGATGCGCTAAACACAGGAAAGGAATGAGCATAAGGATGAACGACGAAATGAAAACCACATTGGCGCTCGTTGACAATGGCGAACCCTCCGCCGAAACGCTGGAGGAATTTACAGGCGGGAAGGGGGAAGACGACGATGAGCAACAGCCCGTTGGTTAAGTACACCAAACTCAGCCCCAACTGCACCAAACCGCGCAACCACGCGATTGATACCATCACCATCCATTGCATGGCGGGGAACCTGACGGTGGAGTCCTGCGGCGAGATATTCGCGCCGACGTCCCGTCAGGCAAGCAGCAATTACGGTATCGGCACGGACGGAAGGGTTGCGCTGTATGTGGACGAAGCCAACCGTTCGTGGTGTACTTCCTCCGGGGCGAACGACCATCGCGCCGTCACCATCGAGGTGGCAAACGACGGCGGCGCGCCCGACTGGCACGTATCCGACAAAGCGCTCGCCTCCGTCATTGACCTCGTCGCCGACATCTGTAAACGCAACGGTATTAAGCAGCTTGTTTGGCGGCCGGATAAGAATAACCCGGGCAATATGACGGTACACCGCTGGTTCGCGAACAAAGCCTGCCCCGGCGATTACCTCTTTAACCTTCACGGAAAAATTGCGGAGGAGGTCAACAAACGCCTTGGCGGGGTTTCGGACGAAACGCTCGAAACCGCCGTGAAGTATGCCATCAAAATCATCAATCAGAACGAAGGGGGCTACGGCAGCGTCAGTAAAAACGACAACGGCGCGCTGTCCGTCGGTCTGTTCGGTTGGCACGCTTCCCGCGCTCTCATGCTGATGAAAACGATTATTTCAGCAAACGGCGCGAACGCGAAAGTCCTGCTTGGCGATGTGTTGCTGACTGAAATTATGCGTGCGCCTACCACGGGTTGGGAAACACGCGTCGCGACGGACGCGGAAGCCGCCGCGCTCTCAAAACTGCTCAACACCCCGGAAGGCAAAACGACACAGGACAGACTCGCCGTCAGCGACGTCACCGAGTATGTGAAGAAAGGAATGTCTTACGGGCTGACCGACTGCGGCGCGTTAATCTACTTCGCGGACGGCGTAAACCAATACGGAACGGCTTCGTCGCTCTGGAAGGATATCGCGGCGGCGGCCCTGAAAAGCTCCGGTGACGCGGCTGCTATGTTTGCCGCGACGAAAGCGCAGACCAAGAACTACTTAGACCGCCGCGAGAGGGTGTACGGGGAAATCGTCGCCCTAAACCTCGGCGGGACAGCTACGCCGTCTGCGCAGGCTCCTGCTGCACAAACACCGGGCGCGAAGGCACCGATCACTGCCTACACCGTGCGCGTTTTGGCAAACGCCATAAACATCCGCAAAGGACCGGGAACCAACTTCGGAACCAACGGCACCATCACCGATAAGGGAGTGTATACCATCGTTGACGAAGCGACCGGCACGGGTGCCGCGAAATGGGGAAAGCTCAAGAGCGGTGCGGGCTGGATCGCGCTGGACTATACCCAAAAAACATAAAGGGCACGCCGCTTTCCAAACCTGCCGAAACCCTTTATACCGGGCGACCGAGGACGGTCACCCCATACAGAATAACCGGGGCGAAAACCCCGGTTATTGCTTGTTAATACGGTAACCTCGAAAAGCTCCCGCTCCGGCTTGCGACACCGCACCAGAGGTACCTGCTCGCAAGCACTCCGCTCGTTCGCCTGCGGCGAACAATGAGTTTTTCGCGCGCCCTCATAAAAACGCCAGCACAAAGAAAGCAAGCCCGATGACAATAAGCGCGATGCTGATTCCCCGCATCGTTTTTCTGAATGATTGCTCACTCTTGAACCTCGGAATTGTAACAACGTACTTGCTGTCTTCATAACGGATTTTGGGAAGATAGTTCCCCAAAAGAACAAAGATAAACCCCACAACGATACACGCGATACCGCCAACGTCAAACGAATACCCGAATCCTTGTACGAGCATAAAGACATACGTCATAATCGTTAAAGCCGGTATCAGCCAATATATAATGGCTATGATCTTCGGCGTGACCTCCACTTTTTTCAGCTTCCACCATATGGCGCAGCAACCGATCACTTGAAAACACGCGAAGAATACGGGAAAACCGAACAACGCAAGAGCCTTCGGAAGAAAGCTATCCGGCTCGTTGTTGATATCCCAGTGGATAGCGATATCCGGCGGTAGTCTATTATAAAGAATTGCTCCCGCAATCATCGGCAGCAAGCATATCGCCACCGTCAGAATTAACAATCTAGGTTTTTTCATTACGATTCCCTCCAAATCCGGCAATCCAAACGAGAAGCTCTTCGAATACAGAGACGTTGATTTCATAATACACGTAGTTTTTTTGCTTGGTTTCGGCGATCAGACCCGCTTTTTTAAGCTGCGACAAATGATACGATACAGTCGCGCCCGTTAAGTTGAACATCCCGGCGATCTCCCCGGCGGATTTCCTGCCGCCTTTTAGAAGCTCCAGTATCTCGCGCCGAACCGGGTCGGAAACAGCCTTGAGCGTTTCTGAAATTGCCAAGCAAGTTCACCTCCGAACAAGTATTTAGATGATCATCTAAATACAGTATAGCCAATGCGAAACAGAATGTCAATAGGTATTTAGAAATTTTTCTAAATACCTTGATTCTTTTTGAAACGCAACAAACGCCCCCGTTTCGGTTACGTTTCTTCCCAGAAAAGACTATACTGGAAAGAATGGAGGAGTATATGTGGTTACCATCAGTCTTTGCATGATCGTAAAAAACGAAGAAGAGGTTCTGGCGCGGTGCCTGGACAGCGTCAAAGAGGCGGTTGACGAAATTATTATCGTGGATACGGGTTCGACCGACAAGACAAAAGAGATTGCGGGCAAGTATACGAACAAAGTATATGATTTCGCTTGGGTCAACGATTTTTCCGCAGCCCGCAACGAGGCATACTCCAAAGCCACAATGGACTATCAGATGTGGCTTGACGCGGATGACGTGGTGCCGCCGGAGTCTCTTGAGAGAATGCTGGAGCTGAAAAAGAGTCTGCCGCCGGATACGGATATGGTTGCCATGAAGTACATAACGCATTTTGACGCCTTTGGTCTCCCGGTTTTCACATCCACACGGGAACGCCTGACAAAACGGGAAAGGGAGTTCAGTTGGATAGACCCCGTGCATGAGTGCATCCCGCTTACGGGAAACGTCCTCTACAGCGATATAGAAATACACCACAAAAAAGGCTCTAACACTTCAAGTCCAACCCGGAACATTGATATTTACAACGCGCTGGAGGCGAGCGGCAAACCCATGTCCGCACGCCAGATATATTACTTCGCCCGCGAACTAAAGGATCACGGGCATTGGGCGAAATCCGCCTATTATTTCGAGAGGTTCTTGAATTCCGGAGAGGGTTGGCATGAGGACAACATCGCGTCTTGTTATAACCTATCTTTATGCTATCAAATTATGGGGGAAGATAAAAAGGTTTTACCGATTCTGTTGAAAAGTTTCAATTATGACGCGCCGCGGGCGGAAATCTGCTGCGAGCTGGGGTATTATTATAAACGTCAGAATCTCTTCAACCCGTCGCTAAAATGGTTCGACATCGCGGTAAATATGGGGAAGCCGGACTCCCCTGGGTTTATTCTCGTGGATTATTGGGGATATATCCCGAACATAGAGGCTTGCGTCTGCTGCTGCGAACTGGGTGACTTCAAAAGAGCCGCGGCATACAACGAACGCGCGGCGGAGTTCAAGCCGCATTCCGAAGCGATTCAAATCAACAGGGACTACCTTGCGAGTCTCGGTATATCATGAGAGCAAGCGGGAAACCTTGACACATGCTTTCGTTCAGTGTAAAATACGAAGTGTTGAAAATTGTATGTTCGCCTGTACGGCGAAGGGAGCAATTTTCAACATGCCAATAAAATAAAAAATGTCGGAGGGGTGAGGCGATGAGGGAATCCACATTCGCTCTGGGCGAGACGGTCGAAAAGCTGCTCGCCGAAAAGAAGTTTCACACCCTTCGCGACATTTTAATCACGATGCGCCCGGCTGACATCGCGATTCTTTTTGAGGAAATCCAACCGGCGCTGTTCCGTCTTCTGCCGAAAGAACTGGCCGCCGAAACTTTTGTTGAAATGGACAGCGATGTGCAGGAACAACTGATTCACGGCTTTTCCGACACAGAATTAAAAGAAGTCGTGGACGAATTGTACGCGGACGACGCAGTCGACATCATCGAGGAGATGCCCGCAAACGTCGTCAAGCGTATCCTGCTTCAGGCCGACCCGGAGATGCGCAAGACCATCAACGAACTGCTCAATTACCCCGAGGATTCCGCAGGCAGCGTCATGACGACCGAATACGTCACCCTGCGCCCTCAAATGACGGTTGGGGATGCCATTAAGCGCATCCGCCGCACCGGCATGGATAAAGAGACGATTTACACGTGTTATGTGACCGACGGCGCGCGCGTGCTTATCGGCGTGGTGTCCCTAAAATCCCTCATTTTGGCGGAGGAAGACGAGCTTATTCAGGACGTGATGATTCCCGAACCGATTTCCGCCAGAACCTCCGACGACCAAGAGTCTGTCGCGACCCTTTTCTCGCGCTACGGAATGGGTGCGCTGCCGGTCGTTGACCAAGAGAACAGGATTGTCGGTATTGTTACGGTGGACGACGCGATCGACATTATGGAAGAGGAAGCGACAGAGGACATTGAAAAGATGGCCGCTATCGCTCCGTCGGACAAGCCTTACATGAAAATGTCGGTCTTCGAGATATGGAAGAACCGCATTCCGTGGCTGCTGATACTGATGGCATCCGCCACGTTCACAGGTATGATTATCACGTCTTTTGAACACGCCCTTGCCGCGCAGGTGGCGCTGACGGCTTTTATTCCGATGCTGATGGGTTCCGGCGGCAACTCGGGCAGTCAAGCGTCTGTCACGGTAATCCGCGCACTATCGCTGGGAGAGCTGGGTTTTCGCGATATATTGCGCGTGATGTGGAAAGAGACGCGGGTGTCGGTCTTTTGCGGTTTGGTTTTAGCCGCGGCGAATTTCCTAAAGATTGTTTTGGTGGACATGCTGTGGATGCAGAGGGATGGCGTGACCGTATCGGTCGCGCTGGTGGTCAGCGCGGCGTTGGCGCTCACCGTGCTGTGCGCGAAGATTGTCGGCAGCGCTATGCCACTGCTTGCGAAAAGAGTTGGCTTCGATCCCGCCGTAATGGCAAGCCCGTTCATCACAACGATTGTGGACGCGATCTCTCTCGTGATTTATTTCCAAATTGCGACAATGGCTTTGAGCTTGTGATACGGGTAATATCATCGGACATAGGAACGGACACATACAACGGAAAAAACTCTTGACAACCCGCCACCCGGCTGGTATAGTAATGTGCGTTGGGTTTTGCCCGATAAGCGCGAGTGGTGGAATTGGCAGACTCGCTAGATTCAGGTTCTAGTGTGCAATACGCACGTGCGGGTTCAAGTCCCGCCTCGCGCACCACCCATATGTCAAGCCCCCGACACAAAAAAACGTAAAAGGTTTTTGTGTCGAGGGTGTTGACGTATCTTCAGCCGCCGATTATCGGCGGCTGAATCGTTTTGCTATTCAAGGGGTTCGATTGTTTCACCCGTACAAACGGCACCGTATCCCGCCACTTTCCACACAACCTCAACCCTGCTTCCGGGATAGACGAGAACCTTGTCAATTAGCGCGTCTGCAAGCTCTTTCGTGAGCTTGCTCTGTTTGAGCGCGTCTTCGGCAAGCTGTCGAAGCCCCTTATTGACCATTCTCGTTGATGTGTCTTTCGTAAGCGCGGTTTGGGCGCGTTTTTCACGGTCATATTCAACGTCAAGATTTGCTTTCGCGGCTCTGTAATCGTCGGCACTGATTTCGCCGAGAACAAACGCCTCGTAGAGAGAGCGCTTTTTGTCCTCAATACGTTCGGGTTGTCTTATTTGCGCATTATTCGAATTGCCATTATCCGGCGTACCGCATTTTCCTGTGAGAATCGCCTGTTCGCGTATCTGCCGGAAGACGATGGCTTCCAGTTCGGCCGCCGATATTCTGAGCCGGTAGCACCCCGCATCCGGCGCGGCACGGCAGCCTTCAATAAGCCGATGGAGCCGGTGATCGTCTGCGTGGATTCACGGGCGAAGTTCCCGGCGTACTGCTCGGTGCTGTCAAAGAACATCTGCATCGCGACCTCGGCCTTCTCCGCTTGGGATGCCGAAGCCCACACGAAGTCCAGTCCCTTAGAAACAGCGTACGCTTGGATGGATGTGGCGTTCATCGCGACACCCAAATTATCCATCATGGTAAAGTTGCCTTTGGCGGCTCCGGCGACGGAATCCAGTGCCGTTTGCATGTCGATGCCCATGACTGAGGTCATGTCCGCCGCCCGCTGCATGGCCTTTGCGCTTAGTTCGGCGGATTTCTGTACATCCAGCCCCGATCCCTGAAAAAGAGCCCCCATCCTGTTGGCTGTCGCTAAATATTGGCTCTGCGTGACGCCCATATTCTTATAGGCGTCTTCGCCGATCTTCTGCATATGATCGGCGTACCCTTGAAACACCGCCTCCGAGCCGCCGAGGGTCTGCTCCAGTTCCCCGAATTGTTGAACAACGTCTTTTCCAAGTTTGATGGCGGCGGCACCGGCAGCCACAACCACCGCGCCCAGAGCTACGCCGATTCCCTTGAGGATACCGCCCAGCTTCTCGAACCGGCCACCGGCATCCTCCGCTTTGGCGGCGGTGTCCGTGATGCCGTCCCCAAACTCCCCGGCCTGATCCTCCGCTTCCCCGAAACCCTCCGCCGCCTGATCGAGCGCCGTATTGTTCCGCGCCAGCTCACGCTCCATGCTGTTGAGTTCCGCTTGCGCGTTGTTCAGTTGAATCTGCCACGCGTGTGTGCGTTTGTCGTTTTCGCCGAAGGAGTCAGAGGCGTTTTGCAGTGCGGAACGAAGGGTTTCGATTTTTGTTTTCTGCGTGTCGATTTCCTTGTTCAGCACGGTATTACGCGCCGTGAGGCTCTGGACGGATTTTTCGTTTTTATCAAACTGTGAGGCGACGAGTGTCATCTCCGAACCCAGCAGTTTAAACGACTGGTTGATGTCCCGCAGGGCGTTCTTGAAGTCCCGTTCGCCCTCGATACCCAGCCGGATACCCAGTGAATCCGCCATGATCTCGTCACCTGCCCCTCAAATCCCAAATCCGATAATATCGTCAATAAACAGTTCCCGTTTTGGCCTCTCCAGTCCCAAAAACTGACGGTGACACGCGCATAAATCCAGCAGATACCCAATCGGCATCAGCCAGACCTCTTCCTCGGAGCGATGTAGCTGAACCGTGCCGTAATAGATCAGGCGGGTAAAGGTTTCCGCGCCCGTTACCCGCCCGAGATGTTTTTTCCCTCGCCGCCGTCGCTTTCGCTTTCCACATTCCGCTTGGTGCCTTTGAACATGGCCTCGATGACGGCGTTCTTGTACTCCGCCAAATCCAGCGGGGAGGTAAGCAACTCCAGCATTTCCTCGGTAAGCAGTTCCCGCCTGTCGCCGGGATTGCGGAGATTATGGATCAGAATGGATTGATTGGCCAGCAAAACGAGCAGCCATATTATCTCATCCAACGCTAATTCGAAGTTTTCCGGCTGCATCAGCTTATCGCCGAGCTTTTCCAGACCGCCGTAACGACCGGCGATGGCTTTGGTGGCGCGGGTTGTGAGGATAAGCTGATACTCCTCGCCGCCGATGCTGATAACGGCGCTTCTCTCGTCCATTGATCACACATCCTCCCCATTGCCGTCCCCCAGATCGGTAGGTGTTTCACCGGCGAAGGACGGCTCATATACCTGCGTGTACCAGCTTGAGATAACGACCGGCGACACACCGGCGTCCCCCTCGGTTACCTCTGCCTTCCACGGATGCTTGCCATGTCCGTCCGGCTTGTTGCGCCGCATAACGGTTCCCTCTATTGTCGGCGTGGAGAAGGTGATGCTGTCGCCTTTTGTGGCGAGATTGGTGGCCGGGACACCGAACTTGACCTTGTACAGCCAAAAGTACCGATACTTCCCATTGGCCTTCTGCGCCCGGAACCCCACGGCCACAGGCGCTCCGATGTCTTCCCCGGCTGAGATCAGCACCCCATTGTCGTCGCTGGCCGCGCCGGTCAGTTCCTCGGCGGCGGTGCGCCCGATATCGTCCACACCCAGCGACAGCGTGCCGCTCTTGAATTCTTTAACGATTTCGGCTGCTCCGTCGTCCGCGTAGAGGACTGCCTCCGAAAGCTCGACCGACAGATCCGCCTTGATCGCCTTTGCCAGCAGCTTCGGCTGATCGTAGATTTCCGATCCGTCCTCGCCCTCTGTGATTTTCGCGTAATACAATTGATCCAATCCGATTGTTGCCATAATGTTCACTCCATTTCAAAAATCTTAGATACATCCACAGAATAGTGAAAAAAGCCGGTATCATCCTCACGCTCGACATATCGGCGGTCAGTGACGGTGAAGCCCGCGCCCAGCAGGGCGCGGACGATCGCGTTCTTTTGCTTGGTATAGCTGCCTTTAACGAACAGCGAGAGCCGCGCCTCTTGCACGTCGGCCTGTGGAAGATTATCGGCGAAAGCGTCAAAGGTATCCGACATCGGCGTGATCACGACGTAAACGTCCGGCGCGACATCTGAAAACACCCCGGTCTCCACAGGGAGGCCGCAGCCGGTAACGAGGTTGTTCAATTCTTCCAGCATACTCATATCCGAGCGACCTCTTCCTCCAGTTTCTTCTTCATCGCTTTTATACACGCCGCTCTGGACGCTGTTCTCGCCGGTTTGAGAAACGGTTTCGGCGGCTGGCCGTGTTTGCCGTATTCGAGGATGTTGGCGATCATGGCGTTGGATTTCCCCTTGTCTAGGCGCGGTTCCCGGAAGCCGATCTTCACGTTGTAGTTTCCGTTCCTGTCCAGTTTGGCGGGGGACAAGCCCAGTGAGGACAGCAATTCGCCGGTGGAGCGGGCTTTGAAGCGGATGCCTTTGCCGATCACGTTCTGAAGATTGTCCCGGACACGCGCCAGAACAACCTTCCCACCCGCTTCCAGCACACGCGGAACGATCTCGTCTGTTTTGTCCGCCAGCTTGGACATGGTGTCCAAAAAGTCGGCGGGGAGCCTGATTTCACACCGCGCCACTTGGAGCCACCCTTTCTGTCAAGACCTCGATATACATGCCGCGTCCTTTCACGTCCTCGACGCTCACGATCCGGTGCCGCTCCGTGCCGCACAGTATATATAAGGATGTGGTGACCGTCAGGCCGGGGATCACCCGGAAGCGGAACAGGCAAGTCGCCGTAGAAAAAGCCGCGCGGTTTCGCCACGCCACGCTGCCGTGCCGCTCTTCTTTATACGCGCGGACACTGGCGAGGATGGTGTCGCCGGGGACGGCGAAGCCCTCGGTGTCTTTAACCGGCGCGGCGGAGAGGATTATAATGAGCGCCGACATTTTTCCGAATGACATGTTATCCCTCTTGACTTTTCCGACTTTCCTGCGTATAATAAACGTGTAGGAATATTGGAATTTCGGAAAGGAGCATTAAAATGATTGCTGAACTCAGAGCCAAAGCTCAGGTCACAGTACCGCGTGAGATCGTATCGCAACTCGGCTTGAGCGAGGGCGACAAGTTTGATGTATCAGTGCATGACGGCGCGATATATATGATACCGGTCGCTGTGTATCCGAAGAATTACGTTGAGAAACTGGAGGCACAGGTACGCGAAGCGAAGGCGCTTATCGAAGCAAACGATTTAAAGCAATATGACAGCGCCGATGAACTGATTGCCGCGCTTCACGCCGAAAGCGGAGACGGCGAATGAGCTTCAAACTCGTACCCGATAAGAAGTTTTCAAAGCACTACGCCAAGCTGACGGCCATAGAGAAAAACCAAACTGATGCGAAATTGCGGCTGCTGGCGGAGAATCCGCTTCATCCCTCACTTCGCACCAAACGCATTCAAGGGACGGTATCGCTCTGTGAATCGAGTGTCAACATGGATATCCGGCTCATTTGGCATTACGAGGAAGAACGGATAATCTTGATGCTTGATATTGGCCACCACGACATTTTGGATCAGTTTTAGAAGTCCCATTGCTTATCCAGCGCCAGCAGCCGGTTCACCGTCTGCCATACATTCCCCGCCGCGTTCGCGTTATCCGCGAAGAAGCCAGCCGTCGATCCGTCTCTGCTTTCGTAGAAATGGCTCGACAGCGTAATCACGGCCTGTTCGGTGGTCGGTGCCATCCGCGCTTTTTTATAAAAACCCTCCAGCCTGTGCTGGTAGGTTTCGGCGTAGGAAACGGCGGCGGCAATGAAGCCCAGCAGCAGTTCGTCATCCTCGTTATGCTGCAGGATCAGGTTGGATTTTACCTTTTGGAGTAACGCCTTCTCTTTCGCTGTCATCGCCGCCACCTCGTTTCTTCGTGTCACGTTTCGCGCACCTCGCGATCGGCCGCCTTTCGCCCTTCGGCTACACTCGCAGGCTCGTAATGCCTACGGCCTCCAAGTCTTCCTGCTCGGCGGCTCAACGCTTCTTTTTTTATGCGTCTGCCATTTTCAAGATTTGGATGCCCTCGGCATAGATCACCTTCGCGTCCAGCCGCTCCGTGATGATAAAGCCGATCTGTGCCGCTTTGTTCGGAGCGCCGTACCGCCAGCTTGAGTTCCCGCCGAGGTTCGCCATTAGCAGTTTCCGGGCAAGGCCAAACTCTTTTCCAACCAAACCCAATCCTATCAGCCATACGCGCATGGCGAATTTCTCGTTTTCGAAGGACTCCTTCGCTTTGGCGCTCACGCGCTTTTTCTCTTTCGCGGTTTTGCACAGCGCGGTGATAAACTTCGCGTAAGCGTCGGCGTGTTCCGGCGCGGCGAGTGTGAACCACGGGAACGCGATTCTGTCTTCAAGCATTTGAACCGGCAGTTCCTCCGCGCCCAGCGCCTTTTTGAGCAGCGCCTCCTTGGAAAGCACCAGTTTGCAAAGGTTATCCAGTGTTTCCGGGTTGAAGCCGGTCAGCGGAAATTCTACGGTCAACGTATCAGGTTCGGGAACATCACTTGCTTGCATGCCGTCCTCTCCGATTGGGTCACGCAGTTCCCGGCCAAGCCCCAATTCCTCGCGCTCGGTGAGGCATAATTCCTCAAAGGCGGGGGTTTCCTCCGGCGAATCGTCATATTCGCCGACAATGGCTGCGAAGCCGTGCGATTCGGCGAGTGCGGCGATTAACGCGCGGTTGTCGGGGCCGGTGACGGTGCCGTCTTGGGAGATGATGTATTCGCCCACTTGATACCGATAGTCCGGCGCTCCGAGGTACTCACTGGGGATGCCGATTTCGCGGCTGATGGCTGCCACCAGCCGTTTTCGTGCTTTACCGTTTACGTTGAATTGGATGGTCATGTTCTTTTCCTCCGATTTTTCTTGATTCGCAAGGGGTTCAGCCCTTTGCCCGACACCATTAATTACTCTGAACCGAGGAAAAAGCAACAGAATCATTTGTCCAATTTGCGTGGAAAGCGCTGGTGTTTTATAGTGGCACCGCGCCGGAGGGCGTACACACCGCCGCATATGGCAGCGTCTCGCCGTTCCGCTCCACAAAAATGTCGGCGTCGCCGCCGACTTGATCGCGATAACGGTTCACGATGACATCCACAAACTTTTCGTCCAATTCGGAGGCGTAACAAACTCTTCCGAGCTGTTCACAGCAGATCAGCGTGGAACCGCTGCCGCCGAATGGTTCCAACACGATGCCGTTTGTCTGCGTGGAATTCGTGACCGGGATCGCCAGCAGCGGGATCGGCTTCATCGTCGGATGCTTTTCGGAGCGGGCGGGTTTATCGCAGTTCCAAACGGTGGATTGCTTGCGGTCGCCATGCCAGACGTGCTTCCCGGACGCTTTCCAGCCATATAAACACGGTTCATGCCCCCAATGGTAATCGCCGTGGCCCAATACGAAGGTGTTTTTCACCCATATATACGTTCCGGCCAGTTTGAACTCGGCTTCGTTGAATGCCGTGCGGAGCAATAACCCCTTCGTGTCGGCGTGGAAGATATACGCAGCGCCGTCCCCGGCGAGGTGAGGTTCCATCGTTTTCAACGCGGTGAGAATAAATTCGTAGAAAACCTCGTCGCTGGAGAATTTGTCGTTCTTGATTTTTGCCGTTTTGTCCTTGTGGACTTGTTCGGATTTGCCAACATAATCCACGCCGTAGGGCGGATCGGTCAGGATCAGATTTGCCTGTTTCCCCTGCATCAGCGCGGCGTAGGTTTCAAGCTTTGTACTATCGCCGCAGATCAGGCGGTGCCGGCCGAGCGTCCATATATCGCCAAGCATGGAGAACGCGGGACGCTCCAGTTCGTCGTCCACATCGAAATTGTCCTCTTCGGCTTCCTGTTCACCGGCAGAGCTGAACATTTTCTCGATCTCGTTGGCGTCAAAGCCGGTCAGCTCAAGGTCGAAGCCGAGGTCTTTCAATTCCCCGAATTCCAGCGCCAGCAGTTCTTCATCCCACCCGGCGTTCAGCGCCAGCCGGTTGTCCGCCAGTATGTACGCTCTCTTCTGCGCGTCGGTGAGGTGTTCCGCGAATACGCAGGGGATTTCGGCTAGTCCCTCGGCCTTCGCCGCCATCACCCGCCCGTGACCGGCGATGATGTTTAGGTCTTTATCCACAATGACCGGGTTTACAAAGCCAAATTCCCTCAAACTGGCCCGGAGCTGGAGTATCTGCTCCTTGCTGTGCGTCCGCGCGTTCCGGGCATAGGGAACGAGTTTGTCTACGGCTACTTTTTCAAAGCGTTCTGTTGATTGCATAGTTTAAAACCCCCTGTTTCGTAACATTTCCAAGAATTCGTTCTTTCCTTCGTACTGCTCCTCGCAGTTCCGGGCGATGATCAGCCAAATCTGGTTATACACAGCCATCATCGCTTTCTGGTAATCCAGCGCCATATTGACATAGGGTGACCGCTTTCCGCCGGCGATTCGTCCCAGCTTGCGGTTCATAAACTCGCATTCGAGGTAAGCTCTGCGCAGGAAGGCGAAATCCTCCAGCAGAAGCGGCGCGACAAACTCGGTACAGCCCGCGCTTTCGATGAAATCCGCGAGAAGCGTGTAGATTTCGCTGGCCGGAGGGAGGATATCGCCGCCCTCTTTGGCGGCGATATCGAGATAACTCGCCAGACGGGTCGCCGTCCCCGGTTTTGCCCTTTGATTCTTCCTTGTTTTGTTTGAATCCTTTGGATTATCAGCATTATTACGCCCTGTTTGATTACTGCCGCGCGGAAATTTCAATACCGTTACATCCCTCTTGCCGGGGTTCCCCTCCAGCAATTTATCAGTCAGCGGCTTCTTGGGGCGTCCCGCGCCCGGTCTGGCACCGCCTCTCGGCATGGTAATACCCCCCTCAAAACCTTCTGAAATCGCGAAAATCCATACGATTGGCCAAAGCCGTTGCTCGGACGAGTTGCGGCAGAGATTGAGACCGCCCTTGCTAATTGTGGCTTGAAATAACGAGTGAAGCATGGTAAACTTATAACTGGAAAGCGCGGTGAGTGAGCATGACGCATGAACCGAGAGCTGTCAAAGAGATACATGAGATTCGTTTGAAAATCCAAGAGCAGACGAAAGACATGACATCAAAGGAAGAGCTTGCGTTTTATAATAACGCTGTTGTGGAAAGCGAAAATCGTCGTGGCAGAAAATTTACGCGGCCCGGTGAGAGGCGTTCGCGTAAAGCCATATAGCCACGATTTCACCCCCATCTTCCTCCCTCTTTGGCGGTAATCGCCGAGTGGCAGGAGGTACACAGGCTCATCAGGTTACCGTAATCGTTGGTGCCGCCCTTCGAGAGCGGAATTTTGTGGTGGACTTCTTGTACCGGGGTGTGTTTGCCTTCGGGCAGACACCGTTCGCAAAGCGGGTGCGCCGCGATATATTGAGCGCGGATGCGCTGCCAGTTGCGACCGTACCGTTTGCGCGTGGCCGGGTCGCGCCGGTACTGTTCATACTGCCTGTCCGCCAGTTTCTGATGCTCCGGGCAGTAACGGCTGTCTGTCAGGACAGGACAGCCGGGGTGAGCGCAGGGTTTCTTGGGTTTATACGGCATGACGGACACC
>DBDP01000076.1 GCA_002293625.1 Clostridiales bacterium UBA929 | reverse complement strand
TCTCACCGCCGACGAACTGGGCGGTTTAATTGCCGCGCTGAAAGGGTTGGGCAGCATATCCGAACACTCCTCAATAGAGCGAACGTTAGATAAGCTCGGCGCGAATACCGAGCGTGTCGTGTCGCTGCGCGAGCCGGTGATCATCGACCTCGCTTCGCACTACAAGGGGCAGCTTACCGAGAAGATAGAGTTATTCAAGCGCGCCGTCCGCGAACAGAAGCTCGCGGAGTTCGATTATTATTACGAAAAGGGGGAAACCCACCGCAAGATCGAGCCGTATTTTGTACTCTTTCAATGGACGGCGTGGTACGTATTCGGGTATTGCCTAAAACGGCAGGACTGGCGGCTGTTCAAGCTGACGCGGCTTTGGAACCTCGCTCTCTGCGACGACGAGACCTTTTCGCCGCGTGAGATTCCGCCGGAGAAGCGGGAACTTGGCTATACGGACGATAAAAAGCTCACGGCGCTGTTTGAATATACAGAGCGTTACAAACTGATCGAATTATACGGAATGGAGTGCTACACAGAAACGCCGGACGGGCTGCTGCTGGAGGTGGGATACGCCAATCAAGACTTTATGGTCAGTTGGCTGCTCGGTTTCGGGGACAAAGTAAAAGTGCTGGAGCCGCCGGAGGTCGCGGGCGAGATGCGCCGGATAGCCGAAAAAATTTTAGGGCGGTATAAATAAACAGGGCAGACTGTTGTCCTGTTTTATGTGATAGGATGGAGAAAAAAGGAGGTTGAAAAAATGCTTATCAAATTCGGCGGCATGAACATTTCATCAAAGAACCCTTTGGAAATGGTGAGGTTCTATAATAAAACGCTTGGTATTCCGGTTTTAGGAGACGATCCCTCCGATGTTGACGGCTCGGAAATAGGGTTTGATATAACCCAGCCGCATATTTGGATTTGGGATGAGAGCAAATGGGGGAAAGCGAATACGGGAACGGTCACTTTTGTGTTTGAATGTGACGATCATGACAAGACATATCACGAACTAAAAGAAAAGGGGGTCGAGCTTGAACCTCCGAAAGTCGCCGTGTGGGGCGGCAAAGAGCTTTATGTGCATGACCCTGACGGAAATACAATTTTGATTCTATAATTGAGGAGATATGCTGATGAAAAGAACTTTCGCGTCAAAACCAGAAGAAGTAAAGCCGCGCTGGCCCGGTGATTTGGTCAGCATTGAGAGCTCGTGGCATGACGCGGTCGCGGATATACCAACCCCGTTATTTGTCGTGACAAGCTGGAAATCCAACGGCAAGGAAAACGCCTGCTTACAAAGCCGCGCGGCGTTCAGCGCGTCATACGGCAATTTCACCTGTATTCTCGGATGGGTACGAACCGCGGGGCATATGTACCAATCCCTGAAAGAAACAGGCTGCTGTGTGCTAAACTTTTTTCCGGCGGGGATCAGCGATAAGTGCTTTGATACAATCGAGAATAATGATTTCTATACGAACGAAATCACGGCATCCGGTCTGACCGCCGAAAATGCGCAAAGCGTGAACGCTCCGCTTATAAAGGAATGCTTTCTTAACATCGAATGTGAATATTTGTGGGAGCACGAATTGACACCCGGCGATTCATCGTTGGCCGTAGTCGCGCTGAAAGCCGTGGGCATTTCTGTTGACGATCAGTATTACAACGAAAAAGATAAAAAAAGGTGGCTGGAATGGGTTGGCCGACATTAACAATCCTCATCATCCGCCAACACCAAACCTGTAAAGTCATGGAATCTGAATAGGAGGAATTGATCATGTCAAACGCGATTCAAAGAGCAAGCGAAATCATCCGACAGCACACGGCATCCGAAGGGAACAGCAAATATTGCATCCTCTCGCAGGAGAACACGGACGGCCGCCTGACGGCGGCGGTCATCACGCCGTCAAAAGCGGACGGGATTCAATGGGTTACTTTCTGCACCGGGCTTGGGAGCAATTGGGTCACGCGTCTCCGGCGCGACAACCGCGCCGCCGTCTGCTTCGCGGCGGACGAGTACGGTATCACGCTGAGGGGGACGCTGGAACTCCTGACCGACCCGGAATCCAAGCGGGAGCATTGGTATAAGTGGATGGAGAATCACTTTCCCGGTCCGGACGACCCCGGCTACTGCGTGCTGCGCTTCCGCACCGAAACATACAAGCTGTTTGTGGATTGGCAGGAAACAGAGGGGACGCTGTGATGGTTTTTGTTGCGGGGAGGGACACAAATGATCCGTAACTACAACGACTTTATTTCCGCGCTGCTGGAAGCCGGATTCTCCGGCGCGGTCGGCGGGGCGAATGACGGCGTGTTCGCTCTGTTCCGCTACGGATGGGGCGCGGACGCCGAAACCGGTATTGAGTGGCATACTGGCGACCCGGATACCGACCCGTGGGAGTGGCGGATGCGCGTTTTGGACGAGCGGGACGACATCTCCTACGGGAAGGTGTTCTTTAAGAAAGCGGGGTACATCACGCGGGAATGGGCACCGCTCTTTCTCGCGGCGCGGCGTGAAGGGCGGTCGTTCGCCGACGAGTACGCAAACGGTACCGCGAGCCATGCCGCGAAGCGTATTTTTGAGGCAGTCGCGCAAAACGGAACCCTGCCGCTGCACGAAATCAAGCAAGCGGCAGGGTTTTCGCGTGACGATAAAGCTGCGTTTGACAGGGCGCTGACCGAGCTTCAGGGGAAGTTATTTCTAACCATGTGCGGGCGGGAGCAAAAGCTATCGCGCTACGGCGACGAATACGGCTGGTCGTCCACCGTTTTCTGCACCACGGAGCGTTTTTGGGGAGACGAGATATTCGCGGAAGCGGAGCGTTTGGATCCGGACGACGCGGTCGAGAAAATCAAGGCGCGAATCCTGCGGCTGAACCCCGGCGCGGCTGAAAAGAGAATACTGCGGTTTATTAAGGGGTGAATATTACAAGCATTAGGCAGTTTATAACTGCTCAATTGTCAAGCCCGCTTGTTCCAAAATGGAAACCAGCGTACCTTTTGCAAGTTCGTAGTGCATAGGGACGATGACAGTCTTTCCGTCCTTCTTATACTTCCGATGACTTCCCTTTTGCTTGACAAACCGAAATCCGTTTCGCTCCAAACCTTTGATAACCTGCTCGGGTTTCATTACCGGCGGCATTACACCGCGACCTCCAGCGTTGTAACGAATGCCGGACGGAAGTTGGGGACGGTTTCGTCTTCATAAAATAGTTCCAAAGCCTCACGCAAGTTGGTGATGGCTTCGTCCATCGTTTTTCCCTGAGATGCCACATTGTTCTCTACACATTTAGCGACATGCCAATCGTCTTCTTGGCAAATCACGATGGTAAAAACCCTGTTCATCACAAATCCCTCCCTCGGTTATTACGCCCAATAATCCTACTCCGCGCTGTTCAACACGGTAACATCGTCCACGTCAAGGTAATAGTATGTTTCCCCCAGCTCCTCGTATTCGCCGAATACGCCGGTTACTTCGATCTGCGTATTGTTCGCCGGGAAACCGTCCGGGTAGTCGCGACCTTCCCAGATAAACTCCAACCCCTGCTGGCAGCAAGCGGCCGCGTCCTCTATGAGGATGAAATGGTAATACAGGCCGGTTTGCACAAAAAGGGACGAGTAGTACGGACCGCGGGCTTTAATGGTTTTACCCATGTAGTCCTCCGGTCTATTCATCATGTTGTAGACTTCCCCGTATACCATCGTACTGCTTAAGGTGGTGAGATCCACATCCGGGTCACTGGACGCAACCGGTTGCACCGTTTTTACGGCGCAGGCGGAGAAAGTGCAAAACAGGCACAGAAAGCAAGTGACAATCAATAACTTTTTCACGCTTTTACCCTCCTTGTTAGAAGACCCGCGGCGCAAAACAGGGCAAACCCCGCAATGTCCACGGCGACAATGGTTGCGCCGACAGGCGTACTGGCGACGATGGAGATGAGGATACCGAGTGCGGTGCAGACGACCGATGTAATCACGGAGCACACGGTTACCTCACGAAAGCTCTTGAATACCCGCATAGCGGACAGGGCTGGAAAGATGACAAGCGCCGAGATCAGCAGGGAACCGACCAGATTCATCGCGACGACAATGACGACGGCGATGATAACGGCAAGGATAAGATTATACACCTTTGCCCTGTTCCCGGTTGCGGAGGCGAAGTCCTCGTCAAAAGTGACCGAGAATATCTTGTGGTAGAACAGCAGAAACGCGGCAACCACCAGCACCGAGAGTACGGCGCAGATCAAAACCTCCGTATCGGTTAGCGTCAGAATCGATATGGAGCCGAACAGCGTCGCGCAGACGTCCCCCGAAAGATTCGAAGAACTCGGAAAAAGGTTCATCACAAGATAGCCGACGGCGAGTGTCCCGACGGAGATCATCGCGATGGAGGCATCTCCCTTGATTTTGGCGTTTTGCCCCGTGCGCAGCAGCAAGACGGCGCAAACCACCGTCACCGGCAGCACCAGCAGAACGTTATTCGTTAAATTCATCGCGGTCGCGATCGCGGTCGCGCCGAACGCCACATGAGACAATCCGTCCCCGATGAACGAGAAGCGTTTCAACACCAGCGTAACGCCCAAAAGCGCGGAGCAGAGCGCGATTAAAATGCCGACCACCGTCGCGAAAATCACGTACTCTTTTTGGAAGTAATACGCAATCGTATTGAGTAACTCAATCATACGCCGCCACTCTCCCCGCTTATATGATTCGCGTACTCCGCCGCCGTGCCAAAAAATATCGCCGATCCGATATGCAGGATATGGGAAGCGTACCGCGTCGCCGCGGCGATGTCATGCGATATCATAATAACCGTCACGCCCTCGGCGTTGAGGGTTTGGAGCAATGTATATAAATCCGCGGTTGCAGCCGGATCAAGACCCGCCGCCGGTTCGTCTAGGAGCAGGATTCTTCCGGCGGCGCACAGCGCGCGCGCCAGCAGCACCCGCTGCTGCTGACCGCCGGACAGTTCGCGGTAGCAGCGTTTCGCGAGGGCGGCAATCCCCAGCTTTTGCATATGGCTCTCCGCCAGCCGCTTTTCTTTCTTACTGTAATACGGGCGGAATCCCCGGCGGTTCAGGCAGCCGGATAAAACAATCTCTCTTACCGAAGCCGGGAAATCCTTTTGCGCCGCCGTCTGCTGCGGGAGATAGCCGATGTCGTTCGGCTTCAAGCCATCCCCCATCAGAATCTGACCGGCAAGCGGCGCTTTCAGCCGGAGCAGCGTTTTCATCAGCGTTGTCTTGCCGGAGCCGTTCTCCCCCACGATGCAAAGGTAATCCCCCGCGTCAACGGAAAAGGAAAGATCGGAGAGAACCGGCTTTCCTTCATATCCGAGGGTTAAGTTTTGGCAGGTCAGCTGCGGCATAGGGCTTCTCCTTCGTTTAGCTCAACGCTTCTTTCAACACACCCAAGTTGCTTTCCATGATCGACAGATAAGTCGCGCCGCCGCTCACGTCGGCGTCCGTTACCGATTGCATCGCATCCAGCACCAAAATCTTTTGATCTTTGGCCGCTGAGTTGCGAATGATGGTGTTTGCGATCGACTGATCCGAGCTTTCGATCACCATGACATTTTTAAGGGACAGTTCGTCAAGTTTCTCCGTAAGGAACGCGATGGTATCAAAGCTGGCTTCCGTTTCGGCGGAACATCCGGGGAACGCCGCGAAATAGCTGAGAGCGTAATCGTCCACAAGGTATCGGAACGGGAAACGGTCGCCGAACAGCAGGGTTTTGACCGCCGCGCCGTCCGCCGCCGAACGGTATTCGCCGTCCATAGATTGCAGCTTCTCTAAATATGTTTCCAAATTGGCTTTGTACGTGTCCGCGTGGCCGGCGTCCATATCAGAAAGAGCATCGGCGATGGCGATACAAAGAGTCTCCGCGTTTTTTAGGGAGAGCCACACATGCTCGTCCAAGACTTCCTCTCCCACATGGTCTTCCTCGTGGTCTTCGCCTTCATGATCCTCTTCGTGCTCGTCACCTTCATGGTCTTCCTCGTGGTCTTCTTCGTCGCCGTGGTCATGCTCGTCCTCTTGCATTCCCTCTACGAGTTCTTCCGTCTTCGCGGCGTCGCCTGTGGCTTCCAAGAGGTTGATAACGATCATATCCGGGTTCGTTACCTCTTCCAACGCGTCGGCTATCCACAGGTCAGATTCGCCGCCGACATATATAAACATGTCGCACTCGGAAATTTTCGCGATATCCTCCACCGTGGGCTGGTAGCTGTGCAGGTCGATGCCGTCGCCCAGCAGAAGGGTCAGCTCCATATTATCCGCCCGATCGCCTAGTATTTGGCGAACCCAATCGTATTGCGGGAAAATCGTACTGACAACGCTGAACTCCGCGTCACCGGCGGGAACTCGCCCGCAGCCGGCGAGTGCCGTCAGCAGGAGCAGCGCGGTAAGTACACAAATCTTTCTCATAGAGAACCCTTCTTTCGTAGTATTATGTCTCGCCAAGGCATTCCCCGCATCTGCCGTACAGCACGGTTTTCTGCGGGTTCACCTTAAAGGAGTGCTTGTGGAAGACATGCCGCTCTATTTCGGACAGAGTGTCACATTCCAAAGGTCGCAACTTCCCGCAGCATTCGCATTTCAAATGAAAATAAGGAGACACTCCGATATACTGGTAGCATACGCCGGACACGCCGTCGGCGGCATACCTCCGAAGGACGCCCTCCTCCGTCAGGCGATCCAAGTGCCGGTATACCGTCGTGCGCCCGACGGGAATTCGCTCGCGTGTAAAATGCTTCGCGATTTGTGAGGCCGTCACATGCACGTCGCCGAGAGAGTAGATATAGCGCAGCACCGCCTCGCGTTGCTTTGTGTTGTAAGCGCCCAGTATGAACACTCCTTCGTCCGCCAATATGGAACACTGTTTCATATTATCACGCCTGAATTGGGATGTCAAGGAAAATTTACCTTGCATTATGTTAACAACCCTGCTATACTAAGCTCGAAGTGTTGAAAATTGCGTGTTCGCCCGAAGGGCGAACGAGCGAAGCGCTAGCGAGCAGGTGTCTTTGGCGCGGTGTCGCTAGCCGGAGCGGGCATTTTTCGACATGCCAATGCTCGAAGTGTTGAACCCAAAAAACTCACGGAAAAGCGGTTTTGGATGGATAGACCGCCCATTTTGAGGAAATCATATCCGTGAGACTTCCGAACGAGCGCAAAAGTAGGTGTTTGATTTTGACCCAATACGCCATTCGCGGAGGGCGTCCGCTTCACGGCGAGATCAATATCAGCGGAGCGAAGAACGCGGCTCTTGCCATTCTGCCGGCTACCTTGCTGGTAGACGGCGTATGCCGTATTGAGAATATCCCGAATGTGACTGACGTGTCGCTGATGCTGGAAATTTTGAAGGATGTCGGCGCTTCTGTTCAAACGGCGGAGGGCGGCGCGGTTCTCATCGACAGCCGCGGCGTACGCGCGGGAAGCGTCGCGCCTTACGACCAAGTGCGCCGTATGCGCGCGTCTTATTACCTGATCGGCGCGTACCTCGGACGTTTCCTAAACGCGCAGGTCGCAATGCCCGGCGGCTGCAATCTCGGCGTCCGCCCGGTTGATCAGCACATCAAAGGGTTTGAAATGCTCGGAGCCGACGTACACGTCAACGCCGGCTTTATCCATGCCAACGCCAGAGAAAACCGTCTGGTGGGAGCGCCGATTTATCTCGACGTGGCTTCTGTCGGCGCGACGATCAACATCATTTTGGCGGCGGCGATGGCCGACGGTCTGACCGTAATCGAAAACGCGGCGCGGGAACCGCATGTCGTGGATTTGGCGAACTTCCTTAACCGCGTCGGGGCGGACGTCAAAGGCGCGGGTACGGATATTATTAAAATTCGAGGAAAAAAGCATCTGACCGGCGGCACGTACACCATCATTCCCGACCAAATCGAAGCGGGTACCTATATGACAGCCGTAGCGGCGGCCGGCGGCGAAGTGACGCTGAACAACGTCACCCCAAAACATCTGGAGTGCATCACGGCAAAGCTCCAAGAGATCGGCGTGGAAGTCGAGGAATTCGACGAATCCGTATTGGTTCGCCGGACACGCCGTTTACGCAAAACCAATATTAAGACTCTGCCCTATCCGGGCTTCCCCACCGACATGCAGCCGCAGATGGCCGCCTGCCTGAGCTTCGCCGAAGGCACCAGCATGATCACCGAGAGCGTGGCCGACAACCGCTACAGATATGTGGACGAGTTGAAACGGATGGGCGCGCGGATCCAGGTGGACGGCAAACTGGCCGTTGTGGAAGGTGTTGGTAAACTGACCGGCGCGCCGGTGCAGGCATGTGATTTGCGCGCGGGCGCGGCGTTGATTGTGGCGGCGTTGGGTGCCGCGGGTCAAACCGAAGTCGGCGGCGTTTACCATGTGGAACGCGGGTATGAGGATGTCGTTGGGAAGTTGCGCGGCGTGGGCGCGGATATCAGCATCCAAGAAATCGACGACCCCGACGCGCTGACGGCGACGGGTTGATTGTCTGTACGCTCGCCAGCGGCAGTGACGGAAACGCCGTGCTGGTTGGCTATAAAGATACGTTTTTGCTGGTGGACGCGGGCATTTCGGCGCGTCGTATCCGGCAAGCGTTGTGGGAATTGGGTGTTTCCGAGCTTACCTGTGTACTGGTTACCCACGAACACGGCGACCATACCAAGGGGCTGGCTGCTCTGCGGCGGGATGTTTACGCGCCGCCGCTTACCGCGCGGGCGATACGGAGCGCGACTCCGTTTTTACATATAACAGACGTTACAGGCAGTTTTGGGATCGGAGACATCGGCGTGGAGGCGTTCGCGACGCCGCATGATGTTCCCGATTCATTGGGGTATCTGTTTGACTTGGGCGGCTTCATGGTTTGTGTCTGCACCGACCTCGGTCACGCGACGAAAACCGTGCTGGAACACGCGTGCCGCGCCGACTATCTGCTGATTGAATCAAACCATGACGAGAATCTGGTAATGAGCGGGCGGTATCCCGCCTTTCTGAAACGGCGCATCCTCAGCCCGCGCGGGCATCTCTCCAATGAGGCGTCCGCCGAGGTAACGCTCGCCGCCGTGAAAAGCGGGACAAGGCACGTCACTCTGTGCCACCTCTCCAAAGAGAACAACCGCCCCGAACTCGCCGAATCCGCCGCCGCTGGGCGGCTTTCCGATGAGGGGATTTTCGCGGGGAAGGATTTTACGTTGAACGTCGCCCCGGCGGGGATGTTGGGGATGGCGCTCCGGCGGTGACATCCCCCGGCATCCGTGGGACGCCACCCCCTTCCAATGGAAGGGGGCTACGAGGGGTTTGTGCAAGGAGAGATTCTGTTGGTTGAGATTAAGGAAGTTTCCGCTCCGAGTAAAAAAACAGATATTTGTGACGCTATTTTGCGTTCGCTGCCCACCTGGTTCGGAGAAGAGGCTTCCATTGCTGATTATGTGCGTAAGGTTCAGTCAATGCCGTTTTACGCGGCATATGACAACGAAAAACCCGTTGGGTTCGTCGCTGTAAAGTTACACAATGCTTTTACGGCGGAAGTCTGTGTCATGGGGGTTTTACGGGAATTCCACAGGCAGGGTATTGGCAGAAAGCTAATCAAAACCTGCGAGGGGTATTGTCTTGGGGAAAAGCTGGAATTCCTGACCGTGAAAACGCTTGACGCTTCGAGAGAAAGCAAGAGTTATGAGAAAACCAGGCTGTTCTATCAGTCGTTAGGGTTCAAGCCGCTGGAGGTTTTCCCTCTGTTATGGGACGAGAATAACCCATGTTTGTTTATGGTGAAGTGTATTGGATAAGGATTTGGTTCGTTCATGAAAGATCAATTGCCGATTCGGAAATCGCCACGTTTGATGGGTACAATTATTTAAGTATAGGGGCTTATTTTGTAACCCTTTGCGTCAAAGATAGACATGAAATGCTGGGGAAAATCGTAGGGGCGGGGTCATTCCGCCCGCATAAACCGTAACGGGCGGATAGCCATCCGCTCTTACAAATGGAGGCGAACCTTGTATGCAAACCTTTCCCCGCACGACGGTCGGCGGCATATCGATGCCGCGCCTGATTATCGGAACAAACTGGCTTGCGGGCTGGAGCCACCGTTCTCCCGCCGCGGACGAGCGAATCAAGCGCCACCACAACGCGGCGGGCAGTATCGTCCCGCTGCTGGAGACGTTTGTGGACGGCGGCGCGGACGCCGTAATGGCACCGTTCGGG
>DBDP01000047.1 GCA_002293625.1 Clostridiales bacterium UBA929 | reverse complement strand
TACTACAACGACCGCGCGATCCGCGTGGAGTTCTTCGGCGACGAGGTGGAGCGCATCTCCGAAATAGACGTCGTCACGGGAACGCCGCGTCTTGTGCTGAACCATGTTGCCGTCTATCCGGCGACCCACTACATCACCGACCCGGAGACGATGGAGGAGGCGCTGCGCGAGATTGAGGACGAGTTGTGGGCGCGGGTAAAGACGTTTGAGGAAGAGGACAAGCTGGTGGAGGCGCAGCGGCTCAAGCAGCGCACGCTCTACGATATCGAAAGCATGAGGGAACTGGGTTTCTGCACGGGCATCGAAAACTACTCCCGCCCCCTAAGCCGCCGGGAACCGGGTTCCACCCCCTACACCCTGCTCGACTACTTCCCCGAAGACTTTTTGCTGATCGTCGACGAGTCCCACGTCACCGTACCGCAGGTACGCGGTATGTACAACGGCGACCGCGCGCGCAAAACCACGCTGGTCGATTACGGCTTCCGCCTGCCGTCCGCTCTGGACAACCGCCCTCTTAACTTCGCCGAGTTCTGCGATAAACTCAACCAAACCATCTATGTTTCGGCCACTCCCGCCCCGTATGAGCGCGAACGTAGCGGTCAGATCGTCGAGCAGGTTATCCGTCCGACCGGCTTGGTCGATCCGGAGGTGCTGCTGCGCCCGGTCAAAGGGCAGATCGACGACCTGCTCGGCGAGATCAACGAACGCGCCGAACGCAAAGAGCGCGTGCTGATTACGACGCTGACTAAGAAAATGGCCGAAGATCTCACGGCGCACTACCAGCGGCTCGGCGTGCGGGTGCGCTACCTCCACCATAAAATCGACACGCTGGAGCGGATTGAACTGATTCGCGACCTGCGTCTCGGCGTCTTTGACGTGCTGATCGGCATCAACCTCCTGCGCGAAGGGATTGACCTGCCGGAGGTCAGCCTTGTCGCGATTCTCGACGCCGACAAAGAGGGCTTTTTGCGCAGCGAGACGTCGCTGATTCAAATTATCGGGCGCGCCGCGCGTAACGCCGAAGGGCGCGTCATTCTCTACGCTGACAGCATCACGCCGTCGATGCGGCGCGCCATTGACGAGACGAACCGCCGCCGCGCCCTGCAAGTGGCGTTCAACGAGGAACACGGTATCACACCCAAGACGATCATCAAGAAGGTCGGGGAAGCGCCGGAGATTACCCGCAAAGCCGACATCGCGAAACAGCGCGGCGACCAGCCGCTGACCGAAAAAGAACGCGCCGAGATGCTCAAAAAACTCGAAACCGAGATGAAAAAAGCCGCCCAAATGCTCGAGTTTGAGTACGCCGCCCTGCTGCGCGACCAAATAATTAAGCTAAAGGGCGGTAACTCGTAGGGCGCGACGACCCGGCGCGCCGTAAACANNCGCCCTCGATCGTCCGCGGTAAATCAATCGCCCCTACAAGGACGCAGGAGGCAATCATTGTATGCGAAATTCCATTTTTGTCAAGGGCGCGAGGGAACACAACCTCAAGAACGTTGACGTCGAGATCCCGCGGGACAAGCTGGTTGTTCTGACCGGTCTGTCCGGCTCGGGCAAAAGTTCGCTCGCGTTCGATACCATCTACGCGGAGGGGCAACGGCGTTATGTCGAGAGCCTGTCGTCCTACGCCCGCCAATTCTTGGGTCAGATGGAGAAACCCGACGTCGATTACATCGACGGTCTGTCGCCCGCCATATCGATCGATCAAAAGACCACCAGCCGCAACCCGCGCTCCACGGTCGGCACCGTCACCGAAATATACGACTATCTGCGTCTGCTTTGGGCGCGGATCGGCATCCCGCACTGCCCGCGCTGCGGGAAGGTAATCCACCAGCAGACGGTCGACCAGATCATCGACAACGTGATGGCGCTGCCGGAATCGTCGCGGATCCAAGTACTCGCGCCGGTGGTGCGCGCGCGGAAAGGCGAATATCAAAAGGTGTTCGCCGACGCCCGCAAGAGCGGGTACGCCCGCGTAAGGGTGGACGGCAGCATGTATGAGCTGACCGAGACGATTACGCTGGACAAGAATAAGAAGCACAGCATTGAGATCGTCATCGACCGTCTTGTCATCAAGCCCGATATACAGCAGCGCCTGACCGACTCGGTCGAGATCGCGGCGAGTCTCTCCGGCGGACTGATTATCATTGACGTCGGTCCCGGAGAGCGGGAGCTGCTCTTTTCGCAGAACTACGCCTGTGAGGACTGCGGCATCTCGATGGAGGAACTGACGCCGCGCATGTTCTCCTTCAACAACCCCTACGGCTCCTGTCCCACCTGTATGGGGCTGGGCGCGCATTTGAAGGTGGATCCCGCGCGGATCATCCCGGACACGTCCCTGTCTTTGCGGGAGGGCGCGGTGGTGGCCTCCGGCTGGGGCGGCACGGATGACAATACGATCGCGCGGATGTACTTTAACGGACTCGCCAAGCGTTACGGCTTTTCGATCGACGATCCCGTTCGGGATCTGCCCGAAGAGGCGATGGACGCTCTGCTGTACGGCACCAAGGGTGTGAAGCTGGAGCTTCCGTATGTCAAAGCCAACGGGCAGACCGCGATTCATCACCACGCGTTTGAGGGTTTGGTCAGCAATCTGGAACGCCGCTACCGCGACACGCAATCCGACGGCTCCCGCCAGCAAATCGAGGAGCTGATGTCGCCGGTTCCGTGTCCCGACTGCAAAGGCAAGCGCTTGAAAAAAGAAAGCCTTGCCGTGACGGTCGGCGGACTGGACATATCCGAATATACCAATAAGCCGGTCACAGAAGCGCTGGCGTTTTGGGACGGCGTGGAGTTTACCGAGAGAGAAAGCCAAATCGGCGACCGTATTCTGAAGGAGATTCGGGAGCGCTTGGGTTTCCTTCGATCGGTGGGGCTAGAATATCTGACGCTGTCGCGTCAGTCCGGCAGCCTTTCGGGCGGCGAAAGCCAGCGGATCCGTCTCGCGACCCAAATCGGCTCGTCGCTGATGGGGGTATTGTACATCCTCGACGAACCCTCTATCGGTCTGCACCAGCGCGACAACAAAAAGCTGCTCGCGACGCTGAAACGTCTGCGTGACCTCGGCAATACGCTCTTGGTCGTCGAACACGACGAGGAGACGATGCTGGAGGCCGATTACATCGTCGACGTCGGTCCCGGCGCGGGTGTGCGCGGCGGCGAGATTGTCGCGGCGGGTACGCTGAGTGAAATCATGGAATGTCCCGGATCGGTGACCGGGCAATACTTATCGGGGCGGAAATCCGTTCCCGTTCCGCCGGAGCGGCGCAAAGGCAGCGGCAACATGCTTACGGTACGCGGCGCGAGGGAAAATAACCTTAAAAACATCGACGTTTCAATCCCGCTCGGCTGCTGCACTTGTGTCACGGGCGTATCCGGCTCCGGCAAAAGCTCGCTTGTCAACCATATCCTCTATAAGGCGCTGGCGGGCAAGCTCAACCGCGCCCGCACCCGTCCGGGCGCGCATGACGGGTTGGAGGGGCTTGAGTTCCTCGATAAGGTCATCGATATCGACCAGTCGCCGATCGGCCGCACGCCGCGCTCTAACCCCGCGACCTATACCGGCCTCTTCACCGAGATTCGCGATCTTTTCGCCTCGACGCCAGACGCCAAGATACGCGGTTACGGACCCGGACGTTTCTCGTTCAATACGCGCGGAGGACGGTGCGAAGCCTGCGCCGGAGACGGTTTGATTAAAATCGAGATGCACTTCCTGCCCGACATCTACATCCCCTGCGACGTCTGCAAGGGCAAGCGCTACAACCGCGAGACGCTGGAAGTGCGCTATAAAAACAAGAACATCCACGAAGTGCTGGACATGACCTGCGACGAGGCGCTGGAGTTTTTCGGGAGCATCCCGCGCCTGGCGCGAAAGGTGCAAACGCTCTGCGAAGTGGGGCTTGGGTATATCAAGCTGGGGCAGCCGTCA
Organism: Clostridiales bacterium UBA929; assembly: GCA_002293625.1. GTDB lineage: Bacteria > Bacillota > Clostridia > Oscillospirales > UBA929 > UBA929. Next base: position 11,999 of record DBDP01000047.1, on the reverse strand, counting down.
ACCACGCTGTCCGGCGGCGAGGCACAGCGCGTCAAACTCGCGACCGAACTTTCGCGGCGCGGCACCGGCAGTACCATTTATATCCTCGACGAACCCACGACCGGCTTGCACACCGCCGACACCCACCGCCTGATTGAGGTGTTGGGGCGTCTGGTGGACGGCGGCAATACCGTTCTTGTCATCGAGCATAACCTTGAGGTCATCAAAACGGCGGACTATATCATCGACCTCGGTCCCGAAGGCGGCGGCGGCGGCGGGCATATCGTCGCGCAGGGTACGCCGGAGGAGGTAGCTGCCTGCGAGGCGTCGTATACGGGAATGTTCTTAAAAGATGTTTTGAAGTCTTGACACATGAGCCATTAAATGGTATACTATATCTCGTTGTGCGCCCGGCGGCAATCGCGGGCGCAAATCATTGAAGGAGGCGACGCAATTGAGAACGGCCGGAACGCAAGCTATCGGAGTACGCACGCCAATCATCCGCGAGGGGGATAACCTGCCGGACATCGTCGTGTCCTCCGTCTTGGCTTGCTGCGAGGAAATGGGAACCCCGCTGCAAGAGCGTGACATCGTTGGCGTTACCGAAGCGGTGGTTGCGCGCGCGCAGGGTAACTATGCCACCGTCGCGCAGATTGCCGCCGACGTTCGGGAAAAATTTCCGTCCGGGCCGGTCGGCGTGGTATTCCCCATCCTGAGCCGCAACCGCTTCGCTACACAGTTTAAGGGAATCGCCGCGGGCGCGGACAGCGTTATCGTGCAGTTAAGCTATCCCTCCGACGAGGTCGGCAACCATTTGGTCAGTTTGGAAGAAGTGCTGAGCAAGGGGCGCAATCCGTACACCGACGTGTTTGACGAAGAGGGTTTTCGTGTCTATTTCCCGAAGACAGTCCATGAGTTCACCGGGGTGGATTACATAGAGCTTTACCGCGAACTGGGCAACAACGCCAAGGTGCTTTTAGCCAACGACCCGTGCGAGATTCTAAAATATACGAAGAACGTCATCGCGGCGGACATCCATACCCGCGCGGCGACAAAAAAACGCTTAAAAGACGCCGGTGCGAACGTTATCGGTCTCGACGACATTCTCACAAAAAGCGTCGGCGGTTCGGGGTATAACGAACAGTACGGCTTGCTCGGCGCCAATAAGTCCACCCAAGACCGCGTCAAGCTGTTCCCCCGCGCCTGCAGCGATTTTGTGCGAAAGGTGCAAGAGTTGCTGCTTGAAAAAACCGGCGTCCGCGCCGAAGTGCTGATATACGGAGACGGCGCGTTCAAAGACCCGGTGGGTAAGATATGGGAGCTTGCCGACCCGGTCGTATCCCCTGCGTTCACCGAGGGTCTTGCCGGTCTGCCGAACGAACTGAAACTAAAATATCTCGCCGACAACGACTTCGCCGATAAACACGGCGAAGAAGCCCGCGAAGCCGTTATCGCGAGCATCCGAAGCAAGGCGCTGAACCTGATGGGCAAAGACGAAAGCCTTGGCACAACCCCGCGCTATTACAGCGACCTCGTCGGCAGCCTGTGCGACCTGGTCAGCGGCAGTGGTGACAAGGGGACGCCGGTCGTTATGATCCGCGGATATTTTGACAACTTCGCGAGTGAGTGACGCGGAAATTCTAAGAATATACCCCAAGAAATCAGAACGGTTTTGGTCGTTCTGATTTCTTATTTATGTGAAACGCCACTTGGCTTTTGCACAATCGTCCCGCCGCCGATGACCGTTTCGCCGTCGTAGAGGACGGCGGATTGCCCGGGCGCGATGGCGCGCTGCGGCGTATCAAACTCGATGCGCAGCGTGTCCTCGTCTGTCTGCGTGACGGTCGCGGGCTGTTCTTTGTGGCGGCAGCGGATTTTAACAGAGAAGCGTTCCGGGCGATCGAGCCTGGGCGTCGCGATGAGGTTAATCCTGTTCGCGGTTAGCGTTTTTTCGTAGAGTTCGCCGTCCTCCGCCAACACGACGGTGTTCGTTTCGGGTCGTATCTCCCGCACATACAGCGGGCGCGGAGCCGCAATCCCGAGACCCCGCCGCTGCCCGACGGTGTAGCGGACGATCCCCCGGTGTTCGCCGAGATCGTTGCCACAGGTATCCACAAACCGACCTTTCGGAAACGCGCCGCTTTCCTCCACCAGCGCGGCGTAGTCGCCGTCTGGCACGAAACAGATGTCTTGGCTTTCCGTCTTCCGCGCATTCGGAAACCCCTGCTCCAGCGCAATCTCCCGCACCCGCGTTTTTGTCAGTTCCCCAAGCGGGAAGCAGGCGCGGCTTAACTGCTCCTGCGACAACCCGTAAAGAAAGTAGCTCTGATCTTTTGTCAAGTCCAGCGCTTTTTGCAACAGAAACCGCCCGCCTGCGCGGGCGGTCCGCGCGTAATGACCGGTTGCAAACCTCTCAAACCCCATTTGCTCCGCGTTTTGCGCGAGCAAGCCGAATTTCAGAAGCCGGTTACAGTCCACGCACGGGTTCGGCGTCAGTCCGGCACGGTACGCTTCGGCAAACCGCGCCACGACCTCCCGCTTGAAAACTTCGGCGCAGTCAAAGAGATGAAACGGAATGCCGAGCCGCTCGGCGGCGGCTTCCGCGTCGTGGTGCGCGTTTTCGGTAATCCCCAAGTCCATCATTCCGCCCGCGCAAATGTGTCCCTGCGACTGCAAGAGAAAGGCGGCGACCGTGCTGTCTACGCCGCCGCTCATCGCGACCATGATTGTCATTTAACGCCAAAGGTCTTGCTGACGTCCTGACAGAGGATCAGACCGGTTTTATCTTCTCCGAGGTCTAACTCTTCGCGGATCGCCTCGGCGATGGCATCCGCGCCGGACGCTTCGGAGAGGATCATCACGACCTCTTTTTCCGGCTCGATGTCGATATGAAACAGTGTGTGGTCATCATACGCCTCCGCCGAGCTGCGCGCCTTGAGGATGGTGCCGCCCCGCGCTCCCGCTTTGGTGGCGGCCTCCATAACACGGTCGGCGCTTCCCCTGTCGACAACAACGATAACTGCCCGGTACATGCAATCCTTCCTTTCGCCTGCGTTGAGATGGTTAAAACGGAGCTTTCCAAGCCCGATCAATGAATGCAGCGGCATGGTGAACGCGATGCCGTGGAAGGGTTTCGCAAAATGAAAGCGTTCGTTCAGCGCCTCCATCGCGGCGGATACAACCGTGCGGTCGGATGCCATAATTACGACCTCTTTGCGGATATCGGCGAGCTGCAAAAACTCCAGAATACGGTTCTTCAGCGTTCCCGTACCCAGCGCTATCAAGCCGAATGAAACGCCGTTTGACTTCGCGACCCGCATGACCTTGCTGCCCATGCCGTAATCGACGATGACGACGGCCAGCTCCAGTTCCGCGCGTTCGGCATACTCACCCATGTTCTATAACCTTCACTTTTCTCTTATATAGTAAGCCCAAAACCTGCAATGTTATAATCGGCAGCAGCGCCACCATCGAAATCATCCCGAACCCTTCAATCAAAACGTTTGCGCCGCCCGACGCGTCGGCGATGCCCTGCGTGAAAGCCAAAATAAAGGTCGCCGTCATCGGACCGGTGGCGACGCCGCCCGCGTCGAAAGCGATACCGACAAAGAGCTTCGGCGTAAAGATACTCAGCACAATGGCGATCACGTATCCCGGCAGCAGATAGTGCCAAAGCTGAATCGCCGGAACGAGGATGCGAAGCACCGCCAGCAGCACCGCGACTCCCACCCCGATGCAGAGCGGCAGAGAAACAGAAACCCGTTTTACGTATCCGCTCGTCACGTCTTCGATTTGATGTGTCAGGACATACACGGCCGGTTCGGCCAAGATGGTGACGAAACCGATCAAGAACCCGACGATCAGCGCCAGCGCCGTTTTATCGGAAAGCGCGTGTCCGATCTGCGCACCGACCTCCATAAACCCGCCGTCAACGCCTAAAAAGAAGAGTACCAGCCCGATAAACGCGTAAATAAAGCCAGCCAGCATCTTAATGAACGCTCTCCGGCGCAGCTTAAACGATACAATTTGCAGAACGATTAAAATCACAAGCAGCGGCAGCAGGGTGATGAACCCATCCCATATTATGCCGCGCAGCAGCGACAGAAACGCGCCTCCGGCGGACTGCTCCGGTATAACTGCGGCTTCCACCGCAAATTCCGTGTTACGGACAAAGAAGCTCAAGACCATAACCGACAAGATCGCACCGGTGGACGCAACGGCGACCAGCCCAAAACTGTCTTTTTCCGACGCTTTGGTGTCCCGCTTTAATGCGGATGTACCCATCGCGAGCGAGAGGATGAACGGAACGGCCAAGATTCCCGTCGTCGCGCCGGACGCGTCAAAGGCGATCCCCAAAAACTCCGGCGGGGTAAAGACGGCGACGGCTCCGATGATGATATACAACCCAATCAGGAGCTTGTACAGCGGAATGTTAAAAATTACGCGCAAAAAACCCACTGCGAGCAGAATCGCGAGTCCGACCGAGACGGTAATCAACACGCTCATGCCGGATATACCGGTGATTGTTTCAACCTGACCCGCCAGCACCGTCAATCCCGGTTCCGCAAGAGAGATAAAGAAGCCCAGCACCAACCCGGCACCCATCACGATCCAAATTTTATTGGAACGCGCGAGCGCTTCGCCGGTTTGGTCGCCCAGCGGCGTAACACCGATATCCACGCCCACAAGAAAAAAAGCCAGACCTAGAACAATCAGCACCGAGCCGATGAGAAACTGTGTCAGCATGGCTCCGTCCAGCCGCGCCGCGCCGGTAAAATGCAGTATAAACACGATGGCGCAAATCGGCGCCACCGAAAAAACGTTATCTTTTAGCTTTCCGACGAAGCTGTTGTGCACCGGCATCCCCCCGTAAAGATATTGTACCACAGACGGTTTCCGGCGTCAACGGACGGCGCTTCTTTTTGCTTGACAATCGGTTGCGGTATAGTTATACTGGTATGGCTGGAGGGATTTAACGATGAAGAAGTGTCTTTGCCTGATATTTGCGTGTATACTGATATTGACCGCCTGCTCCTCAAACGGTGGGAGTGGGTTTACGCAGAACCCCATCGTCACCATCACGATGGATGACGGCAGCGTTATGAAAGCCGAATTGTACTACGAAAAAGCGCCCAACACCGTTGCGAATTTCGTCTCGCTTATTGAGGACGGGTTCTACGACGGTTTGAACTTCCACCGCACCAGCTCGGAGTTTGTGATTCAAGGCGGTTGCCCGTATGGGAATGGCGCGGGCAGCCCGGGCTACTCCATTGACGGGGAATTTGCGGAAAACGGGTTTACCCAAAACGATATATCTCATGATCGCGGCGTCCTATCTATGGCGCGGGGCAGATCTAATGATTCTGCCGGAAGCCAGTTTTTCATTATGATGGTTGACAGACCGGATCTGGACGGCAAGTATGCCGCGTTCGGGCGCGTGATCGAGGGTATGGACGCGGCGGACAAAATCGCCTCCGGTCCGAACACCGGCGGAGATGATATGACCGCATTGGAGCCCCGCGTGATGAAAAGCGTCACTGTAGAAACCTTTGGCGGTAAAAGCAAGGTAGTTAAAAATTAGGAAGCTATAGGGAGGCGGCGGCCATGAAAAACCCGGTTGTGACCATCACGATGGAAGACGGCGGCATCATCAAAGCCGAGCTTTATCCGAAAAAAGCGCCCAACACCGTCGCGAATTTCGTCTCGCTTGCCGAGAGCGGCTTCTACAATGGTTTAGGCTTCCACCGCATCGTGCCGGGCTTCATGATTCAAGGCGGCTGCCCTATCGGCGACGGCACCGGCGGTCCCGGTTACTCGATCCCCGGCGAGTTCTCCGCCAACGCGTTCTTCCATAACGACATATCCCACGAGCGCGGCGTTCTCTCGATGGCGCGCACGGATCGCCCCAACTCGGCGGGCAGCCAGTTTTTCATCATGGTGGGCGAAGCCACGTATCTCGACGGCGAGTATGCCGCTTTCGGGTGCGTTACCGAAGGGATGGGGATTGCCGACAGCATCGCGGAAGGACCGCGTATAAAAGACGCCGCGACACCGCCGCGCAAAATACGGACGGTGTCGGTCGAAACGTTCGGCGAATCTTACGAAGTACACAGAAACTAAGAAGCCCGCGCCCTCGTATACGGCACAAACACCAACGCGATAACGGCAGCGGCAGCCAGCGCCTGCCAATAGGCAAACGGATACGGCACGGCGAGGCGAATCATCAGCGCGTCGAGGCAGAGCGTTCCGAGTCCAAACAGGAACATATCGAGCGACGCCGCTATCAAGCTGTACAGCGGCTTGATAAGTACATACAGCGCCGCAAGCAGTGCCGCCCACCCCAACACCGACACACCAAACTCCATCCGAAACAATAGACATCCCCCGGTCAGCGCGGCGGCGCAGCCGATAAAACGATTGACGAACACGATTGCTGTATTTTTCATAAGAACCTCCTGCGGTTATTAACGGGGACGTCCGGGAGGCCGTCCCCTACGGGATTCCCGCGCAATGCGGGACGATTGCCGCCGTCCCCTACACCGTGTGAATGCGCACGCGGATATCTTCTTCGGGGTTCGTAACCTTCACATCCACATCCATTCCCTCGTCCTGCAACACGGCGAGGGATTTTTGCATCAGATCGGAAGCTGCGCGCGCCTTTCGCCCGGCACCTCCGCCGATCAAGCCCAGCAGTCCGTCGGCGGACAGGATGGCGTGCCGTAAAACATAGAGGGATAAGGGCGGGAGCCATACGTTCACGCTCTTTTTCCCCTTCACCTTTACGCGCAGGGTCAGCCATTTATTCCACATATACCCGAACCTTCATCGGGTTACCGTCCGAAACGATATCCACATTGACAATATCCTCGTCAATGTCGGTCAGCGCGTCGACGATCTCTCCGAGTTTCAGTGAACTGAGGTCAATGCCTTGCTCTTTTAACTGCGCGTTCGCTTCTTTGGGTACGACATTGCTGACAATCCCGTCGGCCAGTTTGGCAAGCACTAGCGGAACCGCGACATTCACGTGAATGTCTTGCGTCTCCCTTTCCTCTTCCGAAATACCCTCCACTGTCACGCGCAGTTTTTTTCCCTTCATGTTTTGTTTTTGCGCGTCGTAGCCGCCGGATGATTGAGCGGCGGTAGCGGGAGCCTCCCCGAGGGCGGTAAGCAGCTTCGCGGCGTCCTCCGCGTTGATTTTACCTTCCTCCAGCATCGCAATTATTTTTTCCTTTTCGCTCGTCATGAGTGATTTCCCCTTTCATTTACTGTTTTAGAAGTCTTAAAGCTGTATCTACGTCGATTTCACCCGCGCTCAGCTGATCAATCACGTCCTCCCGATCCGGCGGCGGCGGAGTGTCAAACCCCAGCGCCTTCAGCGCGGCTTCCAGCATTCCCTTGACCGTGGGATAGCTAACCCCCAGCGCTTTCTCCGCGTCTTTAATCGAACCCCGGCAGCGCAGGAATGTTTCGACAAAACGCAGATGCTTCTCCTCCAGCTCGCAAAAGCGGCAGAGCGCGAACCGTCCTGTCATTTCGGTACCGCAGGCGGCGCAGTTGAGACGGGTGAACTCCACCGCGCCGCCGCACACCGGGCAGCGGTTCGGCGCGTGGTATGCTGTGTTTGCCAATGCGATCCCTCCTTCCAAGAGTATCATAACACAGAATTTCATGATTGTCAATAGAGATATTAATATTTTTAATTTCTCTCTTAATTTTCTTAATATCGCAAAGCAATTTACCGGAGTATAGCAAACACTAAAAAAGCCTTGCGAATCTAAGAAACCTTAGAGCCGCAAGGCTATCGCGTTGGAATGGGTGCCGCATCGACGGCAAACTTGCTTCAATTTTCCTCGGACAGCGTGTCAAAATGACGCCTGTACCGCCTTGGAATACGGATATCGCAAAACACCCCGATCTCCGACAAGAAGCCGGAAATCGCCGCGAAGCCGTCTTTGTAATACGCCGCGATCCGGCGTGTTCTGTCTGTAATGTTTTTATATACCGCAGGGCAGACAAACGTCCAGTCCGCACTTTCCCGGTCAAAGACGATTCTAAAGTATTTATCTATGTCACCGCTAGGCAACCCTAGTTTCGAAAGCAGGATATGGTGTTCCACACACTCGTCTATATGACCCATATACGCGCTTTCGCCGTCAAAAGAGATGACAGCGAGAAACGGGTCGTTCTTCTCCATTGCGGCGTCCAAGTCTTCAAACTCTTTATACTTTGTAACGGTCATAACACCACCCCTTGCTAAGATAATTGGCTGTACAGTATCTGTTGCAAAGCCTTGCGAATCTAAGTAACCTTAGAGCCGCAAGGCTTTCGCGTTGGAGCGGGTGATGGGAATCGAACCCACGCGGCCAGCTTGGGAAGCTGGAATTCTGCCATTGAACTACACCCGCAACGGAGGTTGATTTTGCGTTCTTTATAGCTCTTGTGCCGCCAATACTTGCGCCGTTTCGCCTGTAATCACAATGCATTGCGTTCCGTGCCGCATAGTATACCATAAGAAAAAGAGGATTGCAAGAATGTTTTCATAGGGATAATTATGTATACATATATACGTTTTCGGATGATGTCGGACGACAAATGCGGGGCAAAAACGGGGCTAAAAACGGGGCAAATTTTTGAGGCTTGTAGGTCGATTGATTTTTGGATGAAGGTAAGTATGTCATATGCCCAACTTCTCAAAAAGCTCATTTACCGTAGTATATTTTGGCATCTCTGTATTTGATAATGATACCGATGGCGAAGTTCCCGCAACGGCGGTGTTTTCCTCTTCCTGCGGTTGCTTTGAATCCGCGCTATTCTTCCGGTAATACTCGTTAAGCAGTTTTGCAGCACGGGTAAAAGCATCATCGCTCATGGCGGTATAGGTGTCCGTTACATCGTTTGATGAGTGACCGAGGAACTCCTTCCTTGCCTTTTCATCGATGCCGGCGGCATATAGATCGGTCGCGTATGTGTGACGCAGATAATGAGGCGTTACTTCCTCCCCAAAAGGGGAGGTTTCGTATTTTACAGCGTTTCGGTAAAGCTCCGCTCCGGCCGCGATGTGGCATTGCCGGGAAAACGACTTCCACCACCATGTAACGGTTTGCTTCGTCGCCCGCTTTTTGTCTGACTTGGGAAACAGTATATCGCGCTCTTTTTTCCTTCACATAATTGAGCCATGACAGAAAGAAGGACGTCTGGAATCGGTACGACGCGAACCCCGGCGTCTTCATTTGGCTTGACTCTTTTTTTTCGCATCTTTGCGGCTTTTGTCTTTTCGACGGTTCCGACGTTTTTACGCAGGTTGATTTCTTTGCTGATCGTTATTCGTCGCCGCTCTAGGTCAATGTCCGACCTCTCCAACGCGATGCATTCACCACGTCGCGCCCCTGTATACAACATGGTCAGGACATAAGCCCCAGCGGGATGGGTAGCGGCGACCTTAATCAATGCATCGCGCTCTACCTCAGTGAGCGGACGACGCGGCTTTTCTTCCAACATGGGCAGTTCTAAGCGCAGCGCCGGGTTCCGTTCAATAATCCCTTCAACTTCGGCGTCTGCGAACAATTGCCGAAGAGCATTACGAATCTTTTCAACTGTTCCTTTTTTCTTGCCGGAGTATTTATTGAGCAGTTCTTGCAGATGCGATAAACGGACGCTTCGCATTCGCAGCGACCCAATGGAAGGGAGAATATCATTTTTCAGTTTTACCTTATAATGATCCTTTTGGGTATCGGAGGCATTAGCCTTATAAACAGCCATCCACCGGTCAGACCATTCGCTGACGGTGATTTCTCTGAAGTTTAACCCGCGAGCGTATAGCTTCTTAATTCTATCCCTTTCCTCGTCCCTTTCCTGCGGTGTCTTACCCCGCACATAAATTCGCTCCGGCTTACCGTCTGCTTTTTTGCCGACGGTAACCGAGGCTTTGTAATAGGTATACTCTTTGGGAGGCGTTGCATCTGTTTTTTTCTTTGGCATCTTAACGCTCCCTCGTACCAATTTACTCTAACGAAATCCGTTATTTTATAACGCTATAGGCGGCTGACTTTCTAAACGGTGCGAGCTAAAATACTACTGATGATCTTGGCTCGGCATGTCCCGGCGCTTCGCTGGTGGGTATGTCGCTGGAGGATTCCTGTTGTTGGGTTAAGAAATTGAATAAACGCAGCAACTCTATATACCGCTTGTTTAGCTGCTCTTCGGTCAAATCCTCCATTTGACGCCGTTCAAGGTGCTTTGTTGTTTTCCCGGAATTGAGCCGGTCGAGCTTTCTTTTTACAATCTCATATCGCTGGTGGCTGGCAAAAAGAAAATGGACATGCTTGTGTCCCATAGTCTGCCATAGCAGATATTTCTCCATCCCCGGATGATTCGCCCAAGCTGCATACTCAATGGTGTACTGCTTATGGGAACGTGCCTCCTCGAAGCAAACCACATACTCCTGCCACCAGTTCAACCGGTCGTAGGCGCTTAATTCAAAATGAGTCAGTTCCCGGTCGAAACTTTCCACTTCTTCTGCGCTAAGTTCCGCGCCGCTTTCCTCGATGATACCCCGGCAATAACGCACGAAGTAAAGCTCGGTCGCTCCGTCGCGGGTGCGTGAGAAATTGTGATTGACCCATTGAATCATCGGGTAGGTCATGAGGACACGGAGAGCGCCGAGACGATCAAACTCGAACGGGGCGAAGCGCAGAAGGGCGTCGTATGGCTTTAGGGAGTTGAATGGGGCAAGGTCATGGTTCACAGGATATCACTTCTCTGTTAATACATTACGCCTACAGACCGAAGGCATTTGGGGATGGAGCTACAGTTGGAGTGGGTTCGGGATATACGCTCTCATAAAGCATAAGGTCGCGATACCAAATAGTTATTGATGACCCAAGCGTTTGCCCATGGTGCGAAAGACTCAACACCACCTCTGTCTGAGAGGATGCCCAAGTTGTCCAAAAGCTATCGTAAAACACTCCATACGGACTCTCCCAATAATCCTCCTCGCTTGGCTCTCTGTATTTCTCGATGAGCATATTCGAAATAATATCAAAATCTGCATTGTCAATTCCGAAGCTATAGCAGCACTCAAAGAGTAAATCGTCATTACTTAAGTAGTAATCCATCTCAGCCTTATATCCGGCAAGGGTAATATCCTCGTATGTTAATCTCAAGTAGTTTTCTTCTTGCGCCTCCGAATCCGGCGACCCTTCCAGTTCGATGATATGTTCTCGTGTCATTCCCCACGCGCTGTCACGAAAATAGTATTTTCCTTCTTCTCTTTGTGGCGTTGGCACAGGAGAAGGAATAGGTGATGGAGCGGGAGACGGTGCAGGAGAAGGATATGGTGATGGTTGAACTACTAAGACTGGCGGGAGCGATACTGAAGGAGAAGGTTCATTGTCTTTGAGTGGATTTGAACAGGAACCGAGGTAAGGGAATAAAAGGCAAAGCAGAATGAGTGCATATTTCTTCATTTCGCATTCCTCCGTTGACTAAGGGAATATTACACAAATCTTTGCGCGGAAAAGCGAATTTCGTTACGAAGTTTGAATATATCATCAACTGACGAAATCTCGTGGCGTGCTTCCTGTCCGGAATCATCGGGAATGCAAACGAATTTTTTGTTTGCCCCCATTCTGAGTCGGCATATCCATTTCGATACCATACCACCATATAGGACAGAGAAGTAATGCTTTGTATCCTTGTAGCTGATTTGGGATAAATCAAAGCTTTCGGACAACATAGCCTTAACAGCAAAGTAAGCTTGCAACTCTTCCTCTGTCGTGACAACAGCTTTTGGGGATTCCGAGGTCTCCACGTGTCCAGCATCTGCTTGCTCGTCGCTTGGAAGCTGGGTTTCTTTCGCATTTATCAGCGCGCGTTCAATGCGATCCTTGACCATCTCCTCAACTAAATTTTTCAGGGTCGCAGTTACAACTGGACGGAGTTTATCAAGAACATTGATGGTGATTTTTCCATCATAGCAAGCTCTCCCCATGAAACGGATAAAAGGCACCTCTATAAACAAG
>DBDP01000071.1 GCA_002293625.1 Clostridiales bacterium UBA929 | reverse complement strand
CCGTACAGACGGCGGCTGTCGCCGCGCCGCAGGCAGTACCGCCAACACCGCCCCAGACGGCTCCTGCTCCGAAGAAGCAGCGTAGCGCGGCGGACGAGATACCCTTGCCGCAACTCAACGAAATCAAACAAAACTTCATCAGCGTCAACGTCGATAAACTCGACAAACTGATGGACTTGATGGGCGAGATCGTCATCTCGGTCTCGATGGTGGTCAACAACACCGACCTCGTCGGTCTCCAGCTCGACAACTTTGAGAAGGCGTCGGCACAGCTTTTGAAAAACACTGGCGACCTTCGGGACATCATCATGTCTGTACGGATGCTGCCGATATCCTCCACCTTCCATAAAATGTCCCGTATTGTNNATGCACCGCATCGTGCGCGATATGAGCAAGAAGGTCGAAAAGGAAGTCGAGCTGATCCTCGTCGGCGAGGAAACCGAGGTGGATAAAAACATCATCGACAACCTCTCCGACCCGCTTATGCACATTATCCGCAACTCGATGGATCACGGCATTGAAGACGACCGCGAAACCCGGATTGCAGCGGGGAAATCACCAACCGGGCGTATTGTTTTAGAAGCGCGGAACTCCGGCTCTGACGTTATCATCTCCTGCACCGACGACGGACGCGGTCTCAACCGCGATAAAATCTTTGAAAAGGCGCAGATGAACGGTCTTGTTTCCCGAAACGCCGAAGAGTATACCGACAAAGAAATTTATCAGTTTATCATGTTGCCCGGCTTCTCCACCAACGAAACCGTCACCGAGCTTTCGGGGCGCGGCGTCGGTATGGACGTTGTGAAGAGGAACATTGAAAAGGTAGGCGGCACCGTTGACCTCGATTCCACCCCCGGTGAAGGCATGACGGTGAACATCCGCATTCCGCTCACCCTCGCGATCCTGCCCTCGATTGAAATCAGCGTCGGCAAGAACAACTACCTCATTCCCACCCTGAACATCCGCGAGGCCTTCAAACCGGACAGCAAAGACATCATCATCGACCCGGACGGCAACGAGATGATCATGTACCGCGGCGAATGCTTCGCGATTGTGCGCCTGCACAGCCTGTTCAACGTCGCTACCGACATTACCGACTTCAAAGACGGCATCATGATTATGATTGAGGATGACGCGCATATGACCTGCGTTTTTGCAGACGTCATGGTTGGGGAACAGCAAGCCGTCGTCAAGCCCATCCCCAGTTTCATTACGGAACGAATAGGGCAGATTTACGGCATCTCCGGTTGTACCTTGCTTGGTGACGGCAGCATCAGTTTGATTATCGACGTGAAGAGCTTGACTCACAATCCCCGATAAGCGAAAGGACGGATAGGCATATGGATGAATTCAACGAAATGCTCAACCAAAGCGAAACCCAAGGCAAATACCTAACCTTTTGCGTGGGCGATGAGGAATACGGCATCGAGATTGACTACGTTATCGAAATCATCGGCGTACAGCCCATCACCGAAGTGCCGGACATTCCTTCCTACATTAAAGGACTCATCAGTCTGCGCGGAAAAATAACGCCGGTTATGGACGTACGTCTGCGCTTCAACAAGCCGCCGCAGGAATACGACGAGCGGACGTGCATCATCGTCGTCAGCCAAGAAGAGAGCACCATCGGCTTGATTATCGACACTATCCGAGACGTTTTAGACATTGATGACAGCTTGATTGGCGACCCTGCCGGTGTTAAGACGGGTACGCCGAACCGTTACATCAAATCCATCGCCCGCACCGACCATGGGAACAAACTAATCATTAACCTCGAAAAGGTTTTATCTGATCGGTAACACCGCCCCTACAAAATGGATAGTTAAATCCCCTCTCTCAACCAATGAGAGAGGGGACTGTTTGTTATCGGGGTGTTACGACCGCTTCGCTTTCGGAACAAGGTTGATTGTTATATCGACCTTGTCGGCGACAACATTGCCGGTATCCGTAAACGGCGTACCTCTGACCGAGAGTTTGACCATACCGCTCTCCGTCCCGGACGGGAGGGTTCTCGTAATAACCTTGCCGGTTTGCTTGCCCTTCCGCATTTCCAGATACGCGAGTTCGCCTGCCACATCTTTGATATACGCACCGGTTTCGGGATCCCATCCGCTGATTAGCATTCCTGTTTCGTCATACAGGGAATACCGCAAGTCTTTACTGTACGTTTTCCCGGAAATCTTGCCCTTCATAGTGACCTTCTTGCCGGGGACAACATTGACTTCTGTACTCTTCACTGTAATGGTGCCGGAAGGCGGGTAGTTGAGAACCTTGATTGAGATATTGATTTTCTTGTTTCCGTTGTAGTTGACGCCGGTGATTTTCGTGGAACCGGCTTTGAGCGCGGTTACCTTGATATTCACTTTTCCGTCTACCGTCGCGGGAAGGTCGTCGTCGATCTTCACAATGTCGTCTCCGGCTTTATCCTTTTTTGCCGTCCAACTAAAGCCGAGCATCGTCGCGTTGGCGGGTTTAACGAGGTTCACCGTGAGTATCTGCTCCTGACCGTAGTTCCCGTTTTCGTCGACGCAGAGGGTCAGTTTCTTAACAATCTCATTTTTCTGGTCACGGAACTGCATCTTGGAGATCGGAACTGCAGAGTGGATTTGCCACGATTGCTCACGGACATCGATTTTTACGTCGTTGCCGTTTTCATCCTTAACCGTTGTCATCACCTTGGCCGTCAACTTACCGCTGCCGACTTCTTTCCCGGTTACCTTATACTTAATGCCGTTCTTTGCTCCGGTGAGGACGGCTTTCCCCGTCTCAATGCTGGTGACGGTGTTGCCTTCAACGGTGGTTGAATCGGTGGGAACGAACTCCCATACAACCGTGTCTTTGGAGGCGGCACCCAGCACGGAGAAGGTGACGGTTTTGCCTTTTTTGACGATGGAAGGACCGTCCGAAACAGTTAGGACACATTCGGCGGTATACGCGCCGTCATCGGTGGTGGCGATCAACTTTGTAATGCCCGCTTCTTTTGCTTCAATGATTCCTGCGATCGGATCAATAATCGTTGCAATGGTCGGATCCTCCGACGTCCATGAAACGCGCTTGTTGGAGGCGCTGGAAGGCTTCACATTGGCGGTCATGGTGAGCATCGTACCGGAAGAAATCGTATACTTCTTCTTGCTGACCGAAACGCCGGTGGCGTTGACTTGAGTGACCGTCAACTCACAAGGTTCCGAGGTTTGCCCTCCCGCTTTCGCGTAGATGTAGCAGGTGCCGTCCCGCAGAGCGGTTACTTTGCCGTTACTGTCAATCAAGGCGACTGGACCGCTTGGATTGTATGGGTCACGGGGGTTATACTGCGCGTAGCCGGTATCGTCGCCGTCTGCATAAGAACTAGAATTTGCGATGATCCATGTGACCTTGCGTGCCGCTACGGCTTTTTCATCTTTGTCCTGCTGCTTTGCCGTGAGGGTTACAGTTCCGCCCGCTTTCATGGTGTGGGAAGTTCGGCTGAGGATAACTTTCGCCACCGCTTCGGCTTCGATAACGACCGAAATCGCACAGGTCTCCGTGCCGTTAGGGACATACTCGGAGGAAATCTTCTCAAATTTTCCGTTTGCTTTTTTCCCCTTTGTCACAGTTGCCGTTAAGACGATCGTGGTACTCGCGGTGTCAAAATATGTGGCGTCGCTTGAAACCTTGAGAGTAGCGGGGGCGGAGTTGGTAGCCGGATTGTTAATTGAGATGGGTTGCTCGATGTAGTTGCTGACAGCCACAGATTTGCCCGTTTCCTTATTCCAAGCAAGGTTTTGTTTCCAGCCGCTCGGCGCTTGGGGCACTTTGCCGTCTACAACGGGCTTAATGCTATCGGGAAGGAATATCTTATAGCCGTTGTGCCAAACCAGCGCTCTATCCGCCGGGGTTCCTTCCAGTGCCTTCAAAGTGCCGTCGGCTTCCTCCGTCGCCGCCACCCATTCTCCGGCTTCATTCTCTACCGCCAGCAGCCAACCGTTCTCGTCTCGCTCAAAGTACGGCATAGTCGCTTCCCATTCGTTTAAGCCGTAGAGGATATCGTTCGCGGTGGCGGGGATCATCGTGGGACCGAGGGTATAGGTGCCGCCGGGGGCGACCTCCATCGGATTGCCGGATGTATTGGCTTCTTCGCTGTCCGCATCGAGGATTGTGATGCCTTCCAGCTCAATATCGACGTCTTTCTCGGCGTGCGCCTTGATACAGATTGCGGCCGTTCCGGCGTCTGTCCATGTTGTGCCGTCGGAGGAGTAGAATCCCTGACCGGTTTTGGTAGATGTGCCGCTGACCTGCACTGGCACGGTTTCGTTGCCGTTGCTTGTGTTCGCCACGATAATCGCGAACTTCTTGCCGGAAATAAGTGCGGTTGAATCAACATTGTCGTCGCTTGGAATGAGAGGAAGGGTGTAATACCCCGGCAGGGGTTTGGTGCCTTCCGCGAGCAGTTCCCAGTTTGCCGGGATGCTTCCGTCTTCACCCAGCTTTAGATTGTCGGACTTCTTATAGTCTTTGATCAAATAAACTTCGTATTGGTTCTTCTCGCCGGTGAGGAAGACAGACACGGCGTGCAGCGCCGCGGCACCGTCTTTCAAATCAAACACGTTCGCGTAATACGCGGTCTGACCGCTGATCGGTTTTTGCCCGGTTTGACCGTTAAGGTCGTACTCGTAAGTAAGCGCGAGCGGGTTCTTTTCAACCGGCTCTTTGTCATCGTCAACGCGCTGGGAATGGATCGGGAAACTGTTGGCGTTATGGATGCCCTCGATGTAGTAAGCGCCGGAGAGGATTGTTTCGTAGCTGACCCAGTAGGTGTCGCCGCCCATAAACGAATCGTTTCTGCCGAGGCTGTCTTGAACGAGGAAGCCGCCCATCACGGTTTCCTCCTCGAAGCTGGTGGTTGCGTTGTCGCCGGTGCCGGTGGTAACCGGGCGTAAGTATCTGAGACCGTCGACCGAATTGCCGTCTTCATCCACACCGTCTAATTTATTGTCCCAGCCGAGGATGACGACCGTGTGATCGGGGGCTTTGCGCGCCATAGAAGTGCCGGTGACGGAGATGTTGTTGTCGTAGACGAATGTACCCTGTGTGGTGGACTCATAAAGGTAGGCGTCCGTGAAATACAGGGAAGCCGCGACGGCATTCCCTTCGCTCAGGGCGTATTTGATACGGTCGATGTATCTTCCTTTCGCGTCAGCGCCGTCGGTCACTCTGAGGTCGGGGATATAGACGACGCCGGAGACCGGCTCCAGCGGTTTCTCGTTGCGTATCGCCGTATCTACAGTCGGACCGGCTTTGGTGCCGCGCATTAAGTAGGCGGTCAGCAGCGAGCGGTTTCCCGCGTTCCGGGTGGTGGCGGTGAGCAAGTTATCCAAATCAAAATATTTTCCGGCAACACGGTTCAAAAGAGCGATCGCGGCGTGCGCCCATGAGGCGTTGTCGTTATCGCTGACGTCCATTGTCCCGATGTCGGAAAGGAGGAAACTCTTGCCAAGAAGCGAAACCGGATCCGCCCCGCTAACACCGTCGCCTGTAAGCTGCAAAAACGAGTTATTCGCTTCGGGCGTGTAGTTGGATGTCGTGAGCGCTTCCGCCTCGCCGCCAAAGAAAGCCGGAACGGCCAACAGCAGCGCCAGTGCGACGGATAACCCCCGTTGGAACAATTTCATGTATGTTCACGCTCCTTAAAAAGTGTTCGTTACATTCCATAATTGTTCTATCGTACATACGGCGCGGGAACTGAAGCGTCCGCGCAACAATATTTTACCGTAACCAGCCTGTTTTGTCAAGAAAAAGTAAGGCAATCAATCATTGACAGGAACCCGGAAAAAAGGGTATAATATGCCTTGCCGCAAAGGAGGTGGCCGCAGATGCCGATCAAAATATCCGATACGCTGCCCGCGCGGAGCGTCTTGGAAGAAGAGAACATCTTCGTCATGACCCGTTCGCTCGCGATGAAACAGGATATTCGCGCGCTGCGGCTGGTGATTCTCAACCTCATGCCCACCAAAGCAGTCACCGAAACGCAGCTTCTGCGTTGTCTGTCTAATTCGCCGCTTCAAGTTGAAATTGAACTGCTCCAAACCTCCACCTATACTCCCAAGAACACTGGCTCCGACCATTTGGGCGCGCACTACACCGTCTTTTCCGAGATCCGGGACAAAAAGTTCGATGGCATGATCGTCACCGGCGCGCCGGTTGAGCTGATGCCGTTCGAGCAAGTTGCCTACTGGGATGAGCTGTGCGAAATCATGGAGTGGTCAAAGTCGAACGTAACGTCCACCTTCCACATCTGCTGGGGGGCGCAGGCGGCGCTTTATTACCACTTCGACATTCCGAAGGAGACGTATCCCGAAAAGCTCTTCGGTGTCTTTACGCACAACGTCGCGGATCCCCACTGCCCGCTGACGCGCGGTTTTGACGACCTCTTCCTCGCCCCGCACTCGCGCTATACCGGCGTGCAGGCGGAGGAAGTCGCCAAGGTGCCTGAGCTTCGGGTGCTGTCGTCCGGGGAAAAGGCGGGGATCTACATCATGATGACCAAAGACGAGCGGATGGTGTTCGTGACCGGTCACTCGGAGTATGACGCGGAGACGCTGGCGCTGGAGTACCGGCGCGACTTGGAGAAGGGCGTTTCGATCGCTCTTCCGGAAAACTACTTCCCGAATGATGATCCTTCCAAACCCCCAAAGAAGACGTGGCGCAGTCACGCGCACCTGCTGTACAGCAACTGGCTGAATTATTATGTGTATCAAGCAACCCCGTATAACCTGTAGGGCGCGGCACCCCGACGCGCCGTTGACATCCCCGGCATGTTCGGCGGGACGCCCGAAGCAGCGGGACGATTGCGAATCGTCCCCTACAAAATAAATAGGAGGCTATGCAATGGAATTCCAAAATCCCTTCCGAAAGCGGGACGGTTCCCCGCCCCCCGACAAGGAAAAGACGTTCAGGCGTATCCGGCGGTACGCGGCGATCATCGCCGGGGTGATCGTTGTGGTCATTCTGGCGTTCAATTCCCTCTACACCGTTAACAACGGCGAGCAAGCCGTTATCACGCGGTGGGGGAAGTACCAAACTACCGTAACCACCTCCGGCTTGCAATTCAAACTGCCGTTCGCCGATAAGGCGAGTATCGTCAACGTAGATCAAGTGCGGCGTATGGAGTTCGGCGCGTCGCTTCAAAGCGACGGGACGTATACCGACATCGTGGCGGAATCGTTGATGCTGACGCAGGAGGAAAACCTTGTCAACGCCGACTGGGTCATCCAGTACCGCATCTCCAACAGCTACGACTGGCTCTTTAACGTGGAGAATCCCGAAGCCACGCTGCACTCGGTCACGCAGTCGGCCTATCGGCGTATCACTGCGGCGCACCCGCTCGACGACATCCTGACCAACCGCAAGGACGACATGCAGCGCGAAATCATGAGCGAGTTGCAGGACATCTGCGATAAATACGAGATGGGGATCGAAATCACGGCGGTTCAGCTTCAGGACGCCGCGCCGCCGGAGGAAGTCCGCGACGCCTTTCTGGACGTGACGCGCGCCATCGAGGATAAGAACGCGAGAATCAATCAGGCGCGGACGTACGCCAACGAAAAGCTCCCGATTGCGCGGGGCGAAGCCGCAGCCGCCGTCAACGAGGCGGAAGCGTATAAGGAGCAGCGTATCAACGAAGCCACAGGCGGCGTGGCTCGTTATAAAGCCATTGAGGAGGAATACCTCAACCAGCCCGACATCATGCTCACCCGCCTTTATTTGGAGATGATCCGCGAAGTGATGCCGCAAATCGCGAACGTATACTTCGTCGATCCGTCCTCGGGTAATCTTTTAGAAGTCTTACAGTTGGCACCATCAGTACAATCAACGCCGCGGGAAGCGCCAGTAGTGCAGACGACACCGCCTGTGCAGACGTCGCCGTCATCTGATAGTCAAAATACGGGAGGTGCCGCGCAATGAAAAAGTGGATTATCATCGCGGCCGCCGCGCTAATCGTTCTGATCGTCGGCGCGAACTGCTTCTTCGTGCTTGAGGAAGGCGAATCGGCGCTGGTGCAGCGCTTCGGGCGGATCCAAGCCGTATATATGCGGGATTATTCCGACGACGTTAGAGCGCAGCTCAACGCGGACGATCCCTCCCTGTCTCTTCATGAGGGTACCGGCATTAAGTTTAAGGTGCCGTTTATCGACAACGTAATCAAATACACTGCGAAGCTGGTTATGTACGATCCGCCGCCGAACGAAGTCATCACCTCCGACAAGCGCAAGCTGTACTTCGACAATTGCGCGCAGTGGCGGATCGAGAATCCGTTCCGCTTCTATACGGCGTATAACAACATGGACAGCGCCAAGCGCCGGATCGACGACGTGATGTATTCCCGTATGAACGAACGCGTCGGAAAGATGCTCTCACATGAGCTGATTACCGACCGCGAACTGTCGGGCGACATGTTGGATGAACTCGCGACGGCCGTCAGCGCGGACTTTGTGCGTCAGGGTATCGCCGTACCCGACATCCGCATCAAACGCACCGACCTGCCGGTGGAGAACTACGAAAGCATTTACAACAACATGAACACCGAGCGTCAGCGGATTGCCATGCAGCACCGCTCGGAAGGCGAGGAGGAATCGCTTAAGATTCGTTCCGATACCGATCGTGAGGCCGTCACCATCACCTCGCAGGCGCAACGCGACGCCGAAATCGTGCGCGGCGAAGGCGATAGCGAAGCAGCCCGTATCTACAACGAAGCCTATGGCAACAATCCCTCGTTCTTTGAATTCTACAATCTGCTTCAAACTTACCGCGAAACGATTGGCGGCAGCTCAACGCTGGTGGTTCCGCTCGACAGCCCGTTCGCGAAATATCTGCTGGGCGTGTCGGAAGCGGTAACAAACACACCGGATACGCCGGCTTCGTAATCCAAAAATTTGACATCTCCCGGCGTCGTTTGGACGCCGGGAGATGTTTGCGAACAACTGCGAATCGTCCCTACAACGCGGACGATCGGGGGGAGATCGTCTCCTACGATTCCATATTGTCAAATGTCATAATGCTCATCTCGCGTGTGAATAAACCCTTCGGGTTGAATAAGACGCCGCTGCCGCTCATGATGCCGGCGGCGGCGCAGTAATCTACACCCGCTTTTGTCCACGTTGAGATGTCGGCGGCGTCGGAGAAGTTCGAAGGCGCAGGGTTCTCCACATCGTAACCCATCGCCTTATGCAGGTTCATGATCATCCCGGCGGCGCTCTCGCGTGTGAACTGACCGTATGGGTTGAACTTTCCGTCCCCCGCGCCGCTGGTGATGCCGAGCGCGTAGGCAGCCAATACGTCCGAGTTCGTAACGTCTGTAAACGCCGTGCTATCCCTCTGCAAACCCTTTTCGGTCAGTATCTCGTCTATGGTTTTGCCTGTGGCGTACTCCGTGTACTTCACCGCGAGGCGGCAGAAATCCAAGCGCGTGATGGTGTCGGTATAGCCGGACTGTAAGTCGGACGGAACAAAGCCTTTGGTGATGGCTTTTGCAATGGAGACTTTAGCCCAATCGCTCGCACGATAGAGGGGGTTTGATTCGTCGTTATTTTGCAGATCATAGAAAAATTCCGATAACTCGGCTTCGTTTAACCCGTTTATCACAGCTTTATCTGGCATAAAGTTGTTTGTACACCATAGTGAATCCAATTTTGGGTTTTGACTTACATCTAACACGAGCAATTGATTTTTACTGCAACGCAATACTTCCAATTCTGGATTATTCTTCGTATCCAGCACAGTCAGTTGATTTGCAATACAATCGAGAAAATATAGTTTAGAAAGATTACGTATGTCTAAATGTGTTATTTGGTTATTATCACATATGAGAGTACGCAATTCGAGGAGGTTTTTTACATTCAGCTCGGTTAGATGGGTGCCAGAGCAAAAGATTTCATCAAGAGAATTATTATTGGTTAAATCTAAGATCATGAGTTCATTTAAAGAGCAATCTAGATATGTTAATTTGGAATTAGCTCTTATATTTAGCTCTGTCAAATTATTTTCGCGACAATTAAGACTATACAAATAGAGATTGTTGCTAAGATCTAATCTATCTATATTGTTTTGCGCACAATTGAGACTTGTCATATACAGATTGTTGCTTATGTCCAGTTCTGTTAGTTTATTTTCACGGCAGTACAAAGATGCCAAAAAAGTGAAATGCTCAATTCCTGTCAAGTCAGAAATGTTTTTATCTGATACATTTAACTCCCAAATGTCCGCCACGTCGCCCTTCGTAATCGCTCCGGTCGGTTTCCCGATAACTTCCCGCACGGCGGCTTCGAAGTTCGGATCGGGGAAGGTGATCACGTCGCCGTCCGCCGCTATCGCGAACGGCACAGCCGCAGGAATGAGAGCCAGCAATAAAGCAACCGCCGCGAATAAAGAAAGAAAACGTTTTTTCATAATCAGACCTCCAAAATAATTTCTTTCATTATATCAGTCTCGTTCTTCTTTGGCAATGATTATTTTATCTTATTCCGACAAAAAGCGCAAAAATCTACCCTGCAAGAATAAAATCTCTACTTGCAGGGTAGATCGTATCTTTTATTCCCCTGGCAGCAGTTCCTCCGCAAGATACGGTCCCGCGGCGTCGCAGAACAGGTTCGCGGCGCGAAGGGCTTCGGTGAGGGTGTTTCCGGCCGTGCCGATCTCCAGAATCAGCGAGCCGGGGGTTGCGTGCTGGTTGAAGCGTTCCTCGCGCAGGTGAATCGGGCGCATCAGAGTGGGGCAGGCTTCCAGCAGGCGGCTTTGCAGCTTCGCGGCGAAGGAGAGGTTGTCGCGCCAGTTGTCGTGCGGCAGCCCCATGTCATTGCTGCCCGCGACGAACATCAGCTGTGCGGTTTTACCGTAATTGCTTTCGCACACCGTTTTGAACATCGTGCCGTCGGCCTGCGAAACGGAATCGCGGTGAATATCCAGCACGACCTGAATGGTGGGGTACTGCTCCACATAGCTCTGGATGCTTTTCAGCGAATTACCGTAGGAGCCTCTGTAAGACGGGAAGTCGTGTATGCTGCGGTCGTGGACGACGGTCAGCCCCAACTCTTCCAAACGTTCCGTGATTTCATCACCCAGACGCACGACGTTATAGCGCGTGTCCTCGGTGCGCTCAATGTCGGTGGGTATGTAGAAGTCCCGCTCGTCGGGCAGGAAGCTCTCGCTGCCGTGGCTGTGGATAATCAGCACCTGTGGTCCGTCCGCCGACGGTGTCAGTTTGGACGGCTGCGCAAGCAACGCGGGAATATCAATTGAGAGTGTCGTGTCGTTGTTGACCGTCACCGTGCCGTCGATCAGGTATTCCTCCCCCGACATCGGAAGCAGCGTCACCTCACGCACGGGATGGGCGTCGGTGTCCTCCGCGTCCGGCACGGGCCAAACACGGTCATCCCAGCCCTCGCCTACGCCGGGAGTGTTGGGGGATCCGTCCCCGGTCGGCAGCAGCGGCGTCATATAGGGCGCG
>DBDP01000111.1 GCA_002293625.1 Clostridiales bacterium UBA929 | reverse complement strand
CACCGCGGCCTGCTGCGTGGGCCGTTTTACGCGAACCAGCCCCTAAGTACAAGGGTATTTTACAACATTCGGTACGTTTTGTCAAGAAAAATTTTGTAGTGTATGATTCGCCTGTCGTTAACGTTCAAAAAATTGACGTTGACATTCGCGGCGCAGGGGGTTATAATGAACTTGTAAAGAGGCGTTGCCGGTAAACGGTCAGCCTTTACAAATCCGCAGAAATAACCGCTCGTTTGTTTAGGACAGGGCGGTTATTTTCGTTTATCGTTATGTTCAAGAACCTTTACAATCAAAACCGCGAACGCAATCATGACCGTTATGGTCTCGTACACCGACATTGGCCTCACCCCCTCTCGGAGGGTATTGGCTAACCGCCTACCGTTTGGCAACGCCTCGTGGAAATTATACCGTATTTATTGGGATTTGTCAAATTTCTCGAAAATCCCCCGCCCGTTACATCAGCCGCGTTTCCTGTGCAGACGCCACCATTCGCCCGCCTTCGCGATCAGTTTGCCGATGAAGATAAACATGCGGTGTGCCGACAGCGCGAGCGGCAGGTAGAAGAAGACGTTGCGCGTGAACAGACCCGTGAGATCGAAGTACAAGCCGCCAAAGATGAAGACGCAGAGATACGCGACGCCGAGCAACGACATCATCAGAATCATGGATTTATTGAAGGGGCGCGCGATGCGGTAAATCAGCGCGAACCCCACGATGCCGATCAGGAAGAGGTGCATGGTGGCGGTTTCCTGCTGGGTTAAATCAAAAAGAACCCCGGCCAGCTGGATAATCAGCACATTGAGTACCACGGTCAGCGCGGCGGGTATCGAGAGCTCTATAATTCCCTTAACAAACCTGTTTTCCGGCTTGCGGAAATTGACCCGCAGCGCGAGGAAAAAGCTAGGAATCCCGACCGTCAGCATATTGACCGGCGTCATTTGTAGCGGTTGGTACGGGTAGGGGAACGGCAGAAACGAAAAGATCAGCGAGAGCAGGGTGGCGTAGGAGGTTTGCAGTAAAAAGAGCGCCGCAATCCGCTCGATGTTGTTGATGACCCTGCGCCCTTCATTCAAGACGTTAATCATCGTGGAGAAGTCGGATGCCATCAGCACGAAGTCGCTTGCGTCGCGGGCGGCCGCGCTGCCGTTCACCATCGCGACGCTGCAATCGGATTCCTTCATCGCCAAGACATCGTTGACGCCGTCGCCGGTCATGCAAGTCGTGTGACCGTTGGCTTTCATGGCTTTAACCAAGTCGCGTTTCTGCGAGGGCGTCACCCGCCCGAACACAACGGCGTCCTCGGCAATCCGCGAGAAATCAGCACCCTTAACTTGGCTCATATCCACCACGCGCTCCGCGTTTGCAATGCCCGCCTTCGACGCGATATAGCTGACCGTCAGCGGATCGTCGCCCGAAATGACCTTCAGCGTAACGCCCTGCTCGGCGAAGAAGCGGAAGGTATCCGGCGCGTTGAAACGCACCGTGTCGGACAGCGTCAGCAGAGCCATACAGCGAAGGTCGCCGGGCAACGTATCGTTGTGCAGTCCCTGCTCCGAGCAGGCAAGGCAGAGTACGCGGAAACCCTGCGCCGACAGTTCCCGAACCTGCTCAAAAAACGGTTCGTCTTCCCGCCGGAAGATAAACGCGGGCGCACCCATTACAAGGCTGCCCCGCCCGCCGAACGTTGCGCCGCTCCATTTCCGCGCGGAGGAGAAAGGAACGGTGTGGGTCGCCTGCGCCGCCCGTGAGCCTTTGAAATGTTCTCGGAGGGCTTTGGCGGTAGCGTTATCGTCACGCCGCGCGGCGAGCAAATCGGTGAGAGCCGCGGCGGCGTCTTCCTCGGTAAAACCCACCATCGGATACAGTTTTTCAAAACTGAGGGTGCCGTCGGTGATTGTGCCCGTTTTGTCAAGACACAGAATGTCCACGCGAGCGAGCGTTTCGATGCTGGACAGCGACTGCACCAGCGCCTTGCGCCGCGCGAGCGCGAGAGCACTGACGGTCAGCGTCACGCCGGTCAGCATGACAAGCCCCTGCGGAATCATGCCGGTCATTCCGGCGGCAGCGCTCAGCAGCGCTTCCGTGACGTCTCCGTCGGCGCGGAACTTCATATAGAAGAGTAGCACGCCGATGGGGATGATGATGATCGTCAGTGTACGGATAATTGCTTTTAAGGTGCGCATTAAGCGCGAGGTTTTGGTTTTGAGCTTTTTCGCTTCGATGGTCAGCGCGGTGGCGAAGCTCTTGCCGCCGACGGCGGTAAGACGGGCGCAGGCGTTTCCGGCTGTGACAAAACTGCCCGACAGCACGGAATCGCCCGCGTTTTTACGTATATTGTCTGCCTCGCCGGTCAGCAGGGCTTCGTTGACTTCCAGCCCTTCCGATTCCAGAATCACGGCGTCGGCGCATATCTGCTCTCCCGACGAGAGGTACACCACATCGTCCAGCACAAGCTCGCTTTGGTCAATCGGTTCGGCTGTGCCGTCGCGCATAGTCGTGACGATATGCTTGCCGAGGATGGAGAGTTTATCCAGCGTGCGTTTGGAGCGCAGCTCCTGAAAAATCCCAAGGGCAGTATTGCAGATGGCAATGATGATGAACAGCGCGTTTTCGGGTTTTCGCACCACGATCAACAGCACCGCGAGAGTGACGTTGATTAAGTTAAACAGGGTTAGGATGTTTTTACGAAAAATTTTACCCACGGTGGGGGTCAGCCCTTCGGGCTGTGTGTTCACGGCTCCGGCTGCTACGCGCTGCCGAACCTGCTCCGTCGTTAGGCCAAGGGGTTTCTCCATTGGAAACACATCCCACCTTCTGCTAATCTCTTTATAGTATGCCAAAATGTAGTATGCCATAATCCTCGAAATTTGTCAACTTTCGGCGGGAAAAAGCTCCCTTCTGCCGGAAGTCGGCGGAGCCAGCAAAAAACGCGGACAAACCCCTTTTCAAATGCGGACAAATATGATACACTATAAAAAAGGAGGCGTTGGGTATGCTTCACAATGTAGTGGAAGACCATGTCGCAGAATGGCTGGAGAAGGTGCTGGCACAATATGACTGCTGCAAATGTGAAAAGTGCCGCATGGACATGATGGCTATGTCGCTGAATAAGCTTAAGCCGCATTATGTGGTATCCCGCGACCTCTACTCCAAAACGCGGTATCTGGATCAAAACGCCCATAATACGATCCTCATGGCCGTTGTTACATCGGTCGAATTCGTCAAAGACCATCCACGGCACGAAAAAATATGAACGATCCGTTCCGTTTGCAAGATTAAACATACCGAGAATGCCCGTTCCTGTTATTACAGAGAGGGGCATTTTTTATTCCCGCCCCACAAAATTCCTCGCTCGGCAGCATCGGGCATTCCACCACCACGCCGAGGGATCTGTGTAACGCAGAAGACATGAAAGTAACCGTGATGGTTTTAGCCGAAGCGGTAGCGGAAAGATTACGGGAGTATAAACGCCTTGGGCGCACGGTATCCCTCTGGCTCCGCGAC
>DBDP01000049.1 GCA_002293625.1 Clostridiales bacterium UBA929 | reverse complement strand
TGATTTTTGGGGGAACTCAAGCACGGTTCGCGTTGACAAACCGCCACACGCGAGGTATACTGTTTGAGTACTTCGCTCCTTGACAACCGCATAGTCCGGACAGACCCCTCTTATTAAAAGCTGGAGGAACCGATGGAGTTTTTACTCAACCAAAAAGACGTTGAATTTTGCGATGCGCCCACCATTGCCTTTGTGGATTATGAAGCGTGGATGTACGGGTGCCGGAATCAATTTGCCGAGGAACCGGATATTTACGAGTGGTTTACCGACCTGCGCGGCAAAGGCAGAGTGGAGGACGTGCTGTTCTTCGCCGATTTGTCCGAAGAATCGATCAAGCATCATGTACACCGGATACGAACCGTTTCCAATTCGATTATTGATTGTTCCAAGGGGAAGAAAGAAAAAGACTACACTGACTTTATCATGCTCGACCATATCTATCAGAGACTTTTCCGCCAAAAGGATTTGAAGCAGTTCGTCCTTTTTACGGGAGACGCTCACTTTCAAAGCGTTTGTGCTTTTATGAGAAATTTTAACGACAAAACAGTTGGTATATACTCATTAAAGGGCTGCTTAAGCCAAATGCTTGCCGACACAGCCAATTGGTATACAGAAATTGTCCCGGCGCCGAAGTCCCGAAGTGAAGTACGGGAAGAAATATTAAAGAACTTGAAGTGGACGGAAGAAAACGGTATTGACACGCCTACCTTTAAAGGTACGGCCGCCGCGATCGTCAGGAGGAACCCTTCCTTAACCGATTACGAGGTGCGCTCCGTACTGAACGAGATGATTGAGGAAGGCGTTATTTTGACAACGGAAGTGCCTTTACATGATTTTCTTGTGAATAAATTGACCGTTGACTGGGATAAAGTGACAATCGCGGAGTAACGGGGAAGGTCTGTCCGGTCTGGTGGTATTATCTAAGTGTTGAAAATTACGTGTTCGCCTGCAAGGCGAACGAGCGAAGTGCTTGTGAACAGGTGCCTTTGACGCGGCATCACAAGCCGGAGCGGGCAATTTTCAACATGCCCATTTGCGAAATGTTGAAGGAGAATCAGTACATACATGACATTGCTGGTAGTCATCTATCTGGCGTTTATCAGCTTAGGGCTGCCGGACTCACTGCTCGGCAGCGCGTGGCCGTCTATGTATACGGTCTTGGGTGTCCCGATCGACAGCGCGGGCGGAGTCTCGATAATTATCTCGGTGGGAACCGTTGTCTCAAGCCTTTTGAGCGATCGTGTTGTGCGGCGTTTCGGCGCGGGGTTGGTTACCGCGATAAGCGTCGCCTTGACAGCAATCGCTCTGATGGGGTTTTCGTTTTCGGGGAATTACCTTTTGCTGTGCGTCTGTGCGGTTCCGCTGGGATTGGGTGCCGGGTCAGTAGACGCCGCTCTGAACAACTATGTAGCTCTGCACTATAAGGCAAAGCACATGAACTGGCTGCACTGCTTTTGGGGTCTTGGCGCATCGCTCGGACCGGTGATTATGGGGTTCAGCTTATCGCGGCTAAACTCGTGGAACGCCGGGTACAGAATTATCGGTATCATGCAGATTGCGTTGGTAGCTGCTCTTTTACTCTCGCTTCCGCACTGGCGAAAAACGCAAGCCGATGAGGCGGCGGGCAAGAAGGGACTGCCCATCCTTCGTCTGTTCGGGTTACCCGGCGCAAAGCAAGCACTGCTCGCGTTTTTTTGCTACTGCGCGATAGAAACCACCGTCGGGTTATGGGGCAGCAGCTATCTCGTAACCGTTCGCGGGATTGCCGCGACGACCGCCGCCGGATGGGTTTCCCTCTATTTTGCGGGGATTACCGTTGGCAGGTTTCTCTCGGGTTTCCTATCTATAAAAATGCGGCAAAAGCAGATGGTTCAATTGGGTCAGGCGTTGATCGGGATCGGAATCGTTGTATTGGCGTTACCCATTCACGGCTACGCCGTGGGATTGTTCCTGATCGGTTTGGGACTGGCACCGATTTATCCGAGCTTGATTCACGAAACGCCCGTCCGTTTTGGGCGCGACGTCTCACAGGCGATGATCGGGTTGCAAATGGCGTGCGCGTACGTCGGCACGACCTGTATGCCGCCCGTGTTCGGTCTGCTGGGGGCGCATGTGACCTATGCGTTGCTCCCCGCGTTTTTGGGGGCGCTGCTGCTGCTTATGGTATTCATGGTCGTATTGCTATACAGAAAGACAAACATTACATAAAAAAGGGGAATTGTTATGCAAAACTTTGATTTCTACGCACCGGCGCGGATTCTGTTCGGGAAAGGGTTCGAAAAACAGGTAGGGGAGCTTTTGAAACCCCACGCGAAAAAGGTGTTGCTGCACTACGGCGGCGGCAGCATCAAAAAAAGCGGCTTGTACGATACCGTTACGGCGTCTCTCAACTCCGCTGGGGTGGCGTATGCGGAGTTGGGCGGCGTTCAGCCCAATCCGCGACTCGCGCTGGTGCATGAAGGCATCGCTCTGTGTAAACAGGAAGGTGTTGACCTTATTTTGGCGGTCGGCGGCGGCAGCGTCATCGATTCCGCGAAAGCCATCGCGATGGGCGTATATTATGACGGGGATATTTGGGACGTATACGAAAACGGCACGCCGATCGAACGCGCGCTGCCGGTCGCGACCGTCCTCACAATACCGGCCGCCGGAAGCGAATCCAGCGGCGACACGGTCATCACAAACGAGGAAAAGCAGCTTAAATACGGCTACGGAAGCCCCAAACTGCGCCCTCTGCTCAGCGTGATGAACCCGGAGTTGTTTTTCACCCTGCCGAAGGAGCAGCTCGGCTTTGGTGTCGCGGACATCATGAGCCACGTTTTTGAGCGTTACTTCACCAATACGACGCACACCGACCTCACCGACGGGCTGTGCGAGACGGTGCTGAAAACCGTCATCAAAAACGCTCCGCTGGCACTGGACGACCCGCAAAACTACGAGGCGTGGTGCGAAATCGGATTCGGCGGTACTGTCGCCCACAACGGTCTTGTGGGGATGGGACGCGCGCAGGACTGGGCTTGCCACAATATGGAGCATGAGCTGAGCGCGATCTACGACGTCGCGCACGGCGCGGGGCTTGCCGTGCTGACACCCGCTTGGATGCGGTACGTTTACAAAGACAACGTCCCGATGTTTGTGCAGTTCGCGTCCAACGTGATGGGCGTCGAAGGCGGTTTCCGCAACCCCGAAGCGATGATCTTGGAGGGTATTGACCGTCTGTGCGTGTTCTTCCGCCGCATGGGGCTGCCCGTGACCCTTTCGGAGCTTGGTATCGGCGGCGACAAGCTGGAGCTGATGGCGAAAAAAGCCACCGGCGCGGCGTTCGGCGACGAAGCGCCCATCGGCGGTCTAAAAAAGCTATTATGGCAGGACGTACTGGCGATTTATAAACTGGCGGCGGGGTAAGAGAAACGGCGCGTCGAGGGCGACGCGCCCTACAAAGTCAATGCCGCAAAGAAACTGACGGGCAACATGGCGTTGCCCGTCAGTACATTTTGCGTGTGGTTACACCGCCCGTGTGACTTTGCCGGAGCGCAAACAGCGCGTACAGACGTAGATGTGGCGGGGGGAACCGTCTACGAGAGCCTTGACGCGCCGTATGTTGGGCTTCCAAGTGCGGTTGCTGTGCCGGTTGGAGTGCGATACCTTACAGCCGAAGCTGACGCCTTTATCGCAAACGCTGCATTTAGCCATGAAGATTCATTCCTTTCTGATGGGCATTCAAAGCGCGGGAAGCGCTTGCGTTTCTATACCGCGTAACAGTATAACAGAAACCGCGCCGCATTGCAAGAAATATTTTTGCTTTTCCGCCCCGGCGGCGGAATCACCGCGCGGCGAATGTAGAAAATTGTTTACATAACCGGCGTCCTATGCTACAATACCCATAAGTATATTGCGGGGAGCTATGACATGAAAGACAAGAATAACCGGCGTCTGCTGATTGCGATAGGCGTCACCGCCTCTCTGATCGTCGCGGTGTTCGCCTTTTTGGTATTCCGCCCGATCCGGGACGAATACGGAGACGGCTTTTCCGGCGGGTTGAAGTACACCGTGGAGAGCGGGATGGTTTCGATCACGGGTTACAACGGGAATGACGCGCATGTGAGGATTCCGGCGCAAATCGACGGACGCCCGGTCGGCATCATCGGTTACGAGGCGTTCAAGAACAATGTCAATCTGACCGGCGTCACCCTGCCCGACAGCATCAAAATTATCGGAACTTCGTCGTTCTCCGGCTGCAAAAACCTGAGCAGCGTATCTATGCCGGACGGCGTGACCTCCATTGGGGGGGAAGCGTTTCTGAATTGCACAAGTCTTACCGAAATCGGCATCCCTTACGGCGTGGAAGCCATCGGGCGCGGCGCGTTTGACGGTTGTCTCAACCTAAAATCAGTCATAATTCCCGACAGTGTCGCTTCTATTAGCGAGTACGCGTTTCGGAACTGCCGGAGTATTACCGAGATCACCGTGCCGGGCAGCGTAAAGATCATCGGACCGGGTACATTCTATGGATGCCGGAACCTGACATCGGCATGGTTTGAAGGGGATAAGCCGGAGCTGATTGACCCGATATATAAAGTGTTTTATGACGCAGCCGCGACGTTTCGCATTTATTACCCGCGGGGCGCGTTGAACTGGACGGCGACGTGGGACGATTACCCCACTGAGAAAGTCTGATGGCATACAGCCGCTGGGATGTCGCGGAGCCGGACATTTCGCTGATTGCCGGAAGTTACGGTCCGCTGGCCGCCCGGTTGCTCGCGTGCCGGGGGCTGCTCTCTGCCGAAGAAGCCGCCGCGTTTTTCAAAATGAGTTCGGAGCGTTTGCATGACCCGTTTTTATTGCCGGGGATGCGGGATGCTGTTGAGCGAATCAATCACGCCGCGTCAACGGGTGTGACGGTAGCTGTATACGGCGACTATGACGCCGACGGCGTCACCGCGACGTGCGTGATGGTTCGCGCACTGCGGGGATGGGGTCTTGAATGCCTTTGGTACATACCCGACCGCGCGCTGGACGGTTACGGACTTCGCGTCAACGCAATAGAAGAGCTGTACCGCAAGGGCGTCACGCTGCTGATAACCGTTGATACCGGCATAACGGCCTCGGAGGAAATCAAAGCCGCCGGGAAGCTCGGTATTGATGTTATTGTCACCGACCATCATGAGTGCGGAGAGACTCTGCCCGATGCAGCGGCTGTCATCAATCCGCGCCGCCCGGACAGCGGGTATCCTTTTACGGGGCTTGCCGGCGTCGGCGTCGCGTTCAAACTGGTTTGCGCTGTGGAAGGGGAATGGCGGAAGCCCTTGACCCGTTTCGCTGACTTGGTGGCACTGGGTACGATTGCCGATGTAATGCCGGTGACAGGGGAGAACCGTCTGCTGATTACCCAAGGACTGCGTGCGATGGATGTTACACGGAACCCGGGGCTTTCCGCGCTTATGAAAGAAACGGAGCTTCGCTCGGTGACGGCCGACGCGGTGGCGTACACACTGGCTCCGCGCATCAATGCCGCCGGAAGGATGGGACGTGCCGACGCCGCCTTGGAGCTGTTGCTGACCGACGATCCCGTTGAAGCGGAGAGCTTGGCGCGAAAACTGTGCGACTTAAACCTTTTGAGACAAGCAAAAGAGAACGATATAATGACTGAAGCCCTTGCTTCGGTGGACGAAACGGCGTCCGTAATCGTGGCGGCCGGCGAGGATTGGCCGGTGGGTGTGACGGGAATTGTAGCGGCGCGGTTGGCTTCGCTGTATGAACGGCCCGCTTTTGTCCTATCATTAGAAGAAGGGACTGCCCGCGGCAGCGCGCGCTCGGTTCAAGGCGTTCACTTGGTGGAGCTTCTCAGAAGCCTCGCGCATATGCTGGAAGCATACGGCGGTCACGAAGGCGCGGCGGGATTCACGCTCCGGCGCGATATGGTGGAAACTTTCCGGCAGGCGCTTACACGATCTTGCGGAAAGGTGCCGGAAACCGTCTTGGCGGTAGACGCCGAGGTAGAAGCGGAGTGGCTGAGTACCGACGTCATATTGGAGTTGGAGACGCTCTCTCCGTTCGGCGCGGGTTTTTTACCGCCGGTTTTTTGCTTAACCGGCGTTCGCGCAGTATCCGTTATGCCGATCGGCGGGGGAAAGCATTTACGCGCCGTGTTTGAGAGTGGCGGCACACGCCTCTCCGCCGTCTGGTTCAACCGCACAGCCATGCCGGACGCGTCACTTTTAGACATTGCTTTCCATGCCGAAATCAACCGCTTTCGCGGGCGGGAGCAGCCGCAGCTGCGTATTATAGACGTAAGACCGAGCGGATGAGGGAGGTGTCAACCGTGGATATACCCGATTATAAAGATAATTTAGAACAGCGTTATCATGTCGTGGCGAAGCGGTTGGCGCAATCCGACCCTTCGTTTGACCGTGAGCGTCTGCGCGCCGCGTTTATGCTGGCATGCGAAGCCCACGAGGGGCAGTTGCGAAAATCGGGGGAGCCGTATGTCATTCATCCGGTGGAGACGGCGATTATCGTCGCCGATATGAACCTTGACGCCGATTCGGTGGTGGCGGCGCTGCTGCATGACACCATCGAGGACACCAAATTCGGTTACCAAGATATTAAGAGCCGGTTCGGTCAGGCGGTCGCCGACCTCGTGGACGGAGTAACAAAGCTGACGCGGGTGGAGTACACGAGCAAAGAGGAGCAGCAGATGGAGAATCTGCGCAAGATGTTCCTCGCGATGGCGCGGGATATCCGCGTCATTTTGATTAAAATCGCCGACCGTCTGCACAATATGCGCACAAGCGAATACTGGAAGGAGCAAAAGCGCCGCGAAAAATCCCTTGAGACGATGGAGCTATACGCGCCGCTGGCGCACCGTTTGGGTATCCAGCGCATCAAGTGGGAGTTAGAGGATCTGGCGTTGAAAAACCTTGACCCCATTGCGTACAGAGAAATAGCGGAGGATTTGAAAGGTAGTGAGGATCAGCACAGAGAGGTAATTAGGCATATTCAGAGCGTTATCGCGGCGAGGTTGGAAGAGACGGGTATTCAAGCCACCATTGAAGGCCGCTTTAAGCATATCTACAGCATCTACCGCAAAATGTACACCCAAAACAAATCGCTCCAGGAAGTATATGACCTATATGCCGTGCGCGTGATCGTGGAGACGCTCGCCGACTGTTACAACGTCTTGGGTTTCGTCCACGATCTCTTCAAACCGTTCCCCGGACGCTTCAAAGACTATATCTCCACGCCGAAGCCCAACATGTATCAATCCCTCCACACCACCGTGATGAGCCGCGACGGGTTGCCGTTCGAGGTGCAAATCCGCACGTGGGATATGCACCGCACGGCGGAATACGGCATCGCGGCGCACTGGCAGTATAAAGAGGGCGTAGCGGGCGACCAAGAAGACTTGAACCGTAAGCTCGCGTGGGTGCGGAGTTTGCTGGAATCGCAGCAGGACACTGACGCCGAGGAGTTTATCAAGGCGATTAAAGTGGATATGTTCGCCGACGAGGTATTTGTCTTTACGCCCAGAGGCGACGTAATCAACCTGCCGCAGGGTGCCGGCGTTATCGACTTTGCCTACGCCATCCACTCCGCAGTGGGAAACCGTATGCAGGGCGCGAAAGTCAACGGTAAAATTGTCAATTTAGAATACGCCCTTCAAAACGGCGACATTGTTGAGGTCATCACCGGCGGCGCTTCGCACGGTCCCAGCCGGGACTGGCTAAAAATGGTGAAAACCAGCGAAGCGCGTAACAAGATAAAGCAGTGGTTCAAAAAAGAGCGCCATGAGGAAAACGTCGCGCAGGGTAAAGTCGAGTTTGAGCGGGAACTAAAGCGAATCGGCATATCCATGCAGACGATCCTTGAGGTTCTGCTCCCGGCGCTGAAACGCATGAGCTTTACCAATATTGAAGAGATGTACTCCGCGATCGGTTACGGCGGTCTGACCGTGAACCGCGCCATCAACCGCTTCCGCGACGAGTTGGTGCGACTTAATAAACAGAAGATCGAAAAAACGCTGCCCGAAAAGCCGAAAAAACCCAGACATGCCGTATCCGGCGTCATTGTCGAAGGCTTGGACAACTGCCTCATCAAATTCTCCCGCTGCTGCCTGCCCGTACCCGGCGACGATATAACCGGTTTTATCACACGCGGTTACGGTGTGTCCATCCATCGAAGCGATTGTGTCAGCGCTTTACGAATGCGGCAGGACGGGGAAAAGGGACGCTGGGTACCCGTACAGTGGGCGGACGAAATCAAACAGACCTACCAAGCCGATTTAACTGTCACCGCCCATGACCGCCAAGCACTGTTGGTTGACGTTATGGCGGCTCTCAGCGCTTCGAAGCTGCCCATTCATTCGCTTTTAGCGCAAAAGGTTGAAAACGGCATCGCCGTCGTGAAACTGACCGCCGAGGTAAGCGGAAGCGAACAGCTTGCGTCGCTTCGTAACGATTTGGCGCGTGTCAGCGGCGTAACGACGGTCAAGCGGGGATGAAGCTCACTCTCATCGGTCATGACCGCCGGTTCGCTGTCGAACAGGCGGTGTTGAATTATTTCCCCAAAAGGGACGGCGGCAGCGCGGTCGTACGATTATCGGAGAGCGGACGCCTTGCGTCGGCAGTGATAGAGTACGGTGGCAAGACCGCCAAAGGGCGGGCATGGTCGCCGCCCGATACATTGCCGGACGGCGCGTTGCGCATGGCGTTTTACCGCGCCGCGAAGCAGATTATCAGTCCGCCGCCGTGGGGCGCTTTAACCGGCGTGCGCCCGGTGAAAAAAGCGATTGAGCTGCTAGACGGCGGGTTTAGTGTTACGTCGGAGCTGATACGCCGCTACGGTGTTTCGCCCGTCCGCGCGAATATGGCGACCGACTGCGCCGCCGCCGCCGTGACGCTGCGGGAAAGGTTGGAGCCAAAAGACATCGCGCTGTACATAAGCATCCCCTTTTGCCCGACCAAATGCGCATATTGCAGCTTTATTTCCTCCGCCGTGCAAAGTGACCGAAAGCTGACAAGTAAGTACCTTGACGTGCTGCGCGAAGAGATTGAGCTGGCGGGGGAGACTGTACGGCACTTGGGGTTGCGTGTTAAAACGATTTATTGGGGCGGAGGCACTCCGGCTGTTTTAGAGCCGGACGAGCTTTCTGATTTACTGCAAAGACTTTATAAAGCGTTTCCCCTTGACAGCCTTTGGGAACATACCTTTGAGGCGGGGCGTCCCGACGCGCTCACGCCGGAAAAACTGCGCGCTGCGCGAGAGGGCGGCGTCACCCGCGTCAGTGTCAATCCTCAGACGCTGCGCCAAGAAGTGCTTGACGCCATCGGTCGCCGCCATACGCCGGAGCAGTTTTTTAAGGCGTATCGGCAAGCCTCGGGGTTTGAGAGCGTTAACACGGACATCATCGCCGGTCTGCCGGGCGACGATGAAAAAGGGTTCCGTGACAGCCTGCAAAAAATCATCAGTCTGGAACCGGCGAATATTACCGTCCACACACTCGCGAGAAAACGAGGATCGCGCGTCACGCTGGAGAACACAAGCGCCTGTTCCGCGGCTGAAGTCGCCGCGATGATGGACGGCGCGGAAACCCTGCTGCGCGGCGCGGGGTATAAACCGTACTATCTATACCGGCAGAAATTTTCCGAAGGCGGCTTTGAGAACACAGGCTGGTCGAAATCGGGGAGTGAGTGTTTGTACAACCTGTGCATGATGGAGGAACTGTGTTCGGTGCTG
The DNA here is from genome assembly GCA_002293625.1 of Clostridiales bacterium UBA929. GTDB lineage: Bacteria > Bacillota > Clostridia > Oscillospirales > UBA929 > UBA929. The sequence goes on along the minus strand of DBDP01000049.1, from coordinate 18,807 downwards.
TCGCTCGGCGCGGGCGGTGTGACCAAATGGGTAGGCGGAAATCGGATCGAACGGATTTTTCATTGTAAATACCCGTTGGAATATATCGCCCGGCGTGATATAATGAAGGGCAAACTAACCGCGTTTGCGGATTTTTACGGGAGATCAAACGAATGAGCAACGGCTTTTTTGAGTTTTCAACCATAGAGAAAGAACTGCGGCTTGACCCGCGCGGCTTTATCGCCGAGTGCGACCATACCTTAAACGGCCGCTTGACGCGAGCGGCCGCGAAGATCGCGACCGCCGCCAAGCAAAAGCCGGTGGTGCTGCTCGCGGGACCGAGCGGTTCGGGAAAGACCACAACGGCACATAAACTGGCTGAGGAACTGAACTGGATCGGAGTGGGGACGCATGTCGTCAGCATGGACGACTATTTCAGGACCGTCGATCCCGAAACCCATCCGCGCGACCACAGAGGGGAGATCGATTACGAAGCGCCGGAATGCCTCGATATCTCCCTGCTGAACGAACATTTTTCAGATCTACTCGCGGGTAAAGACGTACTGCTGCCTGCTTTCGACTTCGTTAACCAATGCCGCGACAATACCCGCGTCACGCCGCTACGCCTGCGGCGGGATGAGGTGGCTGTGTTTGAGGGGATCCATGCCTTAAACCCGCTGCTGCTGGGCAGTGCCGGGGAACAACGGGTTTATGCCAGCGCACGCGCCAACGTGCGGGACGGACAAACCCTTGTATACAAAGGGACGTGGCTTCGCCTGACCCGCCGCTTGATTCGCGACAGCAAATTTCGCGGCTGGGGAGGGGAGGAGACGATGAAAGTCTGGGCGAATGTTCGCCGCGGAGAGAAGAGGCACATATCACCCCACAAAAGTACCGCCGACATTATTATCGACACGGCGCTGGCTTATGAACTTCCCGTTTTACGGGATTTCGCGCTGCCGCTTTTTAGTAAAGTACCCGCCGGCTGTGAGCGCGAATCGGAACTGCGCGAAATCGCGCCGCTGCTGGAACGTTTCCCGTCGCTGCCGGAGAATTGGATATCCCGCCGTTCACTACTGCGGGAATTTATTGGGGGAGGAACAACATGCTAACACAATACAACACTTCCGCCGAAACCATCAAAAAACGCGCCGGCGGCTTCGTACCGGATATCGTCCTGATTTTAGGTTCCGGGCTGGGATTCCTCGGCGACCGGTGCGAAAACGCCGTCGTCATTCCGTATGATGAGATTCCGCATTTTCCCCGCTCGACTGCGCCCGGACACGCCGGACGGTTGGTGCTGGGTGAGTTGGGCGGCAAAAAAGTCGCCGTGATGCAGGGGCGTTTCCATTACTACGAAGGGTATTCGTACGCCGAATCGGTGTACGGCGTCCGTGTCCTGCGCCTGCTGGGCGCGAAAACGCTCTTGGTTACCAACGCTTCCGGCGGGATTCGTTACGCGCCGGGCGACATCATGATGATTACAGACCATATTAAGTTTTTCGACGAAAGCCCGCTGAGGGGCGAAAACATTCCGGCGTTTGGAACCCGTTTCCCCGATATGTCCTTTGCCTACACGCCGGAGCTGCGCCGAAAAGCGCGTGACGCCGCCGATGAGCTGAATATCCCGCTCCGCGAGGGGGTTTATATGTTTTTCCCGGGACCGCAGTATGAAACCCCGGCGGAGATACGAACTGCGAAGATTCTCGGTGCGGACGCTGTCGGGATGAGTACTGTCCCGGAGGTTATCGCGGCGGCGCACGCCGGGATGGATGTGCTTGGGTTCTCGCTCATTTGTAATTTGGCGGCGGGGTTGCAGTTCCACGGTTTAAGCGAAGGGGAAGTCCTTGAAACCGCAGAACGGTCAAAAGAGACATTTTCCAAGCTGGTGCTGCGTTGTCTTAAAGACATGTAGGGGACGACGACAATCGTCCCACAATCACGAGCAGATGGGCGGTAACGCTCATACAAGACAAAAAGGAGACAAGACCTCTATGGATACGCTGTTTCGGAATGTGACCGCCGTCCTGCCGGACGCTGCCGTGTTGAAATACGCTTATGTCGGTGTCGATGCGGGTAAGATTACATATATTGGAACAGAACTGCCAGCAGAGCCGCCGGGCGGTGTCATTGAGGGAAGGGGAAAGGTTCTCGCGCCGGGGCTTGTCAATACGCATACCCATCTGCCGATGACGCTGCTGCGCGGCTTTGCCGATGATATGGATTTGCAAACGTGGCTGTTTCAGCACATCTTCCCTGCGGAGGATAAGCTGACTGCGGAGCTTGTGTATACAGGCTCGCTGCTCGCGCTGATGGAGTGTATCGCGTCGGGGACGGTGTCGGTGAGCGACATGTACTTTTTCGAGTCCGACGTCGCTCGCGCCGTTGCGGAGAGTGGGATTAAAGCCAATCTGTGCCGCCCGTTTCAAGGAGAAGAAAACCACGAGGTTCGCACGCGGGAGGCTCTGGAGCTGATTGGGCAGTATCACGGATACGACAACGGCAGGATCCGGATTGACGCGTCGGTTCACGCCGAATACACCTCCAGTCCGGCAATCTGGGAAGCGGCGGCGACGCTCGCGCGGGAGAACGGGCTGCGCCTCCATACCCACCTTTCAGAGACGGTGCGGGAACACGACGAATGCGTGACAAAATACGGACTGACCCCGGCGGCGGTTTTTGACCGCCACGGTCTGTTTTCCGTGCCGGTCACGGCGGCGCACTGCGTACACATCACCGACGACGATATCGCCATCCTCGCGGAACGGGGCGCGACGGCGGTGCATAACCCTGTCAGCAACCTAAAACTGAACAGCGGTGTCGCGCGGGTGCAAGCCATGCGGAAGGGCGGCGTCAACGTGGCGCTCGGTACCGACGGCGCGGCGTCCAACAACAGCCTCGATATGTTTGAGGAGATGAAAACGGCCGCTATCCTCGCGGCGGGAGACGACCCCCTTACCGCCGCCGGAGCGCTCCGCCTCGCGACCGTCAACGGCGCGAAAGCTCAAGGGCGGGAATCGGGTCAGATTGCCGTTGGGTTCGACGCCGATCTGATTCTGCTGGATTTCGATAAACCGCATTTGCAGCCGCTGCATAACGTAATCAGCTCGCTTGTTTACAGCGCGCGCGGCTCCGATGTGTGCCTAACGATGGTAAACGGGACAATTCTCTACCGCGACGGCGAGTTTTTGACGATTGACCGGGAACGCGTCCTGCGTGAGGCGGGAAAGGCGGCTTGTATTTTTTAAGATAGACGCGCATAACGTTGTAAGGACATAGCAAAATCTTCTTGCGAGGGAGGGATGACATGGCGGGCAAAAATCAAAACTTTTTGCGCGGCGCATTGAGCTTATCTATCGCTACGGTGGCGGTAAAAATCATTGGCGCGCTGTATAAAGTCCCGATCCAGAACCTGCTCGGCGAAGAAGGGTCATCCCTCTATAACGTCGCTTATAATATATACGCGCTACTGTTCGTGCTGGCGACGGCCGGTCTGCCGGTCGCCATCTCTAAAATGGTCAGCGAGAGCGCCACCGCAGGGCGAAACGATGCCCGCCGTATCTTTTCGGTGGCATTTACCCTCTTTCTCTGTATCGGAACGGCGGGGGCGTTGTTCATGTTTTTCGGAGCGGACTGGCTCGCCGGGTTGATGAATGCCGAGGATGCCGCGTGGGCGATCCGGGCTATCGCGCCCAGCGTATTCTTAATCGTGTTTATCTGCCCATACCGGGGTTATTATCAGGGTCACGGCGACATGAAACCCACAGCCATTTCGCAGGTGATTGAGGCTTTTGGAAAGCTGGTTTTCGGAACAGGGTTGACATTTGTTGCGCTGACGGTTATAATACCTGCGGATGGAACCGCCGAAAACCTGCGGCTCCGCAATTCCGTGGGTTCTGCAATGGCGATTTTGGGTGTCAGCGCGGGTATCCTCTTTTCGGCAGTCTATCTCATCTTTCGAAGCCGAAAAGAAAACCTTCGGAACATCAAAGGTAACGGCCGCAGACGTTCGCAGATTCTGCGGGAGATGGTTTCCGTTGCCATTCCCATCACGCTCGGTTCCGCTGTTTTGAGCGTAACCAACCTCATTGACTCCGGTCTTACGCGCGGACTGCTCGTTAGCGGCGCGGGTTTTGACGCCGCCATGCGAGATAAGTACCACGGCGCGTATACATGGGCGCTGACGCTTTTTAATTTGCCCGGATCGTTTGTCATCACGCTGGCCGTCAGTTTGCTTCCGGCTATCGCGGCGTATCGTGTACGGCGCGATAACGCGGGTGTCATCCGCACCACGCGCTCCGCCGTCGGCGTGACGGCTATGCTGGGTATGCCGGCGGGAGCGGGGTTCCTCTTCCTCGCGAAACCGATGTTGAATCTCCTCTACGGCGGGAACCCCGACGGTGTTGAAATCGCCGCTCCGCTCCTTCAAGTGCTGGGGGTCGCCGTTGTGTTTGTCTGTATCGTCACCGTCACGAACTCGGTGCTGCAGTCAATGGGGATGGTGTATATCCCTATCGTTACGATGGCAGTCGGTTCCGCCGCGAAACTCATCTGCACCTACACGCTGGTGGGAAATCCGGATGTGCAAATTAACGGCGCTCCAATCGGTACGTTGATATGCTTTGCTATCGTTGCCGTTCTCAACATGGCCGTTGTCATTCGCGTGACCGGCGCGGGACTGTCACTTTTGAAGGAATTCACGAAACCGCTAATTGCGGCGGTTGGTATGGGATTCATTGCATTAGGGAACTTCTATTTCTTCGATCATATCTTGAAAAATGAAAAGATAGCCGTAATTCTTGCCATAGGAGCCGGATTGCTGTCGTATTTTGCACTGCTCTTGCTGATAAGAGGGCTTCCGAAACGTGATTTGGAGCTTCTTCCGGGTGGCGTGAGGCTGGCTAAAATGTTACAAATCAAATAAATTTTAGAATATTTCAAAAAAAGACTTGTGAAATGGAGAAAAGTGTGTTAGATTCTGCTTATGCTGACCTTTCACGATGGGACAGGCTTCTTTGGCTGATGGCAAAATTGCGTTCTCCCGAAGGATGCCCTTGGGATCGGGAACAGACCCATCTGTCTATCCGCGGCAACTTGGAAGAGGAATGCGGAGAGCTTTTGGAAGCCATTGACGCGGACAGCGACGCCATGATGCGCGAAGAACTGGGCGACGTGCTGCTGCAGGTGATCTTCCACGCCCGTATCGCCGAAGAAGCGGGTCGGTTTAGTATTAATGATGTGCTTGACGGTCTCGCCGAAAAATTACTCCGGCGGCATCCGCATGTATTCGGAGGACAAAAAGCGGGTAGCATTGAAGAGGCTTTGACGTTTTGGAAGGAAGCAAAAAAACAAGAGAAAGGCTACTCAGGCAACGCGCCGTAAGACGCAAGCCTATAGCATACAAGAGAATTTGAGGAGGAAAAACAATGAACAAGGCGGAACTCACCAACGCAGTATCGGACAAGACCGGACTCACAAAGAAAGACACCGACGCAACCATCTCTGCTGTATTCGATGTCATCGAAAATGCCCTGTCTACAGGCGACAAGGTTCAGCTTGTCGGTTTCGGCTCATTTGAAGTCAAGCACAGAGAAGCGCGCGTCGGACGTAATCCGAAGACACGGGAGCAAATCTCCATCCCCGCGTCCAAGAGCCCCGTATTCAAACCCGGCAAAGCGTTGAAAGAATCCGTGAATAAGTAAGTAGAACAGAAAGCGTCCCTGCGTCCGCAACGGGCGCGGGGACGTACTATTTTCAACATGCCGTCCAAAGGAGAACACCATGCGTCTGGATAAGTACCTCAAGGTTTCCCGCTTAATCAAGCGCCGCACGGTAGCCAACGAAGCCTGCGACAATGAGCGCGTTTCGGTCAACGGCAAACCCGCCAAAGCAGCCTATGAAGTGAAGCTCGGCGACGTCATCGAGATACGTTTCGGCGCGCGCTTGACCCGCATTGAAGTGTTAACCGTCGCCGAGAACGCGACGAAAGAAAGCGCTACGGGACTTTATAAAGAGCTGAATTAATTGTCAATTGTCCATTGTTCATTGTCAATTGTAATGTTTGTCCCCCTTTACGCATACCTATAGATTAAAGGGGGAGACGGCATATGGATGATAGAAAACCGCACCATTTGATTTTGAACGCTCGGAACCGCTTGTCTGTTTCGGGGGTTTCCGACGTTGGCAGTTTTGATGAAAACAGCGTTGTTTGTATGACCTCGCACGGAACGCTTATAGTCCGGGGTACGGGTTTGAAAGTGGATAAACTCAGCATCGAGGGTGGCGAGTTGACGGTAGAGGGTAAGGTTGACTGTATTACATACGAAGACGCGCAGACGCAAGGCGGCTTTTTCTCCCGCCTATTTCGCTGAATATGGAAACATCACTTTACGGGCAGCTGTTTGAAGTCGCCGCCGCGCTGCTGCTCGGCGCGGGGATGGGATTCGTTTACGATTGCATGAAGATTATCCGCGGACGTTTGCCGATGCGATGGCTGACGGCGCTTTTAGACATTCTGTTTTGGGTCGTCTGTGCGGCAATGGCGTTTTGGTTTGCTATGACCTTCGGTGGCGGCGAGTTAAGACTGTTTTCGCTGCTCGCGATGGCGCTGGGGATTGTCGTTTATTTCCTGCTGTTATCTGTGTATATCCGGGCGGCGGGGTTCTCTTTGATTGACGGCGCGGCGGAGTTGTTTCGCTTGCTTTTCCGACCGTTTGCCGCCGTGGGAAAAATAATTCATAAAATTTTAACAAAACTCTTTCCTTTTGTGCGGAAATGGCATATACTAAGGGAGGAACGCGCAAGGCGCAAATTGGAGCAAGGGGAGCTTGACACTTATGAAACGTCGATGGCTGAGGAAACTGGTAATCCTCATATTCGCGGTATGGTCGGCGGTCACTCTCGTGTCGCTGCAAGGGCAAATCAACAGAAGAAAGGCCGAAAACGCAGCGCTCGCGGAAGTGTTGGAGGCGCAGATGCTTCGGAACGAAATGGTGCGGGAGGATACCGAATCTGACGATCTTGAGGATATCAAAGCAAATCTTGCCCGCGAACGTTACGGTCTTGTCGAGCCGGGAGAAATCATCATCGTCAACCGCAATCCATAGTCGTAACTAAAGATACGCTAAACAGGGGGAAAATCGGAACATTATGGATAACGACGCTATCTTCAACGGAAAGGTCACGGGCATCACAAAATTCGGCGCGTTTGTCGCGCTGGAGGATGGCCGCTCCGGCATGGTGCACATCTCCGAAATCGCCCACACATATGTCAGCGAGATTCGCGACCACTTAACCGAAGGTCAGGAGGTCAAGGTCAAGCTCGTTGGCGTCAGTCCCGAAGGGCGCATCAATCTTTCTATTAAAAAAGCGACGCCGCCACCGCCGAGGGAGAGCTATGGATCTCGACGATCACCCGTCGGTCCGCCGACCTTTGAAGATAAATTAAAGGCTTTTATGTCCGATTCAGAGAGTAAAATATCCGACCTTCGCCACCACTCCGACAAACACGGCGTGCGGCGCAGAAAATAATGCTTGACATTTATATAGACCTGTGTTACAATACCCCTTGCCGATCAAGGGGCTTATTTTTTTGTGCGAAGAAATTGTGAGGTGCAATAGCCATGCGCGTTCGAATCACACTGTCCTGCAGCGAGTGCAAGCAGAGAAACTACGACACGATCAAAAACAAGAAGAATGATCCCGACCGTCTTGAAATGAACAAGTATTGCCGTTTCTGCCGCAAACATACCCTCCATAAGGAGACGAAGTGATGAACGAAAGAAGACCGGGCTTCTTTGCGCGGATGGGTGCGCGTATCGCGCAATGGTTCCGCGAAACAAAGAGCGAATTGAAAAAGGTCGTGTGGCCAACCCGCAAGCAGCTCATCAACAACACCGCGATTGTCTTGGTCGCGTTGGTGATTGTCGGTGTTGCTATCGCGGGCTTGGATAGGATATTTATTGAGTTCATCCATCGCTTCCTGCCGTTTGTGTTTTAGAGGATAAAGAATGTCAGAAAACGCCAAATGGTTTGTCGCTCATACCTATTCGGGCTATGAGAAGAAAGTGGCGGCGACCATTCAAAAGACGGTGGAAAACCGAAAATTGCAAGATATGATCTTTGAAGTCAGCGTGCCGACCGAGGAAGTGACCGAGCTGACCGCCGACAACAAGAAAAAGGTGGTCGAGCGCAAGATTTTTCCCGGCTACGTGCTTGTTAAGATGATTATGACCGACGAAAGCTGGCACGCGGTGCGCAATACGCGCGGCGTAACGGGCTTTGTGGGTCCAGGAGGTCGTCCCATTCCGCTCACGGAGGCGGAAGTCGCGGCGCTTGGCGTTGAGAAACGGGAGATCATCGTTCCTTATGCCGCGGGCGACAGCGTCAAGATTATCGACGGACCGCTCACTACATTTATCGGTGTCGTCGAGGAGATTGAGCTGGAGAAAAACCGCGTCCGCGTTGTTATAAGCCTGTTCGGTCGCGAAACCCCGGTCGAGCTGGAGCTTGAGCAAGTCGAGCCGCTGGTTGTGTAGAGTCTTTATTCGGTGTCGGAAACATCCCCCGGCGGCGTTGCCGCCACCCCCTTCGTATCGAAGAGGGCAAATGTAACCTCGTCAAAATTGCCAATTGTCCATTATCAATTGTTAATTGTCCGTTGTCCCCTCGTGGGAGGAATGTGCGAAGCGTTCCGTCATCACCACTTTATATTTAGGAGGAATCCCCATGGCGCAGAAAGTCGTCGGCTTAATTAAGCTGCAAATCCCGGCCGGGAAGGCCACACCCGCGCCGCCGGTCGGTCCCGCGCTCGGTCAGCACGGCGTAAACATCATGGCGTTTACAAAAGAGTTTAACGAGCGCACCAAGAATGATGCGGGTCTGATTATCCCTGTCGTCATCACCGTCTACGCGGATCGCAGTTTTTCCTTTATCACCAAGACGCCTCCCGCAGCGGTGCTGATTAAGAAAGCCTGCAAGATCGAAAGCGGTTCGGCGACGCCGAACTCGGCAAAGGTCTCGAAGATCAGCAAGGATGACCTCCGCAAGATCGCGGAAATGAAGATGCCCGACCTCAACGCCGCTTCTCTGGAAACGGCTATGAGTATGGTAGCCGGTACCGCCCGCAGCATGGGCGTTACCGTCGAAGAGTAGGGGGGTATCGGAATATGTTTCGTGGTAAAAAGTATGTGGATTCGCAGAAGCTGATTGACCGTCAGAAGCAGTATGAAATGAACGAGGCGTTTGCCCTCGTAATCCAGACGGCGAAAGCCAAGTTTGACGAGACGGTTGAAGTACACGTTAAACTGGGTGTAGACTCCCGTCATGCCGACCAGCAGGTGCGCGGCAACGTCGTCCTCCCGCACGGAACGGGTAAAACCATGCGTGTTTTGGTGTTCGCCAAAGGCGACAACGCCAAAGCAGCCGAAGAAGCGGGCGCGGAGTTTGTGGGCGCGGAAGAAATGGTGACCCGCATCCAAAGCGAGAACTTCTTTGACTATGACGTGGTCGTTGCGACCCCCGACATGATGGGTGTAGTCGGGCGCTTGGGTAAGGTTCTTGGTCCCAAAGGCTTGATGCCGAACCCGAAGGCGGGAACAGTCACCAACGATGTGGCGCGCGCTATCGCAGAAATTAAAGCCGGTAAGGTTGAGTACCGCCTCGATAAAACAAACATTATCCACTGCCCGCTGGGCAAGAAAAGCTTTGGCGAGGAGAAACTGGTGGAGAACTTTGACACCCTGCTCCGCGCCATCATCAAGAGCAAACCGTCCGCCGCGAAAGGGCAATATATTCGCTCCTGTGTCATCAGCAGCACGATGGGCCCCGGCATCAAGGTGAGTACGGCGAAATTGATGTAACAGGGCGGACGCGATCCGATTTTCACCCGTTGCAAACAGCTCTTACGGGACATAAAGGGTACGCGATGCGCGCCACTACAGGAATAATATGACCCTCCCAATCGGGAGGGTCTGCTTTTATTTATGAACCGGCTGCTTCTTCCGCCTCCGCTCTTTCAGCTTCTTCTGCCGGTTCATCGGGGATGTCGAACGGAATTGGAGACGACGGAGGTTGAGTATCTGCGTCATTGTCCGTTGGGTCCGGCGACGGTTGGTTAGAAGAATCTGTCACCGGCATTAATACCGGTAAATCGGCTTCCGCGACGGTTACAATCTCTATTCCGGGGGGAATCTCGCTCCCGCCGCGCTCAAACAGCGCGAATCCGCCCGCCTGTATAAAGGCAAAAGCCGCGCCGCCCAAAAGACCGATTATCGGTAGCAGAATCAAGAGTAAAGTCAACCCTTTTGATCCGTCTCCCGGCTTTGACGCTCCGGCGGGTGCGGTAGAGCGCGTTTGGACGGGTTTTGCTGCGGGGTTGAAACTCTGCTTGTATTCCCCCGTATCGGGGTAAAACCAAGTGTACCATGTACCTGCCGCGCCTGTGACGGGATCGGTACCGGGGGTAGGGGTGTAGTATAAGCCGCTGGACGGGTCAAGAACAAAACCCGGCGGAATATTTACGTGCGGTTGCATGGGTATAGATTTCGGTACAGGAACAGACTCCGGTATGGGTTCCGGTGTCGGTTCCGGTACGGAGATAGACTCCGGCGCAGGTATAGGCTCCGGCACGGGTACAATTACGGGTGTAGGTTCCGGCTCGGCGGGGGGCGGTTCAATCGGTACACCGCTCTGCTCATATTCCCCTGTATCGGGATCGAACCAAGTAGTATACTGCGTGTTTGCAATGACGCCGTCGTTCCGAAAATAACGCAGGCTTACGGGATCGATCTCAAACCCTTCCGGCGGCGCGAACGCGGTGACTGGCGCTCCGCAAACGCGGCAAAACCGCGCATCGTCAGGCAGTGATGTTTGGCAATTGTAGCATTTCATCATAACGCCTCCTCATTGAATGGGGATTTCCACAAAGGGAAGCTGTTCTTCCAGTTTTGTCCGGCTTCCGGGGCGGCCAAGGAGGGGAAACGCAATTGTTTCGGTGACCTTCTCGTTTTCGAGACGGGAGGCCGTGTGATGATCGTATACCCATCCGCTGCCGACCTGAATCGCGCCGTCGCACGGGATTTGATAGAGAGCCGAGCCGTCTTTATTCAGCCTGTATTGATAGGTAGGATCCGAATAGCTGTCATTAGGGTCACTACCCCTAAAATAGACGTATTCGCCGTCGGTTGACATCCAATATACGGTATACTCCTCACTTATTGCCGTTGTGTCAAGGATGGCTTTAGCCGCGCCCTCTCTATGGGGTAGGGCGTAAATCTTTTTCTCCGCATAGCTGTAGTAGTAGGCGTTTTCGGCGTCGCCGCAAAGATAATTTCCGCCGTGGGCTACATCTGATCTTTCTCCGGTTTCCCAATCAACCGCCGTATAGAAATTGTCGAGCATATAGTCTCCGTTTACGTTGGGAGACTCCCCTTTATAATAGAACTTTCCGCCCATCACCAAAAGCTGGTTTGTGAGTGAATTCATAAACTTCAACGTATAGCTGCCCAGCGGCTCAAGGTTGGCTGGGTCATACCGGGTTAGGATATCGCAATAGCCTATTTCATTCTCGGATTGGAAACTGTGTACGTAAAGATACTCGCCGTCATAACGTACGCTCATCGCCGGAATATCCGTATGCGGGGTAATCGTACCGTCTTGAAGGGATAGGGAGAATAAAAACTCGCCGTAAGGGTCATCCATACGGTTTGTGTAGTAAAGAGTGTCGCCGATGAGTACGCGGTAATACCCGGTATCTTCGTCGGTGATTCTTTCCGGAGCTTCATCGGAATTGTTCTTAAGCAGATACAACCCAGCGCCACCAGGGCAGAATACCGTACTGTTCCCGTACGGAAACACTTGGATTGTCGGGTTGTTGGCAACAGCGGTGGCGAAAACCGCAGAACCGCCGCCGCCCGCACCGCCGCCGAAGGGTTGAAGCAAAATTACAATCACGAGTATCACGGCAATCGCGGCGACTATGCCCAGCGTAAGCAGAATGGGTTTCTTCCCGTCTCCCTTAGATTTGTTGACTTTAGGTGGCTGTGGAGGCTTCGGAGGCTGTGGTATCGGGGGTACGGGTGGTTGCTGATAAGGGGTGGTTTGTTGAACGAAACTTGCGGGTTGCAGGGGCGGAACGGAGGGTACGGGAGGTTGGTAGGAAGGAGGAATAGGATCGGAGAAAATATTGGTAGTAGAGTTTACGAAGGAACCCGGAGTTATAACGGGTTGCGGGGTGGGTACCGGATTCTGTGGCTCCGGTAGGGGGTCGGGGTTCATGGTTTGCTGGATAGGCGGTTCGTAGACCAAGGGGTTATGGGGGGCTGCCTGATGATATATTGCGGGTTCGGCGTACAATGAGACCATGCGTAAATCCCGCCCGCAGCGCGGGCAGAACTGTACGTTTTCCTCCAACTCGGCGCGGCAATAGATACAGAACATTTTATTTCCTCCCTCGCGTAACTTATTGGCCGTGTAAATCTTTATAATACTCAGATAAAGTGATTTCCCCGATTTCGCTCCAGCGATCCCCTAAATTCTCATAAGAGCGCACTTCCGGGTCGCGCACATTGTACTCCAGAACCTCGTAACCGATATACAGGAGTTTTGTAAAGTCCACCTTCTCCTCCCCGTGGAGGGTTAACTCCCATGAAACGCTCTCCCCGTCCACGCCAACGATCGGGCAGTGCGCCGCTATGTTGGTGTAACTGTCAAAGGAATCATAATTTCTATAGATGATGGATTTCAACCCGCAGGTCGCCTCATCAAACCGTTCATCAGCTCTGAGCCACCGCTCGGCTACAACGCGGTACAGAACCCCGCCTTTATCGGAGAAAAATACTGACCAATTAACGCCCGTTGCCGGATCGTCCTTCTCTCCGGCTTGAAAGACCCATTCGGGCATGGGGAACCCTTTAAGGGTGATAAACGCGTGGAACGGGTCGTCCGGGTCAATCGAAACCTCGATGTTGTCAAGGATCAAGAAACGATCCATATACTCCGGCGCGGTAAATTGCGGTTCTTGCGTGGGGACTGTATTACCGATGCTGCTCCCGCCTAAAGTTTGCCGTGTTTTACCGAACAGGGTAAAAGACAGCTCATACACGCCCGGTTCCGTGAGGGGGTTCGTTAACCTGAGAAAAAGCATATCGGGATCGTCGCCAACATTCATGTCATCGATATATACAGGCTCTTCGACGCCATCCCGCGTCAGCCTAAAATCCGAAAAGTCCGAAAACGTCAGATTGGCGGCGATACCGGGTTCAAACTCAACCAAAACGTGCCTGATGGCGGTCAGGACATTGTCCTCCGAAACTTCATAGCCGAAGAATGCGCTGATAAAACCGGTTTCGTCAATTTCTGCGTCAATTGAAACATTTTCTGAAGGTGTTACATCGTCAGGTTGGACATTGTCATCCGGCGGAGCGGACGATTCTTCGCCGCCTGTTGCGGCGGGTAGTTCATCCGTTGGCGACGGAGCTGTAATGCTGCCGGACGGCGCGGGTTCTCCTCTGGTTGGCAGCAGCGGCAACTCGTAAAGCCCGAGGAAATGCCCGCCTACAACTATACCCAGAAGGAAAACGAGGGACAAATTGGTAATAAGAACCGCCAACCCTCCTCTGTGCCGTTTCCGTTCGGGCGATATTACCGGCGGCGGTGACACTTGAACGGCGACGTTTAACGACTGACCGCAATAGAAGCAAACAGATAGACCGGGAGGCAGACTTTTCCCGCAGCACGGGCAAATGTCACCGTTTTTTTGCTCTGCCAGTTGTGTTAATGATTTGCCGCACCGAAAGCATATTTGCAAACCTTCGGGCAGCTCGGAACCGCAATGGGGACATGTCATACCGCATTCACCGCCTAAAAGGTCATCATCAGATCCGTCAAATCGTTCAAATCTTCCAGCACCCAGCCTGCCGAGGTGTCTTTGCGCATGGTTATGGTCGCCCTTTGCGCGGTTTCGTCCAATAAGCCGTAATCTACCGGCGAGGATACATACTTAATAATCGCTTCATAGAAGAACTCGGCAAGTCCTTCGTTTCCCAGCGCGACAAGACCCTGCTGACCGCCGGGGTACTGCATCATTTCCTGTAAAAAGAATATCTCCATATTGTCTGTGTTCAGGCTTGGCCGCGCTGTTATATCCAGCGTCACTATGGCGGTATCTGATTCGGCATCAAATCCCGGCTCCAGCGTCGCGGTATACTGGAACCACAGGAGTAAATCCTTGATGGCCTCTTTCAAGCGCATGGTCAGTTCGTCGTTATGCGACATGCCGAAATCCATCATGGATATGGTGAACGCCTCCGCTATCTCACCGATAAGTGCGTCCGTATTTATGATATCCACACCGTAGTATTGAATCACTTTGCTGGATTCCTCGTGTGTATAGATAGCCGCGACACTCGGGCTGTCAAAATCGTTACCCTGCAGAACCAGTACTAATGCGTCAAGCGCCTCGACAGGCGTTTGGCGAGTATTGTTTCCGGCAGACGGTACGGCGGGCGGCGGGGTAGGATCGGCGCTTGGCGCGGCGCTCGGATTGGGACTGGGGTCAGCGCTTGTGTCGGCGCTCGGCGCAGGACTGGGTGCGGAGGGGGTGTTGTAATCGTCAGACGGCCAAGTGTTTGGAACGAACGGGTCGGGGGAGGGACCGGGCGTCGGGAGTTCTTTCCGCTCATTATTCCACGGTTCGTCGGAATAGAGTTTGCCTATCTCCCCCGGCGGCATCAGCCGAACACGATCGTAATCTATATCGCGCCGCTCGTCACCCCAGTCTGTAGGCGTGTAGGGCATTTTACCGTCTTTGATGTCTTTGGGGTCAATACGCACCCAACCCTTGGCTTCCGTATCCCATGCATAGATGTTGTCTCCAAACTGATGCGCGTTTTTCAATGGTTCGGGAAGCGTAACGGGCTGCCCGTTTACCGTGGTTACGTAACCGCGGTCTGTGGGAATGCTTATCATATCCACCAATTTCCCCGTTTGGCTGTCATACGATTGGTATTCCACGCTGCCGTTGGGATTGATCTTATATCCTGTGTTCCTGACGATAGTGTCGGAAACTTGAGAGATAATGCCGGAACCCGGAAGCAGTTTGAATAGGGAACCCTTGTTGATGAAATATAGGTCTTTCCCGTCGGTTTGCACGGTGTGACCGGGAATACTGGCTACGGCTCTGCCTGTGGCGCGGTCAATAACGGAGATGGTATTATTCCCGCGCTCGCCCGCGGCGTCGGCGTTTATTGTTTCGACATACAAGCCGCCGCCAACAACAGCCGCGCTTTGTATACTGTCGCCGGCACTGGTATCCAAATAAAAATCGCTCTTGCCCGTTGTTGGGTTTTCAATCGATATAGAGTCTCCGACCATGATATGTACAACATCAACGGCCAGCGGGATCGCGCTAAAACTCTCCGGCTGCGCGGAGAGTGAAAACACCCTCATCGCTGCCGGTTGGGCGGCTAAAGAGGGTCCGTTTGGTTTTATTTCGGGAGTGACGGTGAACACCAAAAGGTCGCCGCCTTCCAGCATTACCGGAGATTGATAGTAAAGCTCGCTCTCCATCTTCGCGATAATTAGGTCATTATAGGTAATCTCGCCCGCGCAGAACGTTTTAATGCCCAAAATATAGTATAGATTTCCGCCGAAGCGAATGCGATCCTCATCACCCGCCAAGTCCCATAGTTCTTGATGGCTCGCGGCGGAGTATGTACCCATGACACCGTCCGAGCGGATGATGGTGTTGGCCGCAAGGTCGGTGAAAACCAGCTTTTCACCGCTGATATTGAGGTTTGCCACGGGAAAATCGGTGAGCTTAGTAATCTCGCCGTTCCGTGCGCGGCAATACAGAGAACCGCCGTCCGACGGATTCGCGTAAAACAGATCCTTACCCTGCATCGCCAGCAATCCGCCGGCGTAGAGGTTTTGCATGGAGTTACCGGTGAGGTTGTTGCCCTCTGCGTCGGTAGGCATATCGTTGGTTGGAACATCGCTGCCGCCGGTAAGTATATCCATAGGGTTACGCTCGGTAAGCAGAAATGTCAACCCAAAATAGCCACCCGCCGCGAGAACAAGCAGCAGGAAAACAGAGAGAATCACGGTAAAGGCTTTGTGGTTTTTCATGATACACTCACGCTCCTAGTGCAATCAATCCTTTTGGATTATATAACAAGAACGGTATCTGCGCAAGAGAATATTTTCAACAGGCTTGTCATTGAACAACGAATTTGCTATAATTATGTCAGAAGGATTCCCCGGTGAACAAACAGAGTTTAAGACAGAAGGGAGACAGCTTTTATGTCGAACAATCCACCGGATGAGGCGGTCTTAAGCAATTCAATCACCGCATTGATTGTGCAGACGCTTTCTGCTATCGATCAGGGAACTGTAAGCGATGATGAGACCAACTATAAACCTTTGTATTACGGGTTATTCAACGGAATTAGCTTGATTCTAGAAAATGTCCACACATATATCGAAGTCGTCACCGCGCTAAAATTTCTTCAATGCAAGGCGGAAAACCTCTACATTGAAGGAACCGCAAAACGCGAATAGAGACACGGTCGAAAATCGGGGTTGCAAATTGCGAAAAGGTATGCTATTATAATGGAGCGTCTTGGCTGGCCGCTGTTTGACGGTTGCGAAAGATGCGCTTGCTTCCATAGCTCAGGCGGCAGAGCGCGTCCTTGGTAAGGACGAGGTCTCCAGTTCGAATCTGGATGGAAGCTCCAATGAAAACCCGCATGGCTCTAAGCCTTGCGGGTATTAACATTTTATAGTAATGAGCAAATAATACCACATAAAAGGAAAATTGGTGTGTTCAAGACGGCGTTTTTCAAAACATTTTTTTTCGTGCTTATTCGACAACATTTTTTATTTTAAATACGTTATTATATATGAGAGACTTTAAAAATCCATTAAGCGGAAGCATGTCCCATCATAAAAAACAAGAGAGGAGAAGCTCGCATGTTTCACAGCCATAGAATCTATACCGTTTTGATAATCGTGTTTATACTCGTCATGTATTCCGCGCTATTTTACGGATGCTCTCCTGCAAATGATAATTTGGCTTCTGAACCGTTCGATTTACAGACCCCGCAAGATACTACGCAAACCCCAAAATCCTCGATTCAACCATCCGAAGAAGAGTTCCCGATGATTATCAATATCAACGAAACAGATGAAAGCCCAAGCCAACCCCACTCCTCTCTTTCTTCATGGGGAGGGGAGGAAATCCGCCGCATAACCCATGAGGAATTATTTGTATATTACAACATTCGACCCTTTGACATTGCCGATGTGCTAGAGGGTATGTCTTTGGAGAGCTCAGGTTTTAGCGGAGGGGGAGACTACGGCATCGGTTCCTTTTCAGACGGAAGGGTGCATGACATGAACTACTTCCGGTATTACCGCGAAAGCGAAGATACAGGGCAGATTGTCTTTATAAGCGTAAACGGCGATGAGTTTCGCGGCATGAATGATCCTCTTGTGGAAAATCACGACAACTGGCTTGCTTCTGAAGTCAATGGCATTGAAGTATTGATCGCTCATTATAAGGATAATGAAGAATTTTGGATAGTCCCCAGTATCGATGTAAGCGATGTATACTATGCTCAGTACATTTACAAGGGATTGGGAATTATTGTGTATGGCGTAAATATTGACCAGAGCGAGTTTGTTAATGTTCTGAAATATCTATCGGTTCTATAAAAAAATCCCGCGGTAATATAGTGATATTCTGTGTTACTGCGTAACTATAAATCGCATCTTTCTAAAAAACGAATGAAAGAAGGCAAAAACCATGAAAAAAATTCTGTCGCTTATCCTCAGTGCATTTGTTTTGCTGACATTCAATGCCTTTGCATTGGGGGATGCCGAGCAAATGCAACCTTTAAATGATGGTGAGTTTGAAGCGTGNNAAGCCATTACGCATGAATCTGTTTTTGTTTTCCCTGACGGAGGGAAGGACTACACCTACAACATTGGTGGCGTTGAAAACCATTTATTAGTTCCCCCGGATGGGTTTGATCCTCTTAATGCAACAGATGGAGAACTTGCGCGTTACTGTTTCCCACCGCGTCCTGATACTATGTCCGATGAATATACCACTTGGGAGTCTCGTATGGCTAATTATTCGGGAACCCCGGAACCGGTAATCGAAACAAAAACAATCCCCGTTTCAACAAGGAAAATGACACCTTCTGTTTCAAGAGCGGCATCATCAAATTCAACATCGTGGTTATGGTCTGGGTATGCTTCCGATCTTGGTAATTCATCAACAACGTATTATAACCAAGCCCAAATGGATTTTACACAGCCGTCTATCTCTGCGATTACTAATAATGCTTGTAGCAATCTCTACTGGGTTGGCTTTGGCGGTTTTCTAGATAGCGCGAAATTAGTTCAAGCCGGAACCGCGACAAATGGCAAAACTGATCATTACGCTTGGTATGAATATCTTAGCGATACGGGAGGAAGTGTTGGCATACAGAGAATTAATTCGCTGACTATTAACGCCGGTGATGATATTCACGTTTATATTTCGTTCCAAAGGGCGAATAATAAATTTGAATACTATATTGCGAATGACACAACAGGCCAGAGCGTCTCCGCGTATGTCTCTTTGTCGGCGAGCGACTACTATGACGGAACAACCGTGGAATGGGTTGTGGAACGGCCTATGTGGTTTAATCCTATGGATTTGGGTAATTATGGAACAGTAATTTTGTCGAATTGCAAAGCGACAAAAAACACTTCCAACACATGGCTCAATCTTGACAGCTTATCAGGATTATACAAGATAACCATGACAAGATACAACAATAC
>DBDP01000120.1:6387-10403 GCA_002293625.1 Clostridiales bacterium UBA929 | reverse complement strand
GCGTTTAGCTGTACGATTTCCGGCTCCAGCTCGGCATGGGTGAAGGCAGCCAACGCCGCCGACACCGTTTCCAGCGTCACGGCGGTCACGACGATCCGAACGCCCGGGTTTTTGCGCAGCGCGGCGGTTATGATTCCGTCCATTGCTCCGCCGCTGCCGCCGACGAACACCGCGCCGGGTGCGGGCAATGTGTCCAACTCTGCGGGAGCTTCGCCGCAGATCACGGTGACGTTCCCAATGTGAAAATCCGCGCAGTTCTGCCCGATCAACGGTATGGCTTCCGCCTTACGCTCCACGGCGTACACATGGCCGCGATAGGCGGAAAGCGCCATTTCAACCGTCACCGCGCCGGTTCCCGCGCCGACATCCCAGCAAATGTCGGCGGGACGGAGATTCAGTTTGCTCATCACGACTGCCCGCGTCTCGCTTTTCGTCATCGGAATGCCGGGCAGGCGCGCGAACTTACTGTCCGGCAGACCTATGGGCGCAGATGCGTCAAACGCTTCGTTTTCAAACAGCAGAACCGTCAGCGGCGGGCATTCGCCCAAATGGTTCGCCGTCGTTTCGATAACCCGCTCCGAGCCGGTTCCCAGATTCTCACCCGCATAGGTTTTTATTTGCCCGAAACCCGCTTTACATAAAGCCGCTCCGATTTCTCGGACATTGCTCCCCGTCAGGCAGAATGTCAGGCGGTTACGCCGCACGGTATCGGCAATATTTCCTTCCCGTCCGTGGGCGCTGACAAACGCCGCGTCCTGCCATGGCAGTTTGAGCTTCGCGAAAAAGGCGCTTACGGTGGAAACGCCGGGGATGAAGCGCAGCACGACTTCGCTCAGCGCCGTTGAAAAACCCGCCGCCGCGCTGTAGAAGCCCACGTCGCCGGAAACCAGCACGGCAAAGTTTTCCGCGCCGGACTGACGCACCAATGCTTCAACGTCGGCCGGCAGATACGCGGGAAACGCCGGCTTTGCGGAATCTTTGAAGTGTTCCAGCATCCTAGGCGCGCCAAGCAAGATATCCGCCTCGCCGATCGCTTTTTGCGCTTCCGGCGTAACCGTATCCGCGCCAAGACCGATACCGATAACGGTGACTTTCTTCATTCCTTCAACCCTCTTATCACGTTGCACGCCTCTTCCAGTGATACGCCGTCCGCCTCGTTTTGGTTTACCAGCACCGCCGTAAGCATCCCAAGGCTTTGCGCCGCCCGTACTTTTTCGGGAAACCCTCCCGCCGCGCCGGAGTTTTTCGTCACCAGAATCCGGGCGTTCGCCGCTTTGAACATCGCGCGGTTGACCTCTTCCGAAAACGGACCTTGCATACAGATCAGCCGCTCCGGCCGGTAACCCAAGTCAAGGCATACACGCAAGCTATCCAAGCTCGGCAAAACGCGCAGCCACACCCTGTTTTGATAATCAGGGAGTTTGCAAAATACTTTTGCGTGGGAGGAACCCGTCGTAATGAAGATATTCCCCGCTTCCCCGGCCAGCCAAGCCAGCAAATCGTCCGTATTCCCGAAATTAAGGCAGTCCCGTTCATCGGTAACGCCGCGAGAGACGCGGAGCAGCACTGTATTCGTTTTTTCGCATGCCGTTCTGATATTCCGGCTGGCTTCCCCGGCGTACGGGTGCGTCGCGTCTACGACCAGCGCGGGATCGGTTTGCCTCAGCAGATCCTCCATCTGTCCGGCGGAGAGCCGCCCCACGCGGGCGTCCGCATTCGGAAGGGTTTCCACAAGGCGCGCCCCGTCCGGCGTCGCCACGCAGTATATAATCGAAACAGATTCCCCCGCGCAAACCTCGCAAAGCGTCCGCCCTTCGGTGGTTCCCCCAAAGACAACAACCTTACGCATTTCGGTAACCTCGCGGCGTCACCATCCGCCCGCCGATCCTTTTCGTTTGGGAGTTTCCGATAAAGACGGTATCCCGCATATCGGCGTGAACGTCCCGAAGCTCGCCCAGCGTCAGAAGCGATACGGATTGCCCTTCCCGCCCGATGTTTCGCGCGAACCCGCATAAGCGGCTTGCGGGCAGCGTCTCCAGCAAAATGTCGCAGGCGCGGCGCAGAGTATCCGTCCGCTTATGACTGCCCGGATTGTACAGGCATATCGCAAAGTCACCGAAGACGGCGGCACGCAGACGCGCTTCTATCGTTTCCCACGGGGAAAGCAAATCGCTCAGGCTGACGACCGCGAAATCGTGACCGACGGGCGCACCCAGCAGAGCCGCGCCGCTGAGCGCCGCCGTCACGCCGGGGACGACCTCAATCTGAACGTCCGGCTCGTCCGCCGCCAGTTCAAAAATCAAACTTGCCATTCCGTACACGCCGCCGTCGCCGCTGGACACAACGCTCACGGTTTTCCCCGCCTTCGCCAGATCAATCGCCGCGCGGCAGCGTTCGCCTTCCCTCGTCATACCTGTTTCTTGAAACATTTTACCGGGAAACAGGGGGCGCAGCAGACTAATATATCCCGTATAGCCCACAATCACGTCGGATTCTCGCAAGCGCCGGACGCAAAGCTCCGTCATGTTCTCCGCGTCGCCGGGACCGAAACCGACCACATACAGCTTACCCATTCATTATTTCCCTTTCAAACACCGCCACGGTCACACCGTCTTTCGCGGTTTTGTTGATGATCAACTTCCCGTTTCCTCCGCACAGAACGGCGGCGCGTTCGCAGACGTTGTCCACGCCGACCGCCTGAAGTACCCGCTCGGAAGAAGAAAATTCGCCCGGTACGCCGGACAGTTGCTCCGCCGAATAAAAGCGCAAGGGCAGATTATGCGCTTCGGCAAACGCAAGAAGCCCCGCTTCGTCTCGCTTTTTATCAATCGTGGCGATCTCACGGACGCGGGCGAGCGGGATTTCCGCGTCCCACAGCAAAATCGTAGCGATGCGCTCAATCGTTTCCGCAGAAAGCCCCCGGCGGCACCCGATCCCCAAAACAAGGGGTTTTTCCGCACCGCCCGGCACGGCGTGAGCGTCGCTCGCCGTGGTGACTACCGGCGTCGCGCCGATGTGCGCCGCGATCTCTTTCGTCAGCCGGTTGGCTCCTCCGACGTGGCCGGACAGCAAACTGACGGCAAAACGCCCCGTTTCGTCGCAGACCACCACGGCGGGATCGGTGAGTTTGCTTTGCACCAACGGCGCGACGGCGCGCACCGCGATACCGCACGCTCCGATAAACACCAACGCGTCAGTGCCGTAAAACAACCGCGCCGTCAGTTCATAGACGGAGTCAAACGCTTCACTCTCTTTCTTTTGCGAAAAAGAAAGAGAATCAGAAAGAATAGAATGATGGCGGCGAGCAACATAGATACTGCTTTCATGACCGTCCAGCTCCGCGATACGCTCCGCAAGCGCCGCGCCGCGCCCGGAAAAGGCGATGAGCGCAATCTTCATTCCCTCGCCTCCCGAAAGCCGGTGGAGAAATCGGCTGCGTATAGCCGGGACAGTTCGTAAGATTCGCCTAAAAAGCCGCCCACGCAAACGAGCGCCGTCTTTTTTATCCCGTTGCCGGATGCGCTTTGGGCGAGGGTTTCCACCGTACACCGCGCGATGCGCTCTTGCCGCCAGCTCGCTTTGTACACGATCGCCGCCGGGGTGTCCGGCGCGTATCCGCCCGCAATTAATTCCGCCGATACGGTTTCCAGCAGCCCCGCGCTCAGGAAGAGTACCATCGTCGCCCCGTGCGCGGCAAGGGAGCGGATGGATTCCCGCTCCGGCACCGGCGTTTTGCCCGCCGCCCTTGTCAGGATAACGGTTTGCGATACGCCGGGCAGGGTATATTCGGCTTTCAGCGAAGCGGCGGCGGCGCAAAAACTGGACACGCCGGGGCATACCTCATAAGGGATGCCCAGTTCCGAAAGTCTGTCCATCTGTTCCCGTATGGCTCCGTACAGGCTCGGGTCGCCCGTGTGCAGGCGCACGACGGCTTTCCCCTGCGCCGCAACAGTCCGGATAGCGTCTATGACTTCGTCCAGCGTCATTTTCGCGCTGTTAAGAATTACGCAGTCCGG
>DBDP01000120.1:0-6377 GCA_002293625.1 Clostridiales bacterium UBA929 | reverse complement strand
TCCGCGTTTTCCAAAAGCGCTTTGCCCCGCAGCGTAATCAGATCCGCCGCGCCGGGTCCCGCGCCCACAAAATGTATCATATCCGAAACACCTCTGTCATCGTTTCCCCTACCCCACGAAAGCAAACGCCGCTTACCCGGAGATTTCCCGCAACATGACGTCTCAGCGTATCCCGGATGCGCTCACGCAGGAGGAGCATGGTTTTCTCCAAAACCTCCGCCGCTTGCAGGCAGTCCAGCGCGGCGTCGGTACTGACGCATTCGCGGATTTTGTGAAGCGTATCGAGGGACGCTCCCGCTTCCAGCGCGCACGCAATCAGCGTTTCCATCCGCCCGTCTCCGCGGCTAGAATGCGTGTTGGTGATGCCGATACCGAGCTTAACCAGTTTCCCGACATGGCCGATCAGTGTGGCTTGCTGAAAACCTTTCTCCGCCGCCGCCGCCAAGGTTTCGCCTATAAAGTTCGCGCATTTTACGTGGGACGCAAGGGGCAGTCCCAATATGTCGCGCGCAAACTTTTCCCCGTAATTGCCGATGGTCAGCGTCACGTCCCGGTGTCCGGCTTCATACAGCAGACTCAGCTCGGCGCGTATGGTGTCGGCGACGGCGGCTTCGCTCATCGGTTCCACAATGCCGGTGGTGCCGAGAACGGATAAACCGCCGACGATCCCCATTTTTGCGTTAAACGTGCGCTCCGCCAGCGCTTCGCCGCCCGGGATGGAGATAACGACCGACAGACCGCCGCCGTAGCCAAACTCCCGGCAGACGTTTTTGCATTCCTCCCGGATATGGCGGCGCGGGACGGAATTGATCGCGTGAGCGCCGACCGGCTGGTCAAGCCCCGCCTTGGTAACGCGCCCGATGCCCTCGCCGCCGCCGACTTCGATTCCCCAAGGGATTTTCGACACACGGGCATACACCAACACGCCGTTTGTCACATCGGGGTCGTCGCCGCTGTCCTTCCGCACGGCGCAGGAAGCCGCTTCCGGCGAAAACACGCCGTCTAGTACGTCCAGCGTCATGGCATAGCCGCCGGGCGTTTGAAGCGTCACGAAGGAACAGTCAGAATGCGTCAGCAGCATCGTGACAGCCGCTTTAGCGGCGGCGGCGGCGCAGCTCCCGGTCGTATAACCCCGGCGCAGCAGTTTTCCGCCCACCAATCGTGAATCAAAAGTTTCCAAATAGCTCTACACCTTCCGGCAGATCGTATAGTTCGCCGATGATTCCCCTCGTGAAAATAACCTCCGGCGTATCCAAAAACATCACGCCCCCGTTTTTTACGCACATTACAAGGTCACTGACCCGTTTCGCGTAATTCAACTCATGCAGCGACATCACCACCGTGACGCCGCGTTCGGACGCCATACGCCGCAGGATTGCAAGAATGTCAATGGCGTACCGTATATCCAAAAACGTCGTCGGCTCGTCCAGCACGATGATCTCCGGCTCCTGGCAGACAGCCCTTGCCAGCATAACGCGCTGCCGCTGCCCGTCGCTGATTTCGGAAAAGTTCCGGTCTTTCAGCTCGAGCGCGCCCACCAGACGCAAAGCGTCCCGCACAATTTCCTTGTCTCTCTCGGATAGGATTCCGAGCATCCCCGTATAGGGGTAGCGTCCGGCCGCGGCCACATCCCAACAGGTCATCAGTTCCGGTTTGGGGCGCTCTGTCAGAACCACGGATACTTTTCGGGCAAAGGTTTTCGGCACGATCTCTGCGATTGAAACGCCGTCAACGCGAACAACACCGCCGAGGTTTTTGAGCTGTTTCGTAATGCTTTTAAGGATGGTGGATTTGCCGCACCCGTTCGGCCCGATCAGCGTGAGGATCTTGCCTTTGGGCAAATTGACCTCTATATTTTCAACAACCGGCTTACCGTTGTAACCCACCGCAAGCCGTTCGGCTTGGAAATAATAATTCATCTTACCCTCCCTGCAGGCTTGGCTTCCTCGCCATCATATATATAACGACAGGCGCGCCGAACAGGGAAGAAACCGAGCTGATGCTCATTTCCGAGGGAGCGAACACCGTGCGGGCGATCAAGTCGCAGCCGAGGCAAAAGACGGCTCCGCCGAGGAAACACAGCGGAATCACAACAACCGGCTTTGCCGTCTTGGCGAGCGCTTTGATAAGGTGCGGCACGGCGACGCCGACAAAGGAAACCGGTCCCGCGAAAGCCGTCACGCAGGCGCACAAAACGCTCGACAGAAGCACCAGCAGTACGCGGAACATCTTGATGTTCACACCCACGCTCCGCGCGTAACCCTCGCCGAGCTGATACGCGCCGATAGGCTTTGAGAGTAAAAACGCGCAACCGGAAACCGTGAACACGACCGCCGCCATCAAGCGCACGTTGTCCCATGACATGCCCGAAAAACTGCCCTGCGACCACCCGTGCAGATTCACAATGCTCTCATCATTCGCGAAGGTTATCACAAAGTCGGTGACCGCCGAACAGATATACCCGATCATCACGCCGCTGATAATCAAACCCGAGGAGCGGGTTGCTTTTCTCGCGACCAGCAGCACAAACCCCATCGACAGCATCGCGCCCGCGAATGCCGCCGTAATCAGCATGACGGATGAGGTCGTGGCGTTCCGCCCCAGCATAAACACCATGCAGAGCGCGACGGTCAGTTTCGCCCCGGACGAAATCCCCAGCACAAACGGACCGGCGATGGGGTTGTTGAAGAAGGTTTGGAGCAAGAACCCCGACAGAGCCAATGCCCCGCCCAAAATCACGGCGGCGCACAGGCGCGGAAGGCGGATCTTCCAAAGAAGGTCATACCCGATACCGCCGTCGTCATGCCCCAAAACGGCGGAAACGGCTCCGCCTATGCTGATTTTCTGACTGCCGATCAGAACGTTCAGAATCAGCAGCGCGAAAAAGAGCGACAGCAGCGAAACCGCGATGATCCTCTGTTTCATGACAGCCTGTACAGATAATTCAATTCCGTTGTGTCCCCTGTAAAAACGCGGTGCATATCGGAAATCAGAAGACCGAACCCGGTCGTTTCCTGAAAGAAGTTCTTCGAAGTACACCACACCTCCCCGGTTTGCACCGCCTTGAAGTCCGCCAGCAAATGGCTCTTCGCCAGCAGTTCGTCCACCGTGCGCACCTCGCCGTCAATCGAGCTGTTGTAAATAATCACGTCGGCGTCCTTCGCCGCGGCGTAGAAGCGTTCCATCTCCAGATTCAGCGAGCCCGTCGCGCTGCCGTTATCGCCCTCGCCCGCAAAAACGTATTCGCCGCCCGCGAGTTCAATCATCCGCGCGATGTAATCGCCGCCTTGCCGCGCAACCGCGCCGCCCGCCGAGTTAATGTAGAAAAACGCCGCCGTCTTTCCCGTGCTTTCGGCGGATACGCCGTTCATAACCGTCACCTGCTCGGCAAACAGTTTCTCCGCCAGCTCTTCTTTCCCCAGCAGCACGCCGTAGAGCTTGATCCACTCGGTGCGTCCCAGCGGGTGCGTCTCATAGCTGGAACGCTCCACCAGTACACCGATGCCCAGTTCTTCCAGTTTTTCTTTGACCTCCGGCGCGTGGCTGATCATGGTGGATTCGACGGCTAGCCCGCAGTCACGCGCCATCAGCAGCTCGTAATCCGGCGCGCTGTACTTGCCCGCGTAAACGATGTCCCCGCGCTCCATCGCCGCCTTCGCGTTTTCGATATACCATCCGTCGGCTTTCGTGCCGGACATGGTGACGCTTCCGAGCGCGTCCAGCGCGTCAAAGAGGCACATGGCCGACGTCGCGGCGAGATAGATATTTTTAATCGGCTGCCGCAGAACGGTGACGTCCCCGCCCGTGACTTCCGGCGCTTCCCGCCCTTCGGGTACGACCAAAAAGCGCCCGCCCTCGTTAATCGTTATCATCGAGCAACCGTCGGAGAGAACTTCCACGCCGAATTGCGTCGCGTAGCTCAATTCCATCTTGCCGGAAACCGGCGCGCCGCCCGTGTCCTGCGTCTGCACCGGCTGGGACGCGCAAGCCGACAGCGCAAATAACAACAACCCCAGCAGGACGCGCATTCTCCGGCGCGCTGTCATATTTTGCGGGCGGCATGACGCCGCCCCTGCGGTTTCGCTGTTCATCGGAGAGACGCCGAATCGAAGCGCAGCACATACTCAACCTCTTTGGGCGAACTCATGGCGACAGTGCAGGCGATGACCGCGATGTCCGTATCCATCGTAACGGGAAGCTCAAAGGCGGAGTTGCCTTCGGTGTTCACGGGCAGATATTTTTCCTCGCCGATCAGCATATACGTGTAGTTTGGGCTGCTCCAAACGATCCGCGCGTAGTCGGAGCCGTCCGGCTTCGTGAACAGGACGGCGGGAGACGCGACCGTCGCGCGTCCCGAACCGCCGGTCAGCGTGACGTCTATCAGTTTTTCCCCGGAATCGGAAACAGGCTGCGCGGTTTCAGACTTAAACGTGACGGTGTGGTCGTACCATATTTCCCGCCGCGCGCTGAATCCGGCGCACGGAAGCTCGGTATCCAGCGCGGCGACGGGAACGGTAAAGGCGTGCCGTTCGCCGTTATCCACAAAATCGGCGACATCGGAAGCTGTTCCCGCTTCTTCCCCCGTACCCATATAAATCTTGGAAAAGCCCTGTCCGCTGAGAGTTACAAATGCGGTCATCGCGCCGTTTTCCACCGTCAATTGGCACTCGACAATTTTGAACATGGACGCGCTTGAATCCACCTCGATGGTGTATACGCCGTCGTCAAGCGACGCGGTGCCGACGGGATTCCCCGTCGGCGCCGCGCTGAGCGCGGGCGCGTCAATCGCTGCTTGTACGTGCTGAACGAATAAGTCCCGGATGCCCTTGATTTGCCCAAGACCCTCGATGACGGTTTCCACGGTGTAGCCGTCGTTTTGCAGGATGGTTTTCCAAGAGTCCTCCTCGTCTCCCGCCATGTCATTGTTGGCATGGTCGCCCGCGACGATCATCAGCGGGCGCAGAACGACTTTCTTCGACCCCTTATCCTTCAAAACCGCTTGCAAATCCTCAATGAGAACCCCGCCCTCTACGGTGCCGACGAAAATATCGTCGTGACCTTTACTCCGCAAGGTTTCCTCGAATTTCGGATAGGTCGCGTTGGCCGCGTGATGGGTGCCGTGACCCATAAGCAGGACGGTTGTGTCCTCGGCCTCAAACTCCGCCAGTTCCTCAAGCATCAAATCGGCTACTCTGTCATAGTCGGAGTCGTCGATCAAGAGAGGCTTACCGATTTTCATGCTCTCAAACTTGCCGGCATACGGCGTGACCGCCGCGATAACGTCATCATATTCATAGCCGTTCATTACGGTGGTCGGTTGGACGACGACTTCTTTGACCTTGTCCAGCACCAGCCTGTTCATCGCCTGCTCAATGTTGTCGATGACCAGTTTTTCGCGTTCGGCGAGCTTGTCGATGATAATCTGTGCCGTGAACGCCCGGCGCACTTGGTAATCGGGGAAGGCGTCCTTCATCGCTTGTTCGATACCGCCGATGTTGAGGTCGCGGGTCTGGTTGAAGCTTGACCCGAAGCTGACCACCAGCAGAACCTTGTCCGCCGCCGTGGTGTTGACGATGTCGTCGGAGGGGGAAGTGCCTTCCTCGTAACCGCCGGTCGTGCCGGGCGCGTCGTTTTCGTCGGCGGGAGAAGGAACGGCATTGTCGCTCGGCGGGTTGTCGCTTGGAGACGGGCTGTTTGACGTGCAGCCGGCGAGCGTCGCCGCCACCAGAACGGCAGCCAGCAGAAGCGTAAGAATCTTTCGTGATTTCATTAAAATTTCTCCATTCATAAATTCAAGATTGCCGCGATGTGGGGTATTGTTCGCCTTCGGCGAACAAAGAGAGAGCTTCTTCGTTTGCTTTCCCATCGGAAGAAAGCAATAAAAAACGCGGAGATGTTCAAAGCATCTCCGCGACCGATTATCCGCGCAGTTCACCAATCACCTGTACTCGCAGGTTCGGTTACATATCAAAGCCGGTCTCCTGACTCTCGCGCTTGCGGTCTGTTCCGCAATCCGATGTTCTGCCTTACCACGTGAAAGCGTAGTGACTGACTTTCGTCAACGAACACCGGATACGCGCCTACAGTGGCGGTACCGTGCGGTTGGGCGCGTATTTGCGCCGTCCGCGTTCCCTGTTAATCCGGCGGGCATCCTCCTTTCAGCTTACTCCCGATGAAACATAAAGCCGCCGGAACACTTTGATATTATGTTGTGCTTATCAAAATATCACGGGGAGAGCTGTTTGTCAATGGGGAATTTGCTTGGGTTCCCCCAAATATTTCTTGACAAATCTTATCAAACGTTGTAAAATAACCTCAACCTTGGGAGCTGGCTTGTGCAAACGCGCAAAAAGCTGCCCACGCAGCAGGCCGTGGTG
>DBDP01000050.1 GCA_002293625.1 Clostridiales bacterium UBA929 | reverse complement strand
ACGCCGCTGCGGCAGTTTGCCCGGCAGGGTCTCGGAGAGGGGTGCGCGCGGGTCGGCGGAGCCGGTGACGCGCATGGCTTGGTATACATACGCCCTTCCCGACAGCGGATCACGGATCGCTCCGCCGATGCAGGTGGCAGCCCCGCCGAACGGTTCTATTTCGGTCGGATGATTATGCGTTTCGTTTTTGAACATCAAAAGCCAGTGCTGCGGTCCCGATTCGGTGTCGACGATCACTTTCACCGAGCAGGCGTTGATCTCCTCGGATCGGTCGAGCTGCGGCAGCAACCCTTCTTTATCCATATGCTTCATCGCGGCGGTTGCGATTTGCATCAAGTTAATGGGTTTATTCGGGTCGCGGACGGAGAGGAACAAATCATACGCGGCGCGGACGCGCTCGTCGTCGATGCTGACTTTAGAAAGCTCGGTCAAGAAAGTGGTATGGCGGCAATGGTCGGACCAATAGGTGTCGAGCACCTTAACCTCCGTCACTGTGGGGTCGCGCCGTTCGGAGCGGAAGTAATCGCGCAGGCAGAGCGCGTCGGCGTCGTCCATCGCAAGTCCCATGGATTTCCTCCATTCGGGCAGCGCGCCGTCCGGCAGGTCAATGAACCCGTCAAGCGTTTTGACCGGCGCGGGTTTTTCGAACTCTCTCGCGAGCGTTTCCGGCTTTTCGGGGGACGCGAGGCAGCTCTCCACGGGGTTTATTACATAACGGGTGACTTTTTTAACCCCTTCATCGTCAACGCCGTCCAGCGCCAGCACGGTGGCGCACCGCACGACGGGCAGCTCGCCGCCCAAAAGGAGCTGGATGCACTGCCCGCAAGAATCCGCGCGCATATCATACTGACCGGGCAATGCCTCGTAGGCGAGCAAACGCGCCGTCATAGGCGGCAGCTCCTCCCGGTAGACGATATCGGCGGGAGGATCGAAGAAGACGACGGGCAGACAGCGCAGAAAATCCTCCTCGCTAAGCCCCTGCACATCGTACCGCAGAAAGACGCGCAAGGCTTTCAGTTTCACGCCCAAAAAGCCGGTGACGTCGCGCTTTAACGTCTCCGCCGCCACGTCAAAACCCACCCTCTTTTCCACAAAAACGCGAAAGACCTGATTCTTCAATAGTCCGTCCTCCATCAAAATTTCCTGTAATGGCTCTTTTGCCCTTGTTTTTTTCTGAATTTATTATATAATATTTAAGTAGAAAGTCAACAAGGGAGGCGTTTAATCCTTTGATTAACGCGGACGTTTACCATGTTCGTCTCTGCCGGGAGCGGGATTCCCGGGTTCAGGGGCATATTTGCGATGAAAAATCCTGCGATATAACAGAACTTATCGGGAATGATGATTTAATCATGCGGCGCTTGTCGGAACTCTCGCCGTGCGAGCAAATCACGTTGCTGCTTACTTATTCCCTGCGCCGAAGGGATGTCGGCACAATCAAAAAGCGTCTGCTCCGGCAGTTTCTTACCTGCCGCGGCATTCTGGACGCCGATTATGAAAGTTTAATCGCCGTGCGTGGGATGAATTGTAAAACAGCGGTGCTTATTGTGCTGGTCGGAATGCTCGCGCGCGAGTATGAAACCGAGATAATCAACGATCAGCAGCTAACCTATGAAAACGCCGGCACCTTTGTCGCACAGCAGCTTGGCAGACGGCAGACGGAATGTCTGCTGATTGCATGCCTGGATGCGAAATACCGTCTTTTGAGAAAGAGAATTGTATCGGGGGGAACCAGCGTGGCTGTCGCGCAGCGCGATATCGCGAAGCTCGCCCTTGCCTGTGACGCGGCGAGCATTTTGATTGCGCACAACCACCCGAGGGGAACGCCGATGCCTTCGGTGAGAGATATAGACGAAGCGGCGCGGATTAAAAAGCTGCTGACGGATCTGAGAATCAACTTATATGACTTCATCATCGTCGGCGAGGGCGGCGAAACGTATTCAGTGCTGCACGGCGGCTTGGTGTAAAAGCGCGCGACGCCGTTCCCCAAGCATTCCGAGCGAGACAATAGCAGCACCGGCAGCAAAGCAAATCAAAAGTCCCCAAACGGATTGTGGCAGAGGGACGCTCAGTTCGCTGAACGCATTGAACACCATATGCAGAAAAATCGGGGCGAGCAGCGTGCCGCTTCGGTGATAGACAAGCCCCAGCACAATCCCGGCGGGGAACACATACAGCATTTGCAGCCTCGTGCCGTGAAACGCGGCGAACAGCACAGCCTGCCACAATACGGCGAACAGAGGGGAAAAGCCCCGCCGCAGAAAACGCTGCGCAAGCCCCCGGAAAACCACCTCTTCCACAATGGGAGCCGCGACAACGGTGCAGAGCAGCTTTACCGCGAGTCCCGCCGCTCCCAGCGGGTCGGATACGCCCTCTGCGTGTTCCGCGAACCAGCTTTCGGGCAGCGGAAGCAGTAGCATAAGCGATGTCAGCGTGAGATTCAAACCCAAGCCGATCTCCGCGAGAGTCATTACACTCACCAAACGCGGACGAGCCGTCCCGACAAAACGCAGCAGCGGCGCGCCCCGGAAAAAGAGGGCGAATATAGAAAGCGTCAGCGCCGCGCTTCCGATCAAGAGCCAAGGCTGCGCGCCCCGCAGAGCCAAGCGGGCTTGGTTTTCGGCAAACTCCCCCGCGGCACCGGAGGAACGCGCCCAAAGAGCCGCCGCATAATACACGGCGGTGCGCACGGTGTAATAGAGGGCGGGGGGTAGCAGCGCGAAAAACAGGGACGTCAGTTTAGGCGGCATTTTACATACCTTTCTTTCGGGAGGGACGGAATATGGACTATCAACAGGCGGAGCAAGACCTGATGCTGGGTATTTTGGAGGCGCTGCCCTGCCCGACGGCGCTTCTGAACCGCGAGGGACAGACGGTGTACGTTACCGACCGCACCTTCGGGTTGGAGGACGTGGACTTCACCGCCGTGCCGGAGGTGCGGGAGGCGCTGGACGGCGTGGGACAGCCGGCGTTCCGCGCCGAGCTTCGGACGGAGGAGGGGAGCGTCGCCGGGCTGATGGAAGCGTATCCCGTCCGGGTGGATGAGGCGCTGGTGGGGGCGTTAATCCTCTTCCGACCCGATCCCGTACAGAGCGCACTTTCCGCAGACTCTTTGCCTTCCGTAAGCGCCGCGATGACGGCGGTGTGGGATCGTTTGCAGCGGCTCGCGATGCTCAATACACCCGCCCTGTTTATGGGGGAGAGCGGCACGGGAAAAGAAGATTTCGCGCGCGCGTTGCATCGGATTAGCCGGAAGAAGGACACCCCGTTTGTCATCGTAACGTCCCGCGAGTCGCCGGAGCGTTTAACGGAAGCCGCGCTGGAGGCCGGAAACGGCACCCTGTTCTGCGAGCGGATCGACATGTGGAGCGGCTCTTTGCTCCGCGAGGCGGCGAATCTGTATACCTCGCGCCATGTCGTTCGGGATATGGACGTAAAGCCGCTCGGCGCGCGCCTGATGGCTTCCTCCGAGCCGGGACTTTCCGAAAAGGTGAAGCGCGATGAGTTCCCAGAGGAACTGTACACGCGTGTAAATATCATGCCCGTGTTTTTGCCGCCGCTGCGCGACAGACCGGAGGACATCCCGCCGGCGGCGCAACGTTTCGCGTCTGCCTACGCTGCCGAAACGGGGAAGGATATACAGGGGTTTTCCGACGAAGCGAAAGAGGTATTGAGCCGTCAGGACTGGCCGGACAACCTGACCGGCTTACGCCGCGCGGCGGAAGAAGCCGTCGACGCCTGCCCCGGCGGTATCATACAAGTGTCCGCTCTCGGCGGATTGTTCCGCCTCGACGTTCCCGCCGCGGGGTCGCTGCGCAAAATCAAAGCGGCTTACGGGCGGGATCACATACGCGCGCTGCTGAACGTCCACGGACACACTCTTGAGGGCAAACGTAAAGCCGCCGCCGAGATGGGCATCAGTTTATCGACGCTGTACCGCATATTGGGATCGAAAAAAACATAAGCCCTACCGTTTGGGTTACGCCGTCCCCGTAGGGACGACCGCCCTCGGTCGTCCGCGGTATTTTGCGGACGCGCAATGCGCGCCCCTACGAAATCCCCTT
Organism: Clostridiales bacterium UBA929; assembly: GCA_002293625.1. GTDB lineage: Bacteria > Bacillota > Clostridia > Oscillospirales > UBA929 > UBA929. Next base: position 4,578 of record DBDP01000050.1, on the reverse strand, counting down.
TAACGCTACGCAGAAATAATTCTTCGGTTCCTCTTTGCTGGTGGTATACGGTCTGCCGTCGGCGTCGAGGAAGGATACGCTGCAAAACCCCACCGCGAGCAGGATATCCACCATCCGGGTGAAGGTGAGATTGCTGGAGAAATGGTGCTCGATGACAATGTCGCCCGTCTCCACATTGAGGTTCCATTCCTCGTATTCCCAGCGGTCGATATCCTCGTTATATTCGTTGCGGGTGAGCAGGAATGTGCGGTCTTCGTTCTCTGTCCATGTCCGCCGGTTTTCCATCAGTCTGCCGCGCATGTGATTGTATTCGGGGTTGGAGATCTGGAAAACGAAGCTGCCGCCCGGCTTGAGAGCGCGGTAGGCGTTGCGCGGTACGTCCTCGTCCTCGACCGGGGTGTCGATCATCGTGACGAGGTTGTACTTGCTTTCCTCCTCAAGGTCATAAAAATTCTCCACGCGGTACTCGGCGGCGGCGTTGGTGTTCTTCGCCATCATAATAAAGGTTTCCGAGAGATCGGTGCCGACGACCGAATGCCCCGCGTCCAGCCAAACCTTATGATAACTGCCCAGTCCGCAGGCGATATCAAGGATGGTTTGGTTTTTTTTCGGCACAAGGTTCAAAACCGCCTGCGCGTCGCGGTTCTGCTCCTCGGTACTCTGGAACCCCCAGCCGATAAAGCCCTCGTCAAATTCCTTGTCGCCGTAGCGAATCATCGGGACATAGATTTTTTTCATAGGGAACGCCTCCTTAATGCTTAAAATGCCTCTCGCCCGTAAACACCATCGCGATGTCCAGTTTGTCCGCGGCGTCGATGGATTCTTGGTCGCGGATTGAGCCGCCCGGCTGCATGACGGCGACAACGCCCGCTTTGCCCACAGCCTCCACGGTGTCGGGGAAGGGGAGGAAAGCGTCGCTTGCCATGACGCTGCCCTTCGCGCGTTCGCCCGCGTACCGAATCGCGATATCGGCGGAGGTGACGCGGTTCACTTGCCCGGGACCGATGCCCACCGTCATGCCGTCCTTCGCCAGCACAATGGCGTTGGACTTAACGTGCTTGCACACCTTCCACGCGAAATCGAGGGTTTCCAGCTCGTCGGGGGTCGGTTCGCGCTTGGTGGCAATCCTGACGGCGGCGGGGTCGAACGTGGACGGGTCGGTTTCCTGCACCAGCAGACCGCCGTGTACCTTCTTGAGGTCGAGCGTCCCCTTCGGCAGCGGTTCGCAGATATCCTCCAGCAGCAGGATGCGCACGTTTTTCTTGCGGGTGAGTATCTCCAGCGCTTCGTCGGTGTAACCCGGCGCGATGATGATATCCAAATTGATCTTTGCCATTTCCGCCGCTGTATCGGCTTCGCAGAGCCGGTTGAGCGCCACAATACCGCCGTAGATCGATACGGGGTCTGCTTCGTATGCCTTGCGGTACGCTTCAGCCAGTGTGTTCCCGACCGCGACGCCGCACGGGTTCGCGTGCTTGACGGCGACCGCGCAGGGACGGTCAAACTCTTTGAGTAGCGCCGCTGCCGCAGCGGCGTCGTTGATGTTGCAAAATGACATCTCTTTGCCGTGGAGTTGCTCCGCTTTCGCGAGTGAGCCTTCCAAATGCCCGATCTCGCGGTAGAACGCCGCCGACTGGTGCGGGTTTTCGCCGTAGCGAAGATCCTGCGCCCGTTCGTAGGTAAGGGTCAGCGTTTCGGGGTACGTCATTCCGGCTTCGCGGCGCAGGTAATCGGCAATCAGCGCGTCGTAGTGGGCGGTGTGTTCAAAAACCTTGCAAGCCAGTTCAAAACGCCGTTCCCTCGGTACGCCGCCGTTCTCCAGCATCTCCAAAATGCCGTCGTAGTCGCCCGGATCGACGGCGACCACCACGTCGGGCCAGTTTTTGGCCGCGGCGCGGATCAGGGTGGGTCCGCCGATGTCGATGTTCTCGATCGCCTCGTCAAGGCGCACACCCTCCCGCAGGATCGTCTGCTTGAAGGGATACAGGTTGATGACGACGATGTCGATCATGTCGATGTTGAGCAGCTCCATCTGTGCCATGTGGTCGGTGTTCCCGCGCATGGCGAGGATTCCTCCGTGAATCGCCGGATGGAGGGTTTTGAGCCGTCCGTCCAGGCATTCCGGGAACCCCGTGACCTCCGAGACGTTAACGACGGGTATCCCCGCCGCCTCCAAGGCTTTTTGCGTGCCGCCCGTGGAGACGATCTCATACCCCAGCGCGGCGGTTCTCTTCGCAAAATCGCAGACGCCCGTCTTATCGGACACGCTGAACAACGCCCGTTTTTTCATGCGTTTCACTCTCCCCTTCCGTATATCTCGCATTGTACCACACTTCCTGCGCGTTGACAAGAAAAGTGTTTGTAAATAGGTTTTCGTTGATTTCCCTGATCTCCCAATATTTCACACGCTTTCAGCCCCGTTCGCATAAAATACGGTTAGATTACTCAGAAATGGGGAGGAGTATATATGGGACAGGGGTACTTAAAAGTGGATGTCCGAACCGCCGACGGAGCGCTGCCCGTTGAAGGCGCGAAGGTAACGATAACCGATAAGGACGGAAAGCAGCTCTTCAGTTTAACGACAAACGCGGACGGACAAACCTCCGCCGTTTCCCTCCCCGCGCCGGACGCCGCTACAACGCTGCAACCCGGAGGGGAAGCGTATTTGACCTATAACGTCACCGTTTCGAAAGACGGTTACATCAGCGAAAACATCGTGGGAGCGGAGGTGCTGGACGGGATCCATCAAACACAGCCTGTCATCATGCGCCCGAAATACGAGGGAGGCGAAGACTCGGAAACCATTGTCGTTCCCGACAGTTCTCTCAAGCACGATCCCCCGACGGGGCAGCAACCGGCGCCGCGCGCGTCGCGCCGCTCCAACCGCGTCCTCTCGGAAGTGATTATTCCGTCTCGTATCACGGTGCATATGGGCGCACCGACCAATACGTCGGCGAAAAATATATCCGTCAGCTTCCCCGCCTACATCAAGAACGTCACGGCGAGCGAGATATACGCCACATGGCCGCAGACATCGCTGGAAGCCAATATTTACGCAATTATCTCTTTGGCCTTAAACCGCATTTATACCGAATGGTATCGCTCGCAGGGCTATAACTTCGACATAACCAACGATACCCGTTATGACCAGTATTATAAAGAGGGTCAGACCATTCCCGATAACATCTCGCAGATTGTGGATCGCGCTTACGACCAGTATATTCGCCGGATCGGGTTCAAGGAGCCGTTGTTTTCGTCCTACTGCGACGGCACGACCGCAACCTGCCCGGGTATGACCCAATGGGGCAGCGTCAATCTCGCGAATTCCGGGTATACCGTAATGAACATACTGAAGTATTACTACGGCAACAACATTGAAATCGCGCAGACGGACAAAGTGAGTAATGTTTTAACATCGTTCCCCGGCTACACACTTTCGCAGGGTTCGTCGAACGCGTCCGTCGCGGTAATGCAGACCTATCTGAACCGTATCGCGACCAATTTCCCGGCAATTCCCAAAACCTCGCCGGACGGAAAGTTTGGCGTCAACACCGCCGCCTCGGTCAGAGCATTCCAAAAAGTCAGCGGTCTTCCCCAAACGGGTGTGATCGACCGCGCCACGTGGAACAAGATTAATTTTTACTATCTCGCCGTGACGAAACTCGCGGAGTTGGGCAGCGAAGGGCAGCGTGTCGGCATCGGCGCGGCTCCGCCTACCGTAACGGTGCGTCAGGGCGCGACGGGCGGAAACGTCGTGCAGATCCAGTTCCTGCTCAACGCAATCGGTACATATTACAGCAGCATCCCCTATCTGCTGGAGGACGGCGCGTTCGGCGTTACCACAACGAACGCGGTGAAAGCGTTTCAACGCCAGTTCAACCTGACGCAGGACGGGGTCGTAGGTTCTGTCACATGGAAAAAGATGTATGATGTGTATAAGAGTCTCGGATTAGGCGGCGGCGATGATGACGTTCCGCCGTACCCCGGTACGGCGTTGAATACCGGGTCAAGGGGCAGTAATGTTGATTTGATCCAATCCCTGCTCAACGCGCTTGCCGACCGGTATCCGTCGATTCCCCGTGTGATTCGGGACGGAATCTATGGACCCACAACAAGAGCGCAGGTGATGGAGTTCCAGCGTCTGTTCGGTCTGGCGCAGGACGGCGTTGTCGGTCCCGCCACATGGAACGCCATCATGAATGCGTATTACTACGGCGACACAGGCGGTTCTGGCGGCGGCACAAACCCGCCNNGCCGCTAACACGCCCGGTTACCCCGGATTTGTGCTGCAGCAGGGGTCGGTTGGCGAGAGCGTTCGAACTCTGCAAAACGCGATCAATAATTTGGGGATTTCCTCCGTTCCAAAGGTAACGGCGGATGGAATCTTCGGTCCCGCAACACACGCGGCGGTCGTGGCGGCGCAGCGCGCGCTCGGTCTGATGGTTGACGGTCTCGTCGGTCCCGCCACGTGGAACGCCGTGGTGAACAGAACGGGCGGCACGTTCGCGCCCGCCTACCCCGGTTATGTGTTGCGGCAAGGTTCCGCCGGCGAGAGCGTCCGCACTCTGCAAACATATA
>DBDP01000100.1:13217-14341 GCA_002293625.1 Clostridiales bacterium UBA929 | reverse complement strand
TGCAAAACAAACAGAACCTGATGAACGAGCTGAACAAGATAAGCCGCGTGCTTGACCGCGAACTGCCGGATTCCTCCCGTGAGACGCTGCTCGCGCTGGACGCGACGACAGGGCAGAACGGGCTGTTGCAGGTAAAGGAGTTTGCCGCCGCCGCCGGACTGACCGGCATTATCCTAACCAAGCTGGACGGCACCGCGAAAGGCGGCGTCGTGCTGGCTGTCGCCCGAGAGACGGGTGTGCCGGTGAAGTGGGTGGGCGTCGGCGAGCAGATCGGCGACTTTGCCCCGTTTGACCCGAAAGCGTTTATTGAGGCGATTGTATGACCGTTGTAGTCGCGACCGGCAATCCGGGCAAGGCGCGGGAGTTCGCGCGTCTCTTGGAGGGATTTCATGTCAAGACGCCGGGAGAGTGCGGCGTTGTAAGTGAGCCGGAGGAAACGGGAGAGACGTTTTTGGAAAACGCCCTGATTAAAGCGCGGGCGGTCTGCGCCGAAACGGGGATTCCCGCAATCGCTGACGATTCGGGGCTTTGCGTGGATGCGCTGAATGGAGAACCGGGGGTGCGCTCGGCGCGCTTTGCCAAGCCGGGACGGCGAAAAACGGCTCTGCTGGAAAGAATGCGCGGGCAGGAAAACCGAAAAGCGCGGTTTGTCACCGCCGTGGCGCTGGTGTACCCCGACGGGCGGGAAGTGGCCGCCGAAGGGGTTTGCGCAGGCGAGATCACGCTTGAGCCGCGCGGGGAAAACGGGTTCGGGTACGATCCCGTATTTTTCCTGCCGGAGATGGGACGCACGATGGCGGAACTGACGGCGGAGGAAAAGAACGCGGTGTCGCACCGGGGGAAAGCCGTGCGCAATCTGCTTGATATGCTGTCATGAGGCTGGGGTTATACGGCGGCAGTTTTAACCCGCCGCATGTGGGGCATGTTGACGCGGCACGGGAAGCGATTGATGCCCTGCGCCTTGATGTGTTAATTTGGATGCCCTCCGGCAATCCCCCGCATAAAACATTGCCGGAAGGGACGCCTTCGGTATCCCACCGTCTCGCGATGAGCCGCCTCGCGGTTCGGGGGTTGCGCGGCGCGGAAGTGAGCGACTTTGAGCTGCTCGGCGGCGCGCGGTATAC
>DBDP01000100.1:0-13193 GCA_002293625.1 Clostridiales bacterium UBA929 | reverse complement strand
GATATGTGGGAGACGTTCGGATCGTGGTATCGAGCCGAGGAATTAAAAAGACTCTGCGAACCCTATGTGTTCCCTAGGACGCCGGTTTCCAGCACCGAGGCGCGCGCCCGTTTATCCGAAGGTGGCGGGGAGGAATTGCTTCCGCCGGAAGTGTTCGCGTATATCCGAAGGGAGGGGCTGTATGGGTACGCCAAGTCTTGAGGAGCTTCGCGGGATGCTGCGGGAAAAGTTGTCGCCGCGCCGCGCGTTGCATACATTGGGGGTTGAGGCGACCGCCGCCGCCCTCGCGCAGCGGTGGGGTGCCGACGAAACGGAGGCGCGCTTCGCCGCGCTTTTGCACGATATGACAAAAGAAGCGCCCGACCAGTTGAAATTGATGAAGGATTATGGTATACTGCCCGATGTATGGGAGGAGACGGTTCCCAATGTATACCATGCGATAACGGGGGCGGCTTTTGCCGCGAGTTTGGGGTATACTAGCGGTATTGTCTCAGCAGTCCGCTGGCACGCGACAGGGCGTGCGGGGATGACGCTTTTAGAAAAAATCATCTACCTAGCCGATTGGGCGGAGCCTTGCAGGACAGGCTTTCCGGGACTTTCTGAGGTGCGAGCTCTGATGTTTCGTGACCTCGACCGCGCTTTGCTGCTGGGAGCGCGTATGACGCTGCGGTATGTGCGCGAGCGGGGACGACCTGAGGATAAATTTACTGTTGAGACAATCAACTGGATAGAAACGAAGTGTTGATAATTGCGTGTTCAGCTATAAGGTGAACGAGCGAAGTGCTTTCGAGCAGGCGCCTTTGGCGCGGTGTCGAAAGCCGGAGCGGGCAATTATCAACATGCCTAGAAAGTAAGTGTTGAAATTATGGCATTTTTGAAACGCCCCTACTCAGGCAAACGGGTGGGGTCAAATGACAATACAAGTTCCGGCGACGCGCCTGCGCGGGCGGAGAAAAACCCGTTTAGGTTCCCCGCATGGTGGAGGCGACGCCGTTTGGGCGTTAAGATCGCTTTGATCGCGGGCGCGACGCTGCTCGTACTCGCGTTGGGATTGTTCATCACGGCGATGCTGTGGGTTCGTCCGCCGGGCGGCGGCGATATTCAGATTAACCGTCCGTCCCCCAGCGTTGAGTTTCCTCTGGCGTCCCCGCTTCCCACCCCTTCCGGCACGGTCGCTCCGTCCGTGAAGCCGTCTCCCGCCGAGAATGGATATGTAAGGAGAGAAGGTGTATATACCTTCCTGCTTGCCGGGTCGAACGAGGGCTTGACCGACACGCTGATGGTCGCGACGCTCGACACCAAGGCGGGAACCTGCCATATGCTCTCCATTCCCCGCGATACGGTGGTGGGCAGCGCTTCGCGCTCCATTAAGAAAATCAACGGCGCGTATTCGCAGCGGAGCGGCATTGACGAGGAAGACCGGGGTATCCCGAACCTCAAGCAAGAGATCGCGACGCTGATCGGCTATCAGCCGGAGTACGCGGCCGTGGTGGATTACAGAGGCTTCAAGCGCCTAATTCAAGCCGTGGACGGCGTGGATTTTTATGTGCCGATACGTATGTATGTGCCGGCAGAGGGGATCAACCTCCAAAAGGGGCAGCAGCACTTGAACGCCGACGAGGCATTGCAGCTTGTGCGCTTCCGTGTCGGTGCGAACGGCGCGGGGTACGATGATTACGGGCGGATGGAGACGCAGCAGAAACTGCTCGCCGCCGTCGGGAGCAAAGCGCTCTCCAACTGGACGAAGTTCCCCGAATATATCGACATCGCGAAAGAGAATTTGAAGAGCGACATAGACTGGGGTAACCTGCTTTGGTTTGCCGACCAGGTGCGGAAAATCGGAATGGATAACGTGCATTTCTCCACCCTGCCGACGCAGTCGGTGGTGCATCCCGCCGAGATCAACAACGGTTATTATGAGATGGTGCTTTCCGAGGAAGCGCTGACGATGATTAACGATACGATCAACCCGTTCGGCATCCCGATTGGGGAAGAACTGGTGGAGCATACCAAATTGACCGAAAAATAAGAAGCTCTATAAAACTCCGTGTTCGCCGAAGGCGAACGAGCGCAGTGCTTGCGAGCAGGTGCCTGCGGCACGGTGTCGCAAGCCGGAGCGGGGAGTTTTTAGAGTGACAGAGAAGTGAGGGAACATATGGAACCGAAAGAACTGGCGAAAAAGATAGCGCAGATTTTGAGCGGCAAGAAGGCGGCGGATATCCGTCTGCTGGAGGTGACCGACCTGACGGCGCTCGCCGACTTTTTTGTCATCGCCACCGGCACATCGCCGACGCACTTGAAAACGCTTGCCGAGGAAGTGGAGTACATTCTGAAGAAGCAGGACGTTTTCCCGCGCCACATAGAGGGGCGGAGCGGCGGAAGCTGGACGCTTATTGACTACGGCGCGGTGGTCGTGCATGTTCTGCAAAAGGACGCGCGGGAATTTTACTCGATCGAGCGGCTGTGGGCGGACGCGAGGCAATATAACGAGGATGAGTGGGCTGACGTCTCCGGCGCGGCGGCGCAAGCCGGAACGGGAGGTTTTCAGAGTGACATATAACCCGAAGAACATAGAGCCGAAATGGCAGAAAACGTGGCTGGACAGCGGCTGCTTCCGCGCCTCGGACGCGGAGGGGCTGAAAAACTTTTACTGCCTGATTGAGTTCCCCTATCCGTCCGGCGTCGGGCTGCACATCGGGCATCCCCGCCCGTATACCGGCATGGACGTAATGGCGCGCGCGCGGCGTATGCAGGGGTATAACGTCCTGTTCCCGATCGGCTGGGACGCGTTCGGGCTGCCCGCCGAAAACTACGCGATCAAGAATAACATCCACCCCGCTGAGGTGGTGAAAAACAATGTCGCGCATTTCCGGGGGCAGATACGGCGGCTCGGGTATTCGTTCGACGACACGCGGGAGGTCAATACGACCGATCCGGCGTATTATAAGTGGACGCAGTGGATTTTTCTAAAATTCTTTGAAAAGGGGCTGGCGTATAAGTCCAACATGCCGGTCAACTGGTGTCCTTCGTGCAAGTGCGTTCTGGCGAACGAAGAGGTCATCGGCGGGCTTTGCGAGCGCTGCGATACGCCGGCGGAGCGGCGGGACAAGAGCCAATGGATGCTGAAGATTACCGAATACGCCCAGCGGCTGCTGGACGATCTTGACTTCTGCGATTACCCTTCCCGCGTGGCGGCGCAGCAGAAGAACTGGATCGGGCGCAGCGCGGGCGCGGAAATTACCTTCCCTGTCATTGCCGCTTCGGGAGAATCTATGCAGGGGCTGCGGGTATACACCACCCGTGCCGATACGCTGTTCGGCGCGACATATATGGTTATTTCTCCCGAGCATCCGCTCGCCGAACGCGCCGAAAACGCCGCCGAGATGGACGCGTACCGCAAAGCGGCGGCGCGTAAGAGCGATTTTGAGCGTACTGAGCTGGCAAAAGATAAGACAGGCGTGCGCCTTGAGGGCATCACCGCCGTAAACCCCGCGACAGGTGAAGAGATCCCGGTGTTCGCGTCCGACTACGTGCTGATGAGCTACGGCACTGGCGCGATCATGGCGGTGCCGGGGCACGATACCCGCGACTGGGAGTTTGCGCGGGCGTTCGGGCTGCCGATCGTGGAGGTCGTTGCCGGAGGCGACGTGACGAAAGAGGCGTTTACCGACACCGAAACGGGGGTTTTGGTGAACTCCGGCTTCTTAGACGGGCTGGAGGTCGCCGACGCAAAGAGAAAGATGGCCGAATGGCTTTTGGAAAAGGGTCTTGGAGAGCCGAAGGTGCGCTTTAAGCTGCGCGACTGGGTGTTTGCCCGGCAGCGCTACTGGGGCGAGCCGATCCCGATCGTCCATTGCCCCGAGTGCGGAATGGTGGCGTTGCCGGAGGATCAGCTGCCGCTGCGCCTGCCCGATGTGCAAAACTACAAGCCGACCGAGACGGGCGAATCACCGCTGGCCGCGATTACCGATTGGGTCAACACGCCCTGCCCCAAGTGCGGCGCTCCCGCAAAGCGAGAAACCGATACAATGCCGCAATGGGCGGGTTCGTCGTGGTATTTTCTGCGCTATACCGACCCGGGCAACGACAAACAGCTGGCTTCAAAAGAGTCGCTGAAACGCTGGATGCCGGTGGACTGGTATAACGGCGGGATGGAGCATACAACGCTGCATCTGCTCTACAGCCGGTTTTGGCACAAGTTTTTATACGACATCGGCGTCTGCGAGGAGCCGGAGCCGTATAAAAAACGCACCAGCCATGGTTTTATTTTGGGGTCGGACGGCACAAAAATCTCGAAGACGAAGAACAACGGCATGGATCCCGACGAAGTGGTGCGGGATTACGGAGCCGATACGCTGCGGCTGACGATTCTGTTTATCGGTGACTTTGAGAAGGGTTGCCAGTGGTCGGATAAAGCGATTAAAGGATGCCGCCGCTTTTTGGAGCGCGTTTGGTCTGTCGCGCACGGCGCTTCGGGAGACGAGAGCGTGACGCCGGAGTTGGAGATTAAGCTGCATCAGACGATTCAGAAGGTGTCGGAGGACATTGAGGCGCTGAAGTTCAACACCGCCATCGCCGCGATGATGTCGCTGCTGTCGGTGATGGAGAAGGGCTGCACACGGGGCGACGTAAAGACGCTGCTGCGCCTGCTGTCGCCGTTCGCGCCGCATATCTGTGAGGAGCTTTGGGCGCTTGCGGGCGGCAAAGGGCTTTGCTGCGAGGCGGAATGGCCGGTCTTCGACCCCGCCAAGACGGTGGAGGAGTCCGTTGAGCTGGCGGTGCAGGTCAACGGGAAGCTGCGCGGTGCCGTGACCGTTCCGCGCGGTTGCGGACAGGATGAAGCCATCGCCGCCGCGCTCGCGACGGAGCGCGTTACCGCGATAGCCGACGGACGAGAGCCGGTTAAGGCGTTTGTCGTGCCGGATAAGCTGGTAAATTTGATTTTTAAGTAGGGACGATTCACGAATCGCCTACATCCCCCGGCGGCGTGACATCCCCCGCCGCCCGATGTGTGGCACCCCCTTCGAATCGAAGGGGGCTACGATGGGGTAGGGGCGGGGTCATCCCGCCCGCAATATACCACGGGCGAATCGGGATATAACGGACGCGCAATGCGCGCCCCTACGATGCGCGGGATCACGGGCGATTCACGAATCGCCGCGGACGACCGAGGGCGGTCGTCCCTACGGAGACGCACGGGGACGTTTACGGTGTTTATCAAACCGGCGGGATTGTAATAACCCGCCGGTTTTGTGCGCGTAATTGACATTTTCGGGTTAAAAAAGTCAAGACGAACCGAAAGCATCGGAGTATAATTAGAGCCGGGCAATTTTTTACATGCCCATAATGAAGCGAAAGGGATTCAACACACATGAAAAAGATAATGGTTATTATTCTGTCTTGCCTGCTGCTAACCGGCTGCGCCGCTGGGGTTCCTTCTGTGTCCGATATGACGACACCGTCTCCGTCAACAGAGCCGGTATTATCGCCGTCACCGTCACCAAGGGAACCCTCGCCGTCGCCGGAGGTATCGCCGATTGTCTTCGATCCGATGCTTGCAGATACGCTGATGTCCACGGGTAATAACAGGCGGGTAAAAGACGTTTTGGAAAGGGCGCGGAACGGCGAGCCGGTCAACATCGCGTGTATGGGCGGTTCCGTCACCGAAGGATACTTGACCGAGCCGGAGAACAACTATGTGAGCGTGTTCGGGAAGATGTTCGGCGATACATACGGGGACAATGTGCGATATGTGAACGCCGGGATGGGCGGCACGAACTCCGCCGTAGGTTGGGCGCGGTACGAACGCGACGTGACCGAGGCGCTGGGCGGCAACCCCGACATTTTTGTCATTGAGTACGCGATCAATGACTTTGAGGACAAGTACATTACAAAAGGCGCGGCGTATGAGAGTATGGTGCGGCACGTTCTGTCATTGCCGAACCGCCCTGCTGTGATTCTGCTGTTCTGCATGAATTTGGACTTGGGGAATATGCAGGAGACGTATATACCGCTCGGAACCGCCTACGGACTGCCGATGATTACGATGGAGGGGATCGCTTCGCATGTGGACAGCGGTGATATCGCGGCGGAGGATTACTTCATGGATGACCACGACCACCCGAACGACAGCGGGCATATCATCACAGCGGAATCGCTGATGTATTGTTTGGACGTGATGGACAAAGAGCCTCTTTCTGAAGAAGATCCCGCGCTGCCGGCGGTTCCCGTGATTGAGGGCGGGGCGGACTATCAGGAGATGGTTGCGCTGTGCCATGGCGGCGAACTGCCGCCGGGGATAATGCTCTCGGAGGGGAGTTTTACAGAGGATGACGGGAATACCATGACGTTTTGGTTTGACGATACGCCGAAGTATCCCACCAATTGGAAGCACGTCAAAACGTCGAACGAGCCGTTTGTGATTGAGGCGAACTGCAAGAACATGTTGCTTGTGTATAAATCGTCTCACGTCTCCGGCAACGCGGAGGTCTATCTCGACGGCGAGCCGCTCAAAACGGTGGACGGCCGCAGCGGCGGCGGATGGGACAATGCCGTTGCCGTACTGCTCTTTAACGACGAAGTTCCGGCTGACCACCGGCTGGAAATCAAGATGGCCCCCGGTCACGAGGGGCGGGATTTTACCATCCTCGCGGTCGGGGTCTCGTAACGGTGAGTTGCGGGTGATCCCGACGACGTTTGAATTTTGCTTGACAAGCTCGAACCCGCCGTGGTATAATACCCCCATTACGGACGATTAGCTCAGTTGGTAGAGCATCCGCTTGACGTGCGGAGGGTCGGGGATTCGAGTTCCTCATCGTCCACCACGGCGAACCGCCACAGCCTCTAAGGTTGTGGCGGTTGTTTGTTTTGTCCGGAATGTTCGTTTTCGGGCATTGGTGTCCCCGTTGGTGTCCCCGAAAACGCTCTAATAATATCCGAAGCGAGTTGCTCCGGCTTGTTTTGTGTGACATGTGTGTAGATGTCGAGGGTCATTTGAACTTTGGAATGCCCGGCTAAATATTGAATCTTTTTTATATCTATTCCCGATGCGCAAAGCTCCGTGATGTATGTGTGCCGTAATTGGTGCGGTTCAACGTGAAAGTCAACGACGCCGACATGCTTGACCTCAATCCGTATCGGCTCTCCATCTTTTCCTTTCTTTTTCACAAGCTCTGTATGTCCGCTTATTATCTGCCACATTCGGCGAAAAGCTGTTGCGGACATTTCCCGGCCGGTTCGCTCCGCCGGTACGACAAAAAGGCTCGTTGCCCGTCCTCTCCATCGGAGCAGTGCCTCGGAGAGCTGCGGAGGAATAGGGATAGAACGGTATGCGGCTTTTGTTTTTAAGTTTTCCGAATGCGTAGCATTTCCGATCGTGTCATAGGTTACGGTATGCCGCACATCAATATACGGCATATCATCAAGATGAACATTGCTCCACAGCAGCCCCAGCGCTTCCTCACGCCGCAGACCGGCGTAGAGGCAGAGTAGGGTAAACAGTTCCGCTCTCGTTTCTCTTACGGCAGTTGTAAGCGTCTCTTGTTGTGCTTTTGTTAGCGGTGTTTTTTTCTTTGTCGGTGAACCGCCGGGCTTGCGCCCGACACACGGATTCTTTGAGATGAGATCGTTTTCAAGGGCGCTGTTGAAAAGTTGTTTCGTCGCGAAAAGAATCTTATTGTTCATGGACAAAGATAAACCTGTAATCCCCGCCAGCAGTTCGTCAATATGCATTGGTTTTACGTCTCTAATCTGCAAAGAGCCGATTTTTGGGAGTATATGCAGCATCAAAGCGTTGTTATAAACGTCTGCGCTTTTAGGCTTCATTCCGGCGACGCGGAGCGGTAGCCAACGTGCGGCATACGCTGATACGGTGATGTCGTCCTCGACACTTAGCCCCCTGTCAACGTTAGCCTTGAACTCCTCGATTTTTTCCATGACGCCTTCCGGCGTCTTCGAGGTTAAGTTGTACTTTTGCCCCTTGTACGTCCCGCGCTTCCGCCAAAGCTGCCTGTCGGGGATCCATGTCATGTCAGGCAATCCGCGCTTAGTCTTCATATGTGCCTCCTGTCTACCGCTCGCTGGGTTCATCCGGCGGGCGGTTTTGCTGTCTTTTATACGGGGTGTACGCCGTTTTCGTCGACCGTGTAATCCTTGACTTTGCCAAGCATGGGGTCGAGCATGGCTTCAACGCTGGCGTCCGATACGGTGGCGTTCTGCGCGTTTTGTCTGTATATCGCTTTTAACGTGTCATGCTGCTCCTCCAGCAGGTCGTTTGTCCTGTCTGCGCTGTCGATAAGCTGCGCGATTCCCCAAAACAACAGGATAAGAACGGCGGCTGCGGGAATGATGTATAGCCACACCCACCCCATATCGGTACCGTTGCGCGAGCCGGTATCCATAACGTAGCTGCCTAAAAAAATCGCGAATACTGCAAGTCCGAGCGATACTATTCTCATTGCCCTTGCCATCGGTTCTGCCTCCTTACGTTTCAAATGGGGTTGTGCCGGCTTTTTGCTTTTTCCACTCATCGAAAGGGAGCGGCGTAGGCTCCCACAAGGGAACGCTTTGGGTGTATTTGTAGTAAGACGCCAAATCAACCCAATCGCTTTGGCGTTTTAAGTAGGTATCGAAGGGCTCGTTCTCTAGCCACTCTACGCCACGAACAAGGCATTGCATTTTTGTAGCCCTGCCAGCCAATTTGATGCGTCCGATCTGATAACCATTAAAGCAAACGTTGAGTGTTCTATCCGCCATGCGTCGAATACTAAGCGATGCCGTGTTCAAGTCGGTCATCTTCATCTTCTCGTTGAGAGCTTGTAAGAAATTCGCTTCCTTCTCTAAAAAACCATTCATTACGGGTTCCAACGCTGCCACCCTTCCGGTTCTGTATTCAGGTTATATAGAAAGTCTGTTCTTTACAAAATTCGTACAGCTTCAGCAAACCAGTTGCTTGGGCAGTAATCCCTGCCGCGAGTAAATATGTATTGCCTTTTCAACAAACGTCTCCGGCAAGTCTAGCCATTCCGCCACTTCCCATAGTTCGGTACGCCCATCGGAAAAAGCCTCGCTCAACAGTTCCGGCGGCAGGACGGTCATTACCGCCCACTTGTCTGCCCGGTACTCGCACTTCCGCCGGTCGTCCACGGGTGAGTGCTGAATATAAAACGCGTTCTTCATGCAATGCCCGACCTCGTGGGCAAGTCTAACGCATTCGTCCGCGCGGGTGTCCATCTGCATGGGGTCGAGAGCGACAAAGCAATCCCCGGTGCTGTCTTTATAAGAGAGTGAGGGTGTGGCGTTCAGGCAAACGCTGTCAACGGTGATGCCGTGTTCCTCTGCAATCTCATAAAGCATATCAAGGCGCTCCACGTTCTTTCTTCCTTTGCGCAACAAATTCGGCATACCGCCGTACGTCGTCCATTACCTCGTCCGTGATGTCCGTTGTGCCGAACAAGGCAAATTTGAGGGTTTCGGTTTCCAGGGCGGGTTCGCCGGGGGTGGGGTTATCGGTGCGACCGATAAGGTAGTCTATTGAGACATTAAAGTAATCGGCGATCTTTTCGAGCGTTGCTCCGCTTGGTATATTCCCATTTTCCGCCCAATCAACAAATGAGTTTTTGCCCAATCCAAGCTCCGTGAGGAGCTTGTTTTTGCTGATCTGTTTTTGCTTAACCAAAAGCAAAACCCTGTCTAGAAATCCCACCTAACTGACCCCTTTCGTTTTGATTGTAACTGTTGTGCATGTTGAACAACGAAATCTATTCAACATGCACAATATTCCGAAAAATCAGAATAATAGATTGACATTCCGAAAAATCGGGAATATACTAGGTTCATCCCACAGGCGCAGTAATCCCTCGGAAAAACGCCATGAGCGCAGAGGAAATATCCGAGGCGACACCATTCTACACCATCCGCAACAGCATGTCAAAAACTTATGTAAACCATTTAAAAAATTTTTTTACAAAGGCGGTGAGGAAATTGATTGACGGAATGAAGATCAGACACCTGCGCGAGGACGTCGGACTGACCGAAAAAGAACTTGGCGACCGCGTGGGCGTAACGATGAACATGATTTCCCAAGTGGAGCGCGGTCTTAAAAAACCCAGCGCCGAAACGCTGAAACGAATCGCCGACGTGCTGGGCGTCACGGTGGACGAGCTGTACCGAGAAACGGCGTAACGGGCGGGGTACATAGAGACACAGGGGTAACCCCATACATCACAGGCAAAGGAGGCGCAATCTATGCAACCGCCGCTTTATTCAAGAGAAGCCGCCGAGTATCTCGGTATCTGCGTGGATACGCTGATGAAGCTACAGCGAGACGGCGAGGTGCGGGGCTTCAAAATCGGCTGGCGCTGGAAGTTCGACGTCCGCGACTTGGAAGACTTCAAGGAACGCGGAAAAGCTGAAATAGAACGGGCGACAGCCGCAGCAAGAGCGCCCCGTCGGCGCAGCGTGAGCCGCCCCATGACCGACGCGGAAACAAAAGCCGTATTCAAAGAGATTATGCGGCAGCACCGGGAGAACTACTACGCTTCACTAAAGAAAGGGTGATCCCAATGGACGAATCGTACATAAGCGGCTTATGGCTGTGCCTCGCGTTCTTCGCATTCGGCGCTCTGATCGTCCTTGTCGGCGCGTTTTGGGATGACTTGAAGCGCTGGCGGCGGAACAGACGGCGCAAGAAGTGCGGATGGCTCCGGCTATGGGTTGCGCACCGGTTGGTATGGGCGGCGGGACAGGCAATCCGTTTTGCGGAGGCATGGCGGCGTTACCAATTCGGAACACGCTTCCGGCTGTGCGTCGCGATGTGGACAAAAAAGCGCCGTCCGCGGTAACGGACGGCAAGGGGTCATACATAATGCAATCTCAGTATACCCCTCTCGCATAATCTTGTCAAATACTTTTTTGGAGAGGTGAGGCGCAAATGAAGATCAGCATCTTAGGCATGAGGTACACCGTTGAAGAAAGCAACGTGATACTTGAGCACGGCGAGAGCGGCAATTGTTCTTTCGATTCATTGAAAATCAGCATAGACGCAGGATTGCCGCCGGATTCATATAACCGAGCGCTGCTTCATGAAATCATCCATGCCGCATTGTATGAGCTGGGGCAGGAAGAAGCCAGTCAGGACGAAAAGCTGGTAGACAATCTTGCTTTGGCATTATATCAAACCTTGCGCGACTGCGGCGCACTGGATACAAACCGCTCTCCGTTCAAGAAAACGCCCCGTGGGTAAGACGGAACGTTTTGGGAACTCGCTATTAACTTTTTGCTTTTCTGTTGCTCAACGCGCTTCCCGCTGCCGTTTTCGCTGCTTTGCTGTAGCGACCATCCCTAAGCACTTTGCTTGAAGTTGTTGCCGCTCGTTTTGATGTACGCACAACGTTCTTTCCCATGACTATCCCCCTTTCATTGATAATAGCGATATTATACAACATATAGAGGTGTTATGTCAAGCGAATACCGTATATAGATTCTTTTTGGAGATGATCCGATGACTTACCACTTCCCAGACCGCCCCATAGAGCCGCCGGAACCCATCGACCCGGAGCGGGAGGACGAACGCCGGCGGGATGAGGCGGACAGGGACTATGAGGACTGGAGGTGTGAGCGGTGACAGAGGCGCAATGGCTGGAGGAACGTTATAGTGGCATCGGCGCGTCGGAAGCCGCCGCCGTGATGGGCATGTCGCCCCACACCTCAAATGAGCGGCTTTGGGAGATCAAGACCCGCCGCGCCACCCCGCCGGATATATCGGCAAGCCCATTTGTGAAGTACGGCAAAGCGGCGGAACCCTACTTGATCGAGCTGTTCGCGCTGGACTTCCCGGAGTACACGACGCACTATGAATCGTTTCAAATCATCCGTAACCCCGATTATCCCTTCATCTTCGCCACGCTGGACGGCGAACTGCGGGATCGTGCCGGGAATGAGGGCGTCCTTGAAATCAAAACCACGGAGATCATGAACCCCGGCCAGTGGGCGCAATGGGACGGACGTATACCGCAGCACTATTACATTCAAGTCCTGCACCAGCTTCTCGCCACCGGCTATACCTTCGCGATCCTCAAAGCGCAAATCCGCTACCGAACCGGCGGCGACCTCAACATCACGACCCGCCATTACCGCATCAACCGTTCGGACGTAACCGAGGACATGGACGCTCTGCTGAAAGAGGAAATTGCCTTTTGGGAATGCGTCACACAAGACCGGCGGCCAAATATAAAGCTGCCGCCAATATAAACGAAGTGTTGCAAAATTGCGTGTTCGCCAAAGGCGAACGAGCGAAGCGCTTGAGAGCAGGCGGCTATGCCGCGGTGTCGAAAGCCGGAGCGGGCAATTTTCAACATGCCATATAAGGAGGAACATATGGAAATCAGACTATCTACCGACCTAGCCCGCGCCATGCCGCCGGAAATCGCGTTCAACTACGACGAACTGAAAACGCAGCTCGCGGAGCAGCTCACGCGATATACCGGTCTTGTCGTCACAGCGGACGCTATACAGGCGGCAAAGAAAGACCGCGCCGCGTTGAACAAGCTGAAAGACGCGATTGAGGACAAGCGGAAGAGTGTCAAGAAGACCTGCCTCGCGCCGTATGAAGACTTCGAGGTCAGGATCAAAGAGATTGTCGGCATGATCCAAAAGCCCATAACCGCCATAGACGCGCAGATCAAGGGGTTTGAGGAACAGAAACGTAACGAGAAATACGCGGCGATAGAAGCGCACTACACGGCACATATCGGGGAGCTTGTTGAACTGCTGCCCCTCGGCCGCATTCTGCCGGAGAAATGGGCGAACGCCGGGACAAGCCTTGATTCCGTCCAAAAAGAGATTGAGACGGTGATCGCCCGGACGAAGAGCGAAATCAAGGTTATCCGCGCGATGCGGCTCCCCTACGAGGCGGAGGTGCTGTCCGTATACTTGGCAACCCTCAGCATGGGCGCGGCGCTGGAGAAGAAGCAATACCTAGAGGCGCAAGCCCTCGCGTTGGAAAAGATGAAGGAAACACCCGCCGAACCCAGCCGAACCGAACCCGAACACCCGCCCGTATCACCGCCCGCGCCCGTGCCGCCGCCGCCCGCCGAAGAAACCAAAACAATCAAGGTCATTTTCTACGACACCACCGCGGCGTTCCGGCAAGAGATGAAAGCACTCACCCAAAAACACAATATCACATATGGAGG
>DBDP01000126.1:296-33806 GCA_002293625.1 Clostridiales bacterium UBA929 | reverse complement strand
GCGGCTCAACCCTCGCGGCGGCCAAACTGGAAGGGTATGAAGCCGTTGGCGCGGAGAAGGATGATTATTACGTTGATATAGCACGTCGGCGCGTGCGGGAAGCTGTGAGCGGGTCGCGCGGCGGAGTAAGCTAGGGGAGTGGCGCACATTGACACCGTCTGAATGCGGGGCGTGGGTGCGGTCGCTGATGGCGGCGGAGCGGCTGGGCGACCTCTACCGTTCGTATCGGTGGCAAGTCCTGCGCAAACGCATACTGGCAAAATATAAACACGAGTGCCAGCATTGCAAGGCGCGCGGCAGATACCGGAGGGCGGACACGGTACACCATGACCGCTTTGTCGATAAGTATCCCGAACTCGCGCTGTCGGAGTATTACATAGATCAGCACGGCGAACAGAAGCCGAACCTCATAGCTCTGTGCCACGAGTGCCATGAAAAGGTTCACGGCTATAGAACGGCAGGGAAAAAGAAGCAAAAGAAAAACGCGCCGCCGGAGTGGTGGTGACGGGTACCGTGAGGGTACCCCCCCCTCAAAAAGTTTCGGGTTTGACCCCGCCCCTCTATGCCGGTAGCATTAGGGTACGTAGACAGAAATATCGGATTTTGCGGGGAAC
The DNA here is from genome assembly GCA_002293625.1 of Clostridiales bacterium UBA929. GTDB lineage: Bacteria > Bacillota > Clostridia > Oscillospirales > UBA929 > UBA929. The sequence continues at coordinate 33,192 of DBDP01000126.1, read as the reverse complement.
GGTATGATATGTATCAAAGAGGTGTGATATATGCCAAACAAGACAACGGTGCAACGACGGCTTGAAAGCCTTGAAAATACTATGAAACAGGCTCTTGAAGACAGAGGTTTGACAGAGGTTTTTTATGCTGAAACCCTCAAAGATTATATATCATTGTGCGAAAATGAAACATACCTGAAACAGCGGGTAAACGCGGCGAAAGAAAGCGTTCGGACAGATCGGACGGTCATTGACATCATGGACGCCCAGAGGCGAATGATTGCGCAAAAACAAAAGCTGCTTGAATTTATGGGGATAAAAGCGCCGGAGAGAAAAGACGATTTATACCCGCCGGAGGATGATCTGTAATGGGTTACGCGGCTACGCTAAAGATGATCGGGGAAACGCTCGGCGGCTTGAAACGGTCGGAGGGCGTTTCTGTTTTCCTCGATGAAGCGATGGAGGGGACAAAGCCGGAGTTTATTGTGTGGTACCCGACCGAGGTTACAGGCGATTACTCTGACAATAGCCGGAATCCGAGGGTGATGCAAATAGTCGTCGAGGCATATCTATGCGAAACCGAAAGCCGATTGCCGGATACGACGGAAGAATTGTTCCGTGAAAACGGGTACGCCGTCGGCAACCCGACAATCCATTGGGATAAAGAGTTTGATTGCCAGCGGTGGGAATGGGAGATTGAGGTTTTGATACTATGAAAAAGCATCAGACGTTCAACGACGGTGTGGTGTGGTTCTATACCCTCGTGAACACCGCCCCGGAAGGGTTAAAGAAGGTGGAAAAACCGGGACGCCGGTTTCTGACGCTGCGGTATGAGGCGAGGGCAATCGGTTTGCGCCGGTTGGAGGCAATGGCCGGTCTCGGTCAGAAAGCGGACAAGATGATCCGGGTACCGAGCGGGGCTGTGACGGGGAAGATTCACACGCAGTGCGTCTGCGCCCTCGAAAACGGGGAGTGGTTTCGTATAAACAAAACGCAGGAAGTCACGGACTCCCTGCCGCGCTCCCTTGACGTTTATTTGGAAAGGTTTGAGTTGCCGTGATCGACGCCGCGCTGCTGAGAAGCCTCCGCGAGTATTTACAGATAACATGGCGGGACGCGGAACTGGACAGGGTTATATCCGGTCTCGCGATGCGCGGTATGGCGTTTATCAACCGCTTCGCCGGGAAGACGCTGGACTACGCCGACGAGTCGATGCACCGGCAGCTTTTGTTTGACTTCGTTCTCTATGCCCGCGACGGTGCGCTGGAGGCGTTCGGCAAAAACTACTCGACCGAATTAAACACGCTGGCTGTTGATTCGCTGGTGGATTATGACGGCGGCGAGGATGACGGGAGCTATGTGTTCGCCACCGACGCAGATATTGAGCAAATCATCAATAATTTATAATTGGAGGAAAACACCATGCCTGAGAAAGTAACCACGCTTACGCAATTGGGAACCGTAGCGACCGCCCTAAACGATGTCATCAAAGCAAAAATACCCTCGACCGCAAAGACGAGTACGATCAGCGCAACCAGCACAAACGAGCAAATCCCCGGCGCAAAAGCGGTCTATGACCTCGTGACGGAAAGTATCCCCGACATCACGGTCGCGACCGACGCGGAGGTGCAGGCGGTTATAGACGAGGTAATGGGGGCGTAGATTATGCGGCTATTGGGTGAGAATGGGCTTCGCCAAGTGCTGCGCTATATAAAAGCCCGATTCGCGACGCCGGAGCAGCTCACAGCCGCCGTGGCGTCCGCAAAGGCATATACGGATACGGAGATCGCGAACAACCCGGGACCTCCGGGATCGCCCGGTGTCGCCGCGACCGTCACCGTGGGAACTGTGACGACCGGCGCTGCCGGTTCGGCGGCGAGTGTGTCAAACGCCGGGACGCAAAACGCGGCGGTGCTTAACTTCGTGATTCCAAGAGGTCAAGACGGACAAAAAGGATGGAAACTTCTTAACTCATTTACATCCCCCGGAGCTTACAACTGGATTGTACCTGATATTCTCACAAACGGAAACCCATATCAAATAGGTGTTTGGGCTATCAGTGGCGGCGGTAGTGGCGGATATAGTAACTCAGGTCGCAATACAGAAGAATATGGTAGAGGTGGAGGAAGCGGAACATGTAATTGTTTTCTGCTTACAGTTACACCCGGACAGACAATACCGATTGTTGTGGGTGCCGGAGGAACCGCCGCAGAGGTGTTTCTTACTTCCACTGGCTCTGTTCAGAACTCTGGCGCGACCGCAGGGGAAGCAACCTCGTTTAATCAAAACTCTTTGCTAGGGGGAGCAGTGGGCGGTATATCGAACGCTCCCACTATAAATTTTGCCGTTGGTGGCGCTTATGGAAGTACATGCTTTATCAATAGCTTTTTTGATCCGGGGTTTCAGCCTTTGGGGAATAATCCGGGTATATATATTAACAGTGCCACGGCGAGTGATAGAGGAGGTGCATGGCCTTCGAATCTACGCTGGACTTATTTAGGCAGGTCTGCGCCCCCATGTACTCCTAATCTTTTTGATCCCGATATGCCTATGCCGATAGGCGGTGGACGTCGCGGCGCCATAGGCACTTCTCACCCGTTGTACAAAAACTCGATTGCACCCGGAGCTGGAGGAATGGCAGGGAGGAGTTATGCGGGACAACCTCCGACCACTACGCCTACTAAATACGGCACAGACGGTAAAGACGGGGCTGTGTTTATCTACTACTAAAAAAGGGAGGGATAATCGATGTGTTATGTTCACATTGATCCTGAATCCAATGAGATTACCCAGATTCTTAATCCACAAGTGCTATCGCCCGATATTGCTTACTGGTATGGAGAAGAATTTTCCTCCAACTGCGTACAAGCCCCCAACGAGGTAGACCAAAGATGGATATACAAAAACGGCGAGTTTACCCCGCCGGAAGAAGAACCCGCCCACGTCCTCACCCCCGCAGAACAGCGCAAGCTCGCCTATGAAACCGAGCCGCTTATCGAATGGGAAGGCGAACAGATCACGGTGGACGCGGCGAACCGGCTTTGGCTTGGCTACGCCGCAGAGGAAAGCCCGAAAGCGGACGAACTGCAAACGATGATTATCGCGGCGAAGACAGAGATTCGGGAACGATTCCCCGATGAGGTCACAGCTGATGAAACCTAAAACGTTAACGCTGGACGGGAAGACATCCCGTTCTTTTGATATGCGCTGCTACCGTGCGATGAGCGCCGCCGGCAAGACCGGCGACGCGATGGACATGGCGCTGGTTGGGATCGCGGAGCTGTTCGACATAGACATAACAGACCTGCTGCACGTAAAGCCGAAAATATTGATTCCCCTGATAGACACGGTCAACCGTTGGTTCCGCGAGGCGGCGAGCGCCATCAAACCCGCGACGGGCGGCAGCACGATGCTAGAGGGCGACCCCATCATGGCGATGTACGCCGACCTCCTGCGGCACAGCGGCATCCTGCCGGACGAGATCGACCGCCAAGACCCGGCGCTGTTCTACGCCGTGGTTACCGAGAGGCATATCACCGAAAAAGACATACCGCCGGATTTACGAGCGCTTAACGGACTGTGACGAGACAGTTAACAACGGGGACGAGGATATGACGGGAGGGTTAAGTCATGGCATACTACGGCGACGGTTGGGTTGAGTCGTATACCGGGAAAGGAAAAGCGACGCAACAGGACTTTGAGCGGATGGCACTGATGTTCGGACGTTTGGAAAAAAAGCTGAACGAAAAAGCAAAAAAAATGGTTCTTCCAAATGTTCGTAAAGTTATGGAAGAATACCAAATCGGTATGATCCAAACAGAAGGGTTGGTTGATACCGGGCAATTGCGGGACTCCGTGAGGGGCATTGAATATGAGGATCGCGTAAATGTGGCTCCGATGGGGAAAAGGGCTGAAAGAAGGTCAAACGCGCTGGTTGCGGCGATGCTTGACTTAGGCGAAAAAGCGACGTCCGAAAGGAAGGGCAGAGGAAAAGGCAAAGGCTGGCTAACCCGCGCGAATGAGGCGGCAGCGGAAGAAGTGTTCAGGATTGCCTCGGACGCTTTGGGAGAACTGATAGACGAGACGTTTGACAGTTGATATGGGGTGTTTTCATGAACACGCTTACTTGGGTTTCTTTTAACGGCCGCAGCGTCACCTTCAACGACGGCGGGCAGTTTTGGTTCAGCCGCATAACCGACGCCCTCGGCGCGGAGGAGCAAGTGATCAAAGCGCCCGGACAGGACGGCGCGACGACTTACGGCGTGACGCTTGCCCGCCCTGCGATCCATCTGTCGGCAAGCCTGACGGTGAACCGGGCGGGCGACCGCTTCAAGAGCATGGACGACGCCGTGGATTTCCTCAACCGCGCGTTTCTGCCGAATACGTTCGGCGTACTGACCGAGCAGCGCGCCGGCACAGACCGCATGATTATCTGCCGCCCGGCGGCGCGCCCGGTGTTCGGTGAGCGGATACAGAACAGCCGGACGGTGGATATAGATTTCGTCGCCGATATGCCGCGCTGGGTGGAGAAAGCCGAAACCGTGTTTGAACTCGGCAAGGAGGTCGGCGGTTTTCGCTTCCCGCTGCGCCTGCCGACACGGATGGGATTATATATCAAAGACGCGGTGATCCGCAACGAAACCGGGGACGAGATAAAGCCGGTGATCGAGATATTCACCACCTCCGAGATGATCCGCGTGGCGAACGAAACCGCCGGTCTGTTCTTGAAGATTGAGCATCCGATCAGAGACGGGCAGAAGATGGTGATTGACTGCGCGGACACGTCGGCGTGGCTGTATGAGAACCATAACGGGCAGTGGTCGCGGGTTCTGAACGTTTCCGACTGGCTGACGCACGACAGCGATTATTGGTCGCTGGTGAACGGGATGAACTACATAACCCTGCGGAACGAACGCCCGGATATGACCGTGATCGCCATGGTGAGGTATCACAGGCCGCTGTGACAATGGACAATTGATAATTGACAATGGACAATCAAGACGAGTAGGGGTGATTCGTAATCGCCCGTTTCATCTGTAGGGCGCGACGCCCCCGGCGCGCCGTGACGCAACGAATGTAGGGGCGCACATTGCGCGTCCGTAAAATACCGCGGACGACCGAGGGCGGTCGTCCCTACGGAGACGGGAGATACGGTGGGCGATTGCGAATCGCCCCTACGATGGGTTGAGAGGTGAGGTTGTGGGATTTATCGATATTTTCAAAGCGTTGGGGCGGAAGACCATCCCCGTGAACGCGAGCGGCATATCGCCGGAGGAATGGGCGAAGCTGGAGCAGATGGCGTCGGAGCTGAGTTACCGCAAGCTGGCGTTCATGGCGGCGGTGAACCTGATCGCGAACGCGGTCAGCCGCTGTGATGTAAAAATTTTTGAGAACGGGAAGGAAACCAAAAACAACGCTTGGTATCTTTATAACGTACAGCCGAACCAAAACCAAAGCGCGGCGGAGTTTTGGAAAATCTTGATTAAAAAACTGTACACTGACAACGAAGCGCTGATCGTCCCCGTCAGAACCGGCGGTATCCTGATTGCGGACAGTTTTTCCCGCGACGAATACGCCGTGCGCCCCGACCGGTTTTCCGGCGTGGACGCGCGCGGGCTGACGCTCTCCGGCGGGTTCCCGGCGGATGAGGTGTTTTATTGGACGCTGGGGGATGAAAGCGCGAAGCGCGTGGTGGACGCGATATACACCTCTTACGGAAACCTGATCGCCTACGGTATCAGAATGCAGCAGCAGTCACGCGGGCGGCGCGGCGTACTCACAGTAGACGCGCAGATGACCGCCAATCCAAACTTCAATAAGAATTTTGAAGAGCGTAAAAATAATCAGTTCAAGGATTTTATGAGCAAAGATACCGCAATCCTGCCGATATTCAACGGGGAAAGGTATGAGGAGCTGGGGTCTCAGAAGATGAGCGCGGACGCGCAAACCACCCGCGATATTCGCGCCGTAGTGGACGACATTATCAGCTTTACCGCGATTGCGTTCGGAATCCCGCCGTCCCTGCTGCTGGTGGACAAGCTGGAAATCAGCCAGCACTTTGAACACTTCATGAGCTTTTGCGTGAACCCGCTCTGTGAAGCGCTCGCGAACGAACTGACCCGCAAGACGTTCAGCAGAACGGCGATTATAAACGGCTCGCGGGTGCGTTTCGACACCTCACGGGTGCGGCATGTGGACGTACTGCATTCCTCGGAGGCGATAGAGAAGCTTATATCCAGCAGCGCGTTCAGCGTTGACGAGGTTCGGGAGTTCACCGGCAAAGAAGCGACAGGCGAAGCGTGGTCTAAGAAGCATTTCAGGACAAAAAACTTCGAGGACGCGACGACAGTTAACAACGAACAGATAACAGATAACAGTCAGACGGGGGTTACGTAGGGGCGCGCATTGCGCGTCCGCACATCCCCCGTCAACCGATGGGACGCAGGGGCGACCTGCGGTCGCCTGCGGGCGCACACAGTGCGCCCCTACAGGACGGCAGGGACGGCGGACGACCGAGGGCAGTCGTCCCTACGGGGACGGAAACGGAGGCAAAAAAATGAACCCGCACATACAGCGGTGGATCGATATGGTGGAATCCGGCGAAGTCCCCGCCTGCCGCGAGATGAAGCTGCTGGTGAAAAAAGTAAAGACCGCGTTCCGGCGCGAGAAGCTGGTTGTGGACGACGCGCTTTTGGAGAAGTATTTGGGGTATCAAAAGTATTTCCCGTTCGAGCGGCTTTTTGAATGGCAGGAGTTCTGTATCGCCCTGCATCTTTGCACGTTCCGGCAAGACGGTTCTATTCGCTGGCCGAACCTCTTTATTATGGCTGGGCGCGGTGTCGGAAAAGACGGTTTTATCGCGTATGAGGCGTTTTGCATGGTGGGACCGCACAACAAAATGAAGCTCTACGACGTGGATATATGCGCGAACGCGGAAGAACAGGCAATGCGCCCGCTGAATGACCTGATTTCTGTTTTGGAAACGGCGGGGAACAAAAAACTGCGGGGGTTTTTCAAGCACACAAAGCAGATGGTGAAGGGACGGGAAAACGGCGGCGAGGTGCGGGGGCGGACGAACAGCCCGAAGAGCCGGGACGGAATGCGGTCGGGTATGATCGTGTTCAATGAAATCCACCAATATACGGACAAGCGAAACATTGAGGTGTTTAAATCCGGGCTTGGAAAGGGCGAGAGGGTTCCGCGCCAGCTCTGGGTAACAACGAACGGCTACGTCCGGGACGGCCCGCTGGACGAGATGCTGGTGCAGATGACGGAGATTCTGAACGGCGAGCGGGACGATGACGGATTTTTGCCGTTTATCTGCAAGCTGGACAAGCCGGAGGAAGCGCATAAAGAAACCCTTTGGGCGAAAGCGAACCCCTCCCTGCCGTATATGCCCGTGCTGATGGGGGCGATACGCGCTCAGTATAAGCAGTGGAAGGATTCCCCCAACACGAACCTTGACCTGATGACAAAACGCTTCAACCTGCCGGAGGGCAACCCAGAGGTCAACGTCGCGACCCGCGAAAACATACAGCGAGCCTGCCGTACCATCCCGAACTTGGAGGGGCGCGAATGCGTGGCGGGGATTGACTTCGCGAGTATCCGCGACTTTGCCGCCGCCGGTCTGCTCTTCAACGTGAACGATACGCGCTATTGGGTTTTGCACTCATGGGCGAATCTGCGTTCCCCAAACTTGGTGCGTATGAAATACCCGTGGAAGAAAGCCGTTGCGGACGGTCTGCTGACGGTGATAGACGACGCGGAAATCCCGATGCATCTGCTTACCGACTGGCTGGTTCAACAAACAGCGCATTACAACATCAAGGCGGTGGCGCTGGACAGGTTTCGTTACGCCGTGGCGCGGCGGGCATTGGAGGAAATCGGGTTTTCGGAGGCGCGGGGAGCGTCAAGACCGATTAAATATGTCCCCCCAAGCGGCATAGGGGCAATCGTACCGCTGATTGACAGCTGGTTTGTGACGGGGAGGATCGCGTGGGGAGAGGACAACCACATCATGCGCTGGTACACCAACAACACAGCACTATATCAAAGCCCGGCGGACAAAAAGCGCGGCGCGTTTACATACGCAAAGATTGAGCCGCGCCTGCGCAAGAACGACGGCTTTATGGCGCTGGCCGCCGCCGCGACGCTGGACGCGGAACTGACGCCTTACGAAACGCCGCACTGGAGCGTATTGGGGAGCGTAATTACAATTGATAATTGACAATGGACAATCAAGACGCGAGAGGGGGTGAAAAGGTGAAGTATTTCAACCGGGAGGTTTCCGGCGACGGGAGCGCCGAGCATATCTTCATATACGGCGATATCATAAGCGGGCGCTGGGACAAAAGCGACGCGAGCAGCTACACGCTGGCAAAGCTGCTCTCCGGCAGCACGGCGAGCGAGATTGTCGTGCATATCAACAGTCCCGGCGGCGAGGTTTCCGAGGCGCTGGCTATCTACTCCGCGCTGCGGATGAAAGCCGACGCGGGCGTTAAGGTGACAACCGTTGTGGACGGCATAGCGGCGAGCGCCGCCAGCATGATCTTCATGGCAGGCACCGAGCGGGTCATGTACCCGTACTCGATGCTGTTTTTACACCGCATCATGTCGGGGCTGCGGGGCAATGCCGCCGAACACCGCGCCGAAGCGGAAACCCTTGAACAGATGGAAGCGTCTGTGTACAGCGTCTACCGGGACAACATCAGCATCGGCGACGACGCGCTGAACGCGCTACTGGACGACGAAAGCTGGATCAACGCGGAGGATGCGCTGACGATGGGCTTCTCGACCGTGACAAAACCCGGCGGCAGCAAAGCCGCCGCGTTGATCGGGCGGATGATGCCAGAACATCCCCCGGCGCGCGCAGCGCGCCACCCCCTTCCGATGGAAGAGGGCTACGACAACGGGACGGGAGACGGCGGACGACCGAGGGCGGTCGTCCCTACAGAACCGCCGATTACGGATTCCGACGGGCGGGATGACCCTGCCCCCGCACAAACTCCATTACAAAAATTCCTCAGCATCACGTAATCAATAATCACGGGCGGGATAACCCCGCCCTTACACAAGAAAGGATGTAAGACATGAACCTTTTACAAGAAACCCTCGCGGGCAGCGACACCGAGCGGGCGGCATTCATCGCGTCGGTGCAGAAACAAGCCGCCGAAAACGACACCGCCGGCTACGCCGGAGCCGTTTTTGACCAGATGCAGAGCATGGAGGCGAACATCAAAGCATCCGTGACCGAGGCGCTGGGCTATGCCCGCGACGAGGAAATCACGGTGGCGCGCGGCGGCGTCAAGCTGACCGCGAAAGAAAAGAAGTTTTGGGACGCGCAGATTGCCGCAGCGAAGCACGATTCAAAGGGCGCGGTAACGGCGGCGCTGACGGGCGCAGACGTGGTGCTGCCGGAAACGGTGTTTGACCGCGTTTTCGACGACCTGACCGAAAACTACCCGCTGCTGGGCGCGATCAGCTTCACCAACACCGCCGCGCTGATGAAATTCTATTTCGCGTCGTCCGCCGGTGAGGCGACGTGGGGTGAGTTGACCGGCGACATCGGCGATGAACTGACCGGCGATTTCGAGAAGAACACGCTGGATCTGAAAAAGCTCTCCGCGCGGATGGTGATCCCGCGCGCCTACCTCGACCTCGGCCCGGTATGGATTGACCGCTTTGTGCGGACGATTCTGTTGAACAGGCTCGCGAAAGGGCTGGAGAGAGCCATCGTGGACGGCGACGGGAAAAACAAGCCGATCGGCATGACGCGCAAGCTGACCGGCGCGACGGACAGCGTCTACCCGCGAAAAACGCCGATGACGCTGAACTCTCTCGACCCGGTGAGCATCGGGGGTATCCTCGCGCAAGTGTCCAAGACACCGAACGGATATGATCGAGACGTGCCGTGCCTGCTGATGGTGTGCAACCCCACGGACTACTTCACGAAGGTTTACCCCGGCGTCACCCCCCGCGCCGCCGACGGCTCATGGAGGAAAGACGCGATGCCGTATGACATTACCGTTGTGAAGAGCGGCGCGCTGCCTGTCGGGAAAGCTGTGATCGGTCTCGCGGACAAGTATTTCTGCGCACTCGGCAACGGGCAGGGCGGGAAGCTGGAGTTCGACGATTCCGTGAAGTTTTTCGAGCATCAGAGAGGGTACAGGATTTTCCTTTACGGCAACGGGCGCGCGGAGGACGAGAACGCTTTCGTGTACTGCGACATTTCCGGCCTGACACCGGCGGTGCTGGACGTGCGGGTGACGCCCGCCGCGCCGGAAGCGTGACGGACAGTTAACAGTTTTCAGATAACAGATAACAGTCAGACGGGGGTTACGATGGGACGTAGGGGCGCGCATTGCGCGTCCGCGTGTAACCCGCCGAGCGGGTAGGGACGGTCGCCCCGACCGTCCGCAGTATTGCGACATAGGTACCACGGACGACCGAGGGCGGTCGTCCCTACCGGGGACGGGGAAACCACAGGCGATTACGAATCGCCCCTACATTAAGAACGGAGGAGTCCAATGGCCGCAGTAAAAATAAAAGCGAGGGTGATTAAAGCCTTCCGCGACAAAGAAAATGATCTGATCTTTCGCGGGATCGGATCGGAGCTGACCCTGACAAAGACGCGCTTTACCGCGCTTGTAAACCACGAGCAAGGTCCATTTGTGGAAGAAATGAAGGAGGAAAAAGGCGATGTATAAAGCTCCCGTATCGAGGATAGGCGTCAGCGATCTCCATTGGGCACCGCTGACGGAAGACCCCGTTAAAGGCACCCCGAAATATGGGGAAGTGCAGGCGTTACCCCATCTAAAGAGCGCCGCCGTTTCGCGAAACGCGTCCACGGCGTCTAACCACGCGGACAATCGGGTGGTGGAAACAGCGTCGCAGCTTGGAGATAAGACGTTGACGCTCGGCCTGATTGACGTGCCGCCCGACGTCATGGCGGTATGGTACGGTCTTGAATACGAAAAGGGCGGTCTTTTTGTGGGAGAGATCAATCCGATTTACATTGCCGTGATGTATAAGTACACCTACTCGGACGGAACGTTCCGTTATATCCGTCACGGGAAGGTGAAGCCTACGCTTTCGGATGAAACCACAGACACAAAAGCCGGTTCGGTTTCGTTCCAAAACGGAACATACGCCTTTGGCGCGGCCGATTTCAACAATGGGAAGCCCTCGGAGATGCTGGTCAACAGCGACGACCCGGAACTGCCGGAAGGGATGGACGCGGCGGCAATCGAGCGGAACTTTTTCGCCGACCCGAACTGGAAGCCCGCCGACGGCGACAAGTTCCCGCCGGCGGAAGATGGCGGAACAGGCGGCGAGGACGAGGGAACCCCGGAAGTTTAATATTGCCATGATTACGACGGACGACCGAGGGCGGTCGTCCCTACAAGTTTAATTGACGTCGCAGTGCGTCCTGCGTGAGTTGTGACAGACTGACCCCCGCGCGGGACGCGGCGTCATCCATCCACGCGGGAATGCTGATTGTGCGGCGGACAGCGGCAGAACCGTGCCGGCGGTTGTATTCGCCGACGTCGGCGTCCACAAGGGTAACGGTGTCGCCGGGTTCGCACTCAACGGATTTTGGATCGCCCGGGGAGGGGATGGGGGTGCCGTCCCTCTCATGGATCATAAGCATACCGCATAACCCTTCCCGGATTTTTTCAATTCCCTCCAGCAGCGTTTCCGAATCGGTGACGCATCCCGGAAAGTCCGGTGCGTATACGCAGTAGCCGCCCTCTTTTTCGGGGGAAAGAACCACGGGATAAACGTATTTCATACAAGCCTCCTTTTGCTTCGGCGGACGGGGGTTTATTTCAACCCCGCGTCTTTCATCATACGAGAAAGTGTTTTGTCTTTAATGTCTCGGCTGTGGCGTTCCACCATAACGAGCCGTTTTCCGTCGCTGTAGAAGTCGTGGTTTGTGCCGTGATGGTCAAGTTTGAATCCGTTCTTTTTTATCAGCCGGACGAACTCGGATGGCTTCACGCTCCCAACCCCTTTCTGATTACTATTATACGCTTAATTTTACGTAATGTCAATAGTGTTACGTAATATTATTTAATTTCTTTTTGGAGGCATAGGTCATGGGTAAGGGTACTATCATCCGTCAGATATTCGCGCAATTCAAACTGGACACCACCGAATTCCAGCAGAAAAGCAAAGAGATCAAAGACGGTATGTCGCGTCTCGGAACAGAGCTGAACAACCTGAAAACACAGCTCAAAATCCATTGGGACGGCGAAAAATACAACCAAGCTATGGCCAAAGCCGCCGAGCGTACAAAACTCGCCGGGGATAAAGTGGCCTTGTTCAGAGATGAGCTTAACAGGGCAAAAACCGCCATCGGCGAGGTAGATAAAAACAGCGAAGCGTGGGTCGCACTCAACCGAAAGATACAGGAAACCGAAAAAGAGCTGCTGAAAGCCGAAACCGCCGCGATGAAAGCGGCAAAAGAACTGGCGGAGATTCAAAAACTATCCTTAGACCGCGTAACCGATAGTATCAAAAAAGCCGGGAACAATCTTGAGGCCTTCGGCAAAAAAGCGTCCATCGTTTCCGCTGCCATAACCGCCGGATTCGCATTCGGCGTTAAAGCGGCGATTGACATGGAGCGCGCGATGGCGGGCGTCAGCAAGACGACCGACCTGACCGGCGAAGCGTTACAGGCGATGCGGGACGACATTATCGCGCTTTCGAAAGAAATCCCCGTCGCCGCGACGGAGCTTGCCAAAATCGCGGAGATTGCCGGTCAGCTCGGCGTGGAAAATGAAAACATCATGGCCTTTACCCGCACAATGGCCGACCTTGGAACCGTGACAAACCTCGCCGGAACAACGGGTGCGGAAGGGTTCGCGAAATTTGCGAACATTACGCAGATGGCGCAGGGCGACGTTGACAAGCTCGGTTCCTCCGTATTCGCGCTGGACAAATCCACCGCCACCACCGCGTCGTCGATAATGGAAATGGCCCTGCGCCTCGCCGCCGCCGGTTCGCAGGCGGGAATGAGCGAAGCGGAGATCATCGGCCTCGCGGGCGCTCTGTCCTCCGTCGGACTAGAAGCGCAGGCGGGCGGCACCGCGTTCAGCAAAGCAATCAACCAAATACAGATTGCCGTGGAAACCGGCAGCGAAAAGGTGGAGCAGTTCGCGACCGTCGCGGGCATGAGCGCATCGCAGTTTGCGGAGGCATGGCGCACGGACGCCGCGTCCGCGCTGCTGGCGTTCACGCAGGGGCTGGGCGACACAAGCCGCCTCGGACAATCCACCATCGTAACGCTGGATGAATTGGGACTGACGGAGGTACGCCTTTCCGACGCGCTGCGCCGCGCCGCCGGATCGGGCGACCTATTCGCGAAATCCCTTGACATCAGCAAAAACGCATGGAAAGAAAACACCGCTCTCGCCGAGGGCGCGAGCGTGGTATACGAAACCACCGCCGGAAAGATGCAGCTTGCGAAAAACGAAGTGACCGCGCTGGGTATCCAGCTCGGCGATCATTTCTTACCCGTTATCGCCGACGTGCTGAAAGGCGTCGGCAATTTTGCCGAGTATTTGATTGACTTGGATGAAAGAACCGGCGGACTGGTTACCAAGATCGGCCTGTTTATCGCGATCTTCGGCCCGATGACGAGCATCCTCGGAAAAGCCGCCGGCAAGTTCGCTGATTTAGTGGCGAAAATCGGCACATGGATTGCCGCCAATGTCGCCGCGAAAGCCAGCCAAGACGCGTTGAACGGTTCAATGATCGCCACCCCGTGGGGCGCGATTGGTACGGCGATCGGGCTTGTGATTTCCGCTGTGACGGCGTTCGGCGTAGCGAATAGCCTTGTAAAAAGCGAAGTGGAGCAGGCTACAGAGGCGATACGTGACCAGCGGGAAGCATTTGAAGAAACGCGAAAATCTTTTGCGGATCAACGGGAGGGCACTGACAAAAATGCCGCCGCCTCCCTAGCGTTGGTTGAGCGTATGAAAGAGCTGCTGGCTGTTCAAGACGACGATGCCGGGCGCAAACAAGAACTGAAAACCATCGTTGAAAAACTGAACGAAGCCAACGGAAACCTTAATCTTACCTACGACGAACAAACAAATACCATCAATCAAACGGTCGGCGCTGTTGAAGACCTCATTGAAGCTCACCGCAAAGAAGCGGAAGCAAAAATTGTTATGGATGAGCTTTACGCGCTTTACGAGCGACAGAGGGAAATAGAAAAGAATCAAGGAGCCGAACGGAGCGAAGCGTTTAAAGAATTAAAGGCCCAATGGGATTTACTGAGCGATACAGAACGACTAGACGCAGAGCTAAATCAAGTTTTGAAATCCTTTCGAGAACTTACCATTTATACAGATGAAAACATCGCATTGTATAAAGAACTCCATGCGGAGGAAACGGAACACGCAAAGAACCTAGAGACAATAAGCGCCCTGCAAAACGAATTAGCGGGAATTATGGAAGGCTCGACCGGCCCCCTAAAAACTATTGTCGAGGACACGGGCAACGCTGCCGACGCCACCAATGACCTCACCAAAGCCATCGAGGAAGAACAAAAGGCCCTCGACAAATCCATCAGCTCCTACGACAGCCTCACAAAAACGCTGGACGCCGTAACGAGCGGCCAGAGCCTCACCTACAGCGGCATCATGAACCTAATACAGCAGTACCCGCAGCTCGCGACGCAGATACAGAAAACCAAAGACGGCTACACCATCCAAGAGGAAGCCCTGCGCCTGTTGGCGCAGGCGGAACTGGACGCGCAGATCGCGATACAGGAATCCGCCCTTGCCCGCGCCATCGCGGCGGAGGAAGAAGCCCGCCGCTCCATTGACGCGAAAATGGCGGCGGTGTCAGCAAACAACCTCGCGACCCAGCAGTTCTTGAAGGACGACAACGCCGCGCTGGAGCAGATACTGGCGTCCCAGACGGCAATCGGGAACACGATCGCGATGATGCAGGAACTGCGGGACAGCCTGAACAGCCCGTGGACACCAACAAAAACCGGCGGCAGCAAAAAAGAAGAAGAGACCCCGGAGGAAAAGCGCCGCCGCGAGAACCTTGAAACATATAACGCGCAGAGGGAAGACCTCAAATGGCATCTTGAAATGGAGTACATCACCGAGGAAGAGTATTACGCGAAGCTGGATGAACTGGCGAAGCGGTACTTGGAGGAAGGCTCCAAAGACTGGAAAGCCTATATGCTGGACAGGAAGAAATTCAACGACGACTTGGCGAAAGAGTCCCTGAAAGCCGAAGAGGACGCGGAAAAGGAGCGGATAAAGCTATACAATCAAGGCGTGGACGACGCGAAGTACGCCCGCGCCATCAGCACCAAAGACGCTCTGGACGCGGAGGACGAATACTACGAACGGTTGCGATGGTTACGGAACGAGTACCTGACAGAGGGGACGAAAGAGTACCAAGACGCGACGGTCGCGCTTATAAGCCACTACGGTTCCCTAGCCGCCGTGGAAGCCGGGATTGTGGAGGAAAGCACCGCCCGCTTCAACGCCGCGATGAAAGAAGACCAGCGGAACATAACGGAGCATTACGGCGACACGATAGACGGGCAGCGGGCTTTTATCGAAGCCTACAAAAAGAACCGCGATACCTTCCTAAAAGAGGGAACCGAGGCGTGGAAAGCGGCGAACGACACAATCGCCCAGCTGGAGCGCGACTTAGCCGACGACATCGAGGCGGAGTGGAAGCGGATAGAGGATGCCCGGAAGCAGGCGGAGGACGAGCGGCAACGGGAATATGAGGAATGGATCGCCTCGATGAAAGCCGCTTTTGACCGGGGACGCCGGGAGATTGAATATAAGCGCGACATGGACTTGATTACCGAGGAAGAATTCTACAAAAAACTGCGGGAGCTGCAACAACAATACCTTTGGCATCCGGCACTGCAGGACGACAGCCGTGGCGTTGACGTTGAGATTTACCAGTGGGAAAAGCGGATGAAGGAAGCCGCCGAGCGGGCGCGTCAGGAGGAACTGAAGCAACAGGAGCGGGAAATCGCCGAGCGCGAAGCCCTCGCGAAGAAAGAAGCGCAAGCCGCCTACGACGAGCGGAAAAAGCAGATTCAGAAAGAGCTTGACCTTGAGAAAAAGCGCCTGAACGAGATTATTCAGAACATCGACGACGAGTTAGCCGCCCGCGATAAACTCAATGAGGATGAGGACTACGCGAAACGCCTCGCGAAGCTGCAAATGGACATTGAGTACGAGCGGAACGCCGAAAACAGGATAGAGCTGGAAAAAGAGCTTTTGCGCCTGCAACAGGAGCGGGAGGACGAGCTTTACCGCGAACAAAAGGAAGCGGAGAAGGACGCCGTCCGGCAGCAGATCGACGCGGCGGAAACGCTTGCCGACCGGCAGATCGAGGAAGCGGAGCGCGCGCGGGACGCGCTGCTGGAACAATACGAGGAACTGTACGCCGTGATGGTGGAGCAGCTAACCGGCAAGCCCCGCGAGATGCCGCTGACCGCCGTGCAGGAAGCCTACGACGCGGCGCGGCGGCAGATTGAGCAATCAATGGGCGCGACGATACAACAAGACAACCGGCAGACGACGTACCCCATATCCGTTAGCACCGTGATCGCCGTTACGCCGGAGATGATCGCGGCGGTGGTGCGGAACGAAATTGAAAGGCTGATGCTGGGACGATGAGCAGTACAACAGAGGTGCGGCTGTACGAATTCGCGGGCGAGGGTGTCCCGTTCCGGCGGGTGGGGACGACATATAAATGCTCCCGGATTACATGGACAAGCCGGTACTCGGAAAAGGGGAGCTTTGCGGTGTCGGTACCCGCCGGCGAAGAAATCGCGCGGTCGGTTCGGATAGGCGCGTTTATCGAAATTGGGCGGCGGTTCTACGGGATTATTGAGGAAATATCCCGTTCCTCCGACGTTTCCGGCAGCATCGTCACGCTGGCGGGGTCTGACTTGCTCGGACTGCTGGAACGCAAGATCACCGTGCCGCCGGAAACCACCGGCGGCACGGCTGCGATGGGCTACGACGCCGTGCGCGGTTCCAGCGAGACAATCATCAAGCACTTTGTCACGGGGAACGCCGCCGCGCCGTTCGGCATCGGGCGAAAACTGCCGGGGCTGACGGTCGCGCCGGACAAGCGGCTGGGTGTGCCGGACGACAAGTACATGACGCGGCATGACAATCTGCTGGAGGTTGTCAGCTTGATCGCGAAGGAAGCGCAGATCGGGCTGTCTCTGACGCCGGACTTCGACGCCGGGGGATTTGTCTTTGACTGCTACGCCGGGCGCGACAGGCTTACACCGCTGTCCACGGAGCGCGAAACGGCGCTTTCGATGAGCAGCCTAGACAGTACGGCGGGTTATAAAAACGCATTCTATGCCACAATGAGCGGCGCGGAGTTTGAGGACGAGGCGCTGACGATGGTTTATTTCCGCAACGACGAGCCGACCGGCATCGACCGCCGCGAGGTGCATATGAGCATCGGCGCGGAACACCCGGAGGCGGGCAAAGAGTACGACGAGCTGCGGCGGCTTGCGATGGTGAACGCCCGGAACTACGAGGCGATCCTGAACCTTACATGCGAGATCAACCACGCGCGGGTCGTGCTGGGTCGGGACTACGACCTCGGCGACACGCTTACCGTTATCAGCCGCGAGTGGGGGCTGACACGCCCGGCGCGGGTCGTTGCCGTGACGGCGGAATTCCCCGAAAGCAAAATCACGGCGCAACTCGGCGACGAAAAGCCGAGCTTAATACAACGCGCGACGAGACAGTTAACAGCTAACAGATAACAGATAACAGATAACAGATAACAGTCAGACGGGGGTTACGATGGGACGTAGGGGCGCGCATTGCGCGTCCGCGTAACACATCACTCTGCGCGTCTGTATTGGAACAGAGTAAGGAGGAAGAACAATGGCTGTCAGGAGCATGTTTTTCAACAGCACGGACATAGCGGACGAGGGATACGGCGCGAGCGAGTTCGCGGCGTACTTCAACACGATTATCGGGGACGGCGTTTTCCCGGACAGAGACAGAACCGGATTATCCGTTTCCGTGGTGCCGGGGACGATGAACGTAACCATAGCGCCCGGCGCGGCGTTCATCAAGGGGCATATGTGCATCTTGGACGAGCCGGAAACGCTGAGTTTGGGAACGACGCCGGTGTTCAACAGGACGGATTACATCATCATGCGGCTGGATTTTACGCGGGACATACACGGGTTCCGCCGCGCCGGTTCCGTGTACCCTTTCCTGCTGGCCGGAACGCCGGGCGGCGACCCGCCGGCACTGACGCGGAACAACGAATGCTATGACATCCTGCTGTGCGAGGTGACGGTGAACGGCAACACGGCGAACCTAAACAACGCGGCGCTGACCGACCGGCGACCCGATCCGGCGGTCTGCGGATTCGTTTCGTTCCTCGGTGAGGCGCTGGAGGTGAAGACCGGCGCGGAGGCGGAGATGCCGTCCCCGATGAGCAAGGGGACGTTTTGGCTGACGCCGGACGGAAAGCTATATGTAAGCGACGGTACGCGAAACATTTTGATTAACGCGGTTAAAAGCGTAAACAACACCCTGCCCGACGCGAGCGGGAACATAAAGCTGACCTTTACCGACGGCGACATATCCCCGTTTTACGGCGCGGGTAACGCCGCAGCGGTTACAAACGTAACAATTCCGGGTTTCAAAGCGGAGAACTTGACGGTTGGGACAAAAATTACCGTCCGCATATCCGGCGCGCTGCCCTATGGTGCAGATTTGAACATTAACAACACCGGTGCGCACGCGATATTTTGGAACGCAAACCCGATCACCGAGGGCGCTATTCCGTCCGGAGAACACTTTTACGAGATGATTTACTACAGCAACCGATGGTACATTTTATCGGTGGGAGGGAACGCGTCCAGCGCGGCGGCGATCGTAACAGGTACGTACACGGGCAATGGGGCGAGCGTAAGCGGGCAGACCTTCAGTCAAAGCATTGCGCTAGGGTTTCAACCGAGGGTGGTTATTGTGATGCCGCGATGGCGGGGTGTATCAGACATCGGAGATTCTGTACCTGGGTTGGTTTTGGGCGGACTCGCGACGGAGAGCGGCAATCAGTTGGCAGACACTAGTAACGCCATTAGGATAACAGCCACCGGTTTTACAGTATATAGATCATGGGGAGGATTCAACAGCAACGGTACCGTTACGGGCGGGATATTCGCGGGAACAAACAAAGACGGCGAAATCTATAACTTCGTCGCGTGGAGATAGGAGGAGAATCATGACCATCATATCACTGATCAAGACCAACGGAACCCACAGCATACAATCGCAAAGCCACCGCGACGCCGTATGGCTGGAGGGGTATATAGAGGTTCCCGACGCGCTTACCGCGAAAGCGTTCGCCACCGCCGGCTACTGTGACCTCGTAATCGAAAACGGTGTCCTGACCGACATCGTTCCGCTCCCGCCTCCCGAAGCGCCGCCCCTGCCCCCGGCGGAGCAACGCAGGATCGCCTACGAAACCGAGCGGATGATTGAGTGGGAGGGCGCGATGCGCACCGTTACCGAGATGGGCGCGGTGTGGACGTACTACATGGCCGAGGGGAACCCCATAAAAGCGGACGAAGTGCAGCAGCTGATCATGTCCGCGAAGTTCGCGATACGGGAACGGTTTCCCGACGATCCAATTGACAATTGATAATGGACAATTGACATTCAAGACGACGTACAGGCGCACTATGTGCGCCCGTGGACGACCGAGGGCGGTCGTCCCTACCGGGGACGGGGAAGCAACAGGCGGGATGACCCCGCCCCAACATAGAAAGGGGAAGTATTATGTTAAAGACATACAGTGCGGTCAAAGACGGTAACACGAAAATCACCCCGCATTTCAGTATCCGCGAGTTTGCGAGCAAATGCGGCAACGACGTTATCAAACTGGATACCCGCTTGCCGGAGCTGCTGGAGCATATCCGAGTGGCTTGCGGCAACAAACCGTTGGTAATCAACAGCGGCTACCGCACTGCGGCGCACAACGCGGCGAACGGCGGCGCAAAGAACAGCCTGCACACCCTCGGAACCGCCGCCGATATCGTGATAAACGGCGTCGTGCCGCTGACGGTGGCAAGGGCGGCGGAGAGCGCCCTCGCCACGCTGGGAATCCCCGGCGGCATCTGCCTGTACACAAAGAGCTTATTCGTGCATGTCGATCTGCGCACAACCAAATGGCGCGCCGAAGACAGGGGGAAGGGCGCGGTGAACGTCGCGGGGTGGAGCGTGACGGCACAGACGGGCGGGACAACCCCGCCCGTACAATTTTCCATCGCCACCATAGCGAAACACGCGCTAAAAATCATCAACGGCAACGAGGGGCAGTACGGAACCGTCGTTGCGAATGATAACGGCGCGTTGTCTATCGGTCTGTTCGGCTGGCACGCTTCCCGCGCTCTTTCGCTCTGTAAGAGCATCATCGGTCGCAACACTGCCAAAGCAAAGACAATCCTCGGCGATACGATGTACAACACGATCAGCAGCGCGGCGACCGGCGCATGGAATAAGTACATACCGGCGGCAAAAGAAAAAGACGTAATTGCCGCGCTGATCAGCTCCCCGGAGGGTCGTGCCGCGCAGGACGCGCAAGCCGTGACAGACGTCACCGCGTACATCAAAACGGGGATGGGCTACGGACTGACCGACCCCGGCGCGCTGATCTACTTCGCGGACGGCGTGAACCAGTACGGCACGAACTCGCCGCACTGGAAAGAGATCGCCCAAAATGCCTTAAAGTCCGGCGGCAATGTCGCGGCGATGCTGCAAGCGACAAGGGTCAAGCTGACGCAGTACATCGACCGCCGCGAGCGCGTATATAGAGCCGTCCTCGCGCTGAACCTTAACGGAGCGATGCCAGTTAACAGTGTACAGATAACAGATAACAGTCAGACGGGGAATGCGTATACCGTGAAAGCCGGGGACACGCTATCCGCTATCGCGGTGAAGCATAAGACCACCGTCGCGGCACTGGCGAAGCTCAACGGGATCGCGAACCCGAACCTGATTCGTGTGGGACAAGTCATTACAATTGACAATTAAAACGAGAGAAACGAGGGAGAGACGTGAACGAACTGATTTTATCGCTGCTATCGGCTGTCCTTGCCGCATTGGGCGGCTGGGTGGCAAAGAACCTTATCCCGTACATAAAAAGCAAAACGACCCTCGCGCAACAGGAGAAGATCAACGGCTGGGTAACGACCGCCGTTACCGCCGCCGAGCAGATGAAACGGAAACCGGGCAGCGGTGACGAGAAGTTTGCGTTTGTCCGTGATTTCCTGCTAAAGATGGGGGTTGACTTGTCCGAGGACGAGATCGAAGTCATGATCGAGAGCGCGGTAAAGCGCATGAAAGCCGGGGTGCTGTGATGCAATGGCTGAAAGACTGGGGCGCGGTCGCTACCGCAATCCTTGCGCTCTCTACTATGGGCGGGTTGATTCTCCGGCAGATTAAGAAACTCATAAAGCAACACACAGAACCGCTGGACGCGCTCAAGAAGTCGCTGGACAGCAACAACGCAGCGACCCGCGCTGCGCTGAAGTATTCCATCGTCCGGGCGCACGAGGAGTATGCTAAAGCCGGGAGGATCGGGCGGCTGACGCTGGAGTGCGTGCTTGATATGCATAAGCAGTATCAGGAGCTGGGCGGCAACGGCTTTGTGGAGGACTTGGTTGCCGACCTGCGCGAGTTACCGGCTGATATGGGTAAATAATTATGTGGACGCTGATAATTCAATTTCTCTGCGGCGCGGGCGGCGGTGCGTTACTGTTTGGGTTGCTGGCGTTTCTGTCGCGTCGTCGTAAGCCGCCCGGTGCAAGGGAACATGAATCCGAAGCCAAAGTTGAGTTTACCAAGCTGATGCTCAGGTTCGTTATGCTGGCATACTTTGTGGGGGTAGGCGTGGGCGTCAAGCTCTCCTTTGTTGACCCTGCGAACTACGCCACCCTCGCTATGCTGATCGGCGCACCGACGGTTACTGCAATCGGATTCTATGCGTGGAAAGCAAAAGCCGAAAACGTGTTGAAATACCATAAAGAGAACAAAGCCGAAACCGAGGGCGCTACATTCGACCCCGGTAATATGGTGTAGCGTGGCTATGCTCGTTTTTTATGACGGCTCCTGTAGCGGCAATCACCGCTACGGGAGCCGTTGTTTTTGTGTTAGCGTTAGCAAATTGTATTAGCGAAATTGGTATTTTGAGCGAAATTTTCGTCTGAAACATGAGACTGTTGTACGAATAAAAAAACGCCGAACACGTTGGCATTGCAAAATAAAACCTACACTCATTGAGAGCGTAGGTTTTTGCATTTGGTGGAGGCGAGGGGAGTTGAACCCCTGTCCGAAAACATCTCCGCATAACATTCTCCGGGTGCAGACAACCCTTTACATTCCCTCCCCCCGACGCCGGTTGTCAGGCTCCGGGGCTTGGTAGCTTCATCAATGCGTGGCCGGCGCAAAGCTTAACCGGCTCACGTTCACCACTAAACGACGCCCGTTACGCGGAATCCCCGCGCGATCTTAGTAGGGGAGACCCCTACGGATCCCCGGCTCGTGGTCCTTCCGGGTAGGACGGCTTCCGCATTTACGCGGCTGCGAGTACTCTGTTATCGTTGTTCTTTAATTTATAAAGATGCCCTTTTAACGTGGCGGACACCACGACCCGCTGATTATGCCTCAACATCCCCGTCGAAGCCGGTACGCCCCCAAATAAAGATCTGTTCTGTTGCCGAGCGGCGAAGAGAGGGATTCTGTCACGTTCCATAGCACCCGGCGGGCGGTTGTCTTTCGACCTCCGGCCACGCTCACAGGTTCGCTGTGCCTATTGTCTCCAAGCCAACCTGCCGGGTTTTGGAATAGCTCTATTGTTTTTGCTGTCTCTTCTTAAACGTCGCCATGGAGAAATTCGCCGATTCCAAAGACTCCTTATTCGAGCGCAGTGTGTCGTCGAGCAGTTCGCTGCGGAAAATGCGGACTTCTTTCGGCGCGTCGATACCCACGCTGACACGATCCCCCTCTACGTCCAAAATCGTGATTCGGATATTGTCGCCAAGCGAGATAGATTGATTGGTTTTACGCGTCAGAACCAGCATCCGTGCCGCCTCCTTCCGCATCCGTTTCCATGCCGTACAGGAGCGCCTGAACTTCGTTAAAGATCGGCTGCTTCACAACATACGAACTGCTTTCCATTACTGTCTGCCGCGCTTGGTTGTTCTGCGAATTGATCAGGATGGGCGATACGAGGTTGGTGGTCATGCTTTCATACTTGTGGGGGATGACCGCCACTGTCAAAACCAAAATATCTTCGTCGGCGGGGCTTCCGATCTTCTCCAAGTCCGCTTCGTTGACCACCGGCGTATACTGCGGGAAAAGCCGGAACGGATTGATTACAGCCAGCGCAACATCCGGCTCGTCCAGCGATTGCAGCCAAAGAAAAGGTTCGGTTTCTTCCGAGCTGATGATGGTGAAACGGATACTGCTGTAAAACGGAGCCAAGCCATCCTGAAACGTCAGAATCTTCTCCTCGGCAATATCAATCTCCCCAAAACGAACCGTATTTATCTTCATTCAACCGCTTCCTTTCGCCCGTGCCGGTCACACGGCTCTGTTGACGTTGGTACCCACATTCGCGTCCGGGAACCGCAGCTCAACGCCCGGTTCCACCCAAATTTCAATTGACGGTCTTGTCAGCCACGAAAACTCAATTGACGCCGGTGTGTAATGAACTGTGCTGGCAATATCCCGCGCCTCAATCTGCGCTTTCGAAGAAGCGTCTTGAATCTCCACAAAACCCATATCCGCGCTGATCTGAGGCGGCGTAACGGGCTTGATTGTCAGGCGCACTTCTTTATAGCCTTTATTCCGTGCGATTTCGGCAATCGCGTTGCCGCCCTTCTCAATCTGCATCAGCCGCACGCCTTCCGCGGCAATCCCGCCGATTCGTTCTAATCCGGCTTGATAGCTCTTCTCGCAGAACTCCAAATACTGCGGTAAGCTCTCTTGCAGACCCGCGCTGGCAAACGACGCGCTCTGATCGATCCGAATTTGCGGCAGTTCCGTTTGGAGCTGAACGCGCGCGCCGTTGTTGCCGCGTATTGACAGTTGTTTCTTCTCATACGCGCCTTCCAACCGTGCCGGTTCGGAACGCGCGGAGAGGGAACCCAGCTGCGATTGGATCCGAATTAGCGAAAGCACCTAAATCACCTCATGAAGTCCACAAGCGACGGCGGCAGGATGCGTCCTCCGACACTCATTGCCGCGCGGTAGACGGCTTCCGACATTGAGAATTGCATGTAAGCCTCAGCCGTATCCAAGTCTTCCACATCGGAAAGCATTTGGGTGTAGTTTATCTCGTCCTTACCGTAACGATCCGCCATCAGGTCAATCCGGGCGATTCGACCGCCAACCTCGGATATTTGTGCCAGCGTATTGCTCTGCATATCCTGGAGGCGCTTAACGAACGGTTTGATGTTCTGGTGGAGGATTTCTATGTTATCCGCTTCCTCCATGTTGAACTCGGACGTCATGTTGGCAATGACAAAGAACTCGTTGAGGGTGGTATATATGTTTTGGCTCTTATCAGTCCCGCTGTCTAAAGGACTGTCCGGGTTGCCGGAAGGAAGCTCGTCTTCGTAGATACCGTAGCCGAGGAATTTCGCGCCGGGGATGGAGATACTGAAGAAATCGTCCACGGAAAATTCTTCGCGGTCGCCGGTGATGCTGATTTCATAGTGAATATGCTGCCGCTCCAAACTGTCAGGGTCTGTCCAGTCTATGTTGCTGTCGTTCATGTCATAATCGGTTCCGTTGATATTATACATCACAACGCCGGTGCTGTCTACATCCACAAAATTATCCGCGTTCAACGAAAACGTGGCTTCGTCGGGGTTGAACACAAAGGGAGGATATGAAACATTATACCCACCAAAAAGGAATTTATCCCCAAGTGTCGAGTTCGCCAGCGTCGCCACGTGGTCGCGCAGCTCTTTGATTTCATTGGAGAGCGCGGTGCGGTCGTCGTCGGTCAGCACATCGTTCGATCCTTGTACCGCCAGCTCGTAGGCGCGCTTGATAACCTCGTTCAGTTCGGTTAGGGCGCTTTCCGTTTGGGTCAGCCACGCCTTCGCGTCGTCAAGGTTCTTTTTGTACTGTTCAACGTCGTACAACCGTGAACGGGCATTCAATGCCTTAACCACGTTAACCGGGTCGTCCGACAAACGCACAATCTTTTTCTGCGTCGCGAGTTGCGTCTGCAATTGCTCCATGCGGACGCTGGCACGGTTTTGGTTACGGGTATAGTTCGTAACCAGCATACTGTTCGTTACGCGATGCGCCATCTTATCTCACCTCTAAAAAATACTACAACCCTACCCGACCGGTTCCGTTGATCAACTTATCCAGCATTTCGTCGATCGTTGTGATGCAGCGGGCGGAGGCGTTATAGGCGTGGTTAAAACGAATCATATTGGTCATCTCTTCATCCTCACTGACGCTGGAAACGCCGGTACGCTGTTTTTGGACATCACTCAGAAGAACTTCTTTTTGCGCAAACATACCGTTCGCGGCGTTCGCTTCGCTCGCGACGATGCCGAGAAAGTTTTTGTAAAACCCTTCCGCCGAGTTTCCAAGCCCCTCAATCACGCCTTCTTTGATTCGTTGGATTAACTCAAGGATGATCTCGTTGTTGCCGGTTTGGGCGTGTCCCTCGGAATCCAAGACCACCGCTTCGCCTCTCGAAGCCGCGATGTTGAAAGCCGATTCCAATATGGCGTCCGATAGCTGGATTGTCCGCGCCGTGGCAAATTCGGGATCGGAATTGAAAAAGTCGATGCCGGTATCCGAATACCCTCCGATGCCGATGGGGTATGTATATCCCTGATTGTGAATTTCATTGAAAGCGGTTGTGAAATGCTCCACAAAGCGGTTCAATTCTTTGATGAGGTAAGGGATACCGACAACGCCCGGTTCTTCGTCCACCGTTCCTACCCCGTCACGAACGTCGATATAGCTTTGCAGAAGTCCGCCGACATATCCCGGCAAGTCTTCGCCGGGAGCAAGCTCAACGCCGTTGTGGTTCCCGTCGTATACGTCGGCATCGGGATCCGGCTCGTCTTCGGAACCGCTGAGGTAGATTTTGTAAAACGGCATATCAAACGGTGAGTCGTACTCGCTGTCGGGCAGAGGCGTAAGGAGATCATAAACCTCGTTCTCGCCGGAACCGTGGTCTATTGCCTCCAGTTTTAGCATGTAGGAATCCATATGCCGAACCAAAACGGCGCTGTCGTTATTCACATCCGCTCCCGCCACGATCTTCAGCTGTGTCAGCTCAAGCCCGTAGATGTTGTATATCGGCGGGTCGGCGGTTGTTTCTTCGTAAGATATATCCATAATAGAGGAAAGCTCGTCAAGGAGATTGGCGCGCTGGTCACGCAGATCGTTCGCGGTTGAGCCTCCCAGCTCAAAGCGGAAGATGTTGTCGTTGAGCGCCGCTATCTGCGCAAGGACTTGGTTGGTGTGGATTACTTTTTCGTGTAGCTGGAAGTTCTGCTGCTCCATCAAGTCGGTGAGCTGCTGGTCGTACACATGAAAAACGTCGATAATCTTCTTAGCTTCCGAAACGACGTTGGTGCGCACAGCTTCGTCTGTGGAGTTTTTGCTCAACTCCTGCAGCGAAGCGAAGAAAGACGCCAAAACGCCGTCGAGTGAGTTGGTGTCGATGGAATTGAATACGTCTTCGATATAATACATCGAATCGGAGCGCGTTTCCCAGTATGTAGTCGCCGTTTGTTCGTTGCGGAACTGGCGGTCGAGGAACAAATCACGGATTTGGTCGAGACTCATCGTTTCGACGCCGCCGCCCACTTTTCCCCTTTCGGGGTAGGAAAACTGAGAATTCCAGCCTTTCGGCGGAACAGCCTGCGTGATATAGCGCTGGCGCGAGTAACCCGTCACGTTGGCGTTGGAGAGGTTGTGCGCCGTCACATCGAGCTGGCGCTGGGCGATGTTAATACCCTGCGAGGAGGTATTGATACCCGTAAATGTGGATCGGTACATACTTTTTTCCCCTTACACCGTTTTATCCAGTATCTTCTTAGGAGCTTCTTTTCCGGCGGGACTAACCCCTCCGGCTCCGTAAACGCCTGTCATTTGGTCTTCGCTCAGCACGTCCAGCACGAACCGCACATACTCCAACCGGGACTCGGTCAGCGCTTTGTTCTCCGCGTTGAGTTTCTTCAGCGTTTGGATTAAATTGCTTAATTGCTCATGCAGCGTCAGCAGCGTTTCTTTCTCGGCGGGGGGAGCCATTTCCGCAAAAAAAAGTAACGTCTCGGAACCGGGGCGGTCTTTTAGCGCGTCCAAACAGGACAAGCGCTGCTTTTCCCAATGACCCAGCCGCATAACGGCCCCTTGTTCCCGACGTACCACAGCGTCCAGCTGTTCCAAATCCTTTTGATACACGGCGTCCTTTTTTTGTCCAGCTAACTCAATCAGCTCTTCAAAGACCTCTTTCTCTTCCGAAAGGACGCCGATCAGTGTTTTCCATTCCAAGGGAACTCAAAAAGTGCCGGTTATGCCGGACATCATACGGGCTGCTATGGCGGCCGCGTCAACGGTGTACGTACCTGCCTCGATTTGCGAGCGTATGGCTTCCACCTTATCCGTGCGCACTTCGGGTGCCTCGCGCACGGCTTGCAGCGCTTCGCTGAACAAGCGGGACGCGTTGGTGGCTTCAACGCTGTCGTTTACGGTCTGCGCGGTCTCCGTCTTGCGGGCGCGGACTTTATTGCTGTTGTATTGCTCCATCGCCACGGCGGGCAATGATCCGATTTTCATGTGTTCCATCCTCCTAAGCCGCAATCTCTCTTCATTCTCTTTATCGTATATATAGAGAGAAATCTAAAGCTATTTTTTTCGCACTTCCACATGCATTCTTCCTTCCCGTTTTGTTGGAAACGGTTCGGGCGGCGGTTTCAACGCGTCGGCGGTTCTTTGAAACTGCGAACGCACGTCGTTGGTGCATTTGTCGCACATCTGGCCGGTATAAATCGGCGCGCCGCAAACCTTACACTTAAGTAACGGCGCGGTGTTGCTGCTTAAAATCAAGCGTCCTTCCCGCAGCCAGCGGTGGATATCAGACATCTCGGCACCCGTTTCTTCGCAAACGGTCTCCATTTGGGCGTTGGGGTTCTCGTAAATATAATCCCGCACCGCCTTGAAGCGCTCATCCATCAGTCTGATGCACTCCGGGCACAGGATGTTATTGGTGTAGTTGAACAGTTTTTTGCATCGCTTGCATTGGCGTATGTCCATTGGTTCCTCTCTCCTAAGAAATAATATTCGATTGACCGTACGCTACGATCTTATGGCGTTTGCGACCTGCATCATCTGGTCGGCTGTGGAAACACAGCGGGAAGCGATTTGGTAGGCTCTTTGGGTGCGGATCATGCGGGTCATCTCCTCGGCCAAGTCAACGTTGGAGGCTTCCGTGGTGTTTTGATGCACTTTTAGCGTCACTTCTTCAAACAGCTCGCCGGAGTTTAGCGTCTGCACAAACGCGTTTTCCCCCACCGCCGCGAGACCGCCCGGGTTGACGAAGTCCGCGGTTCCCAGCTGCGCGATGAAAACCTCCTCGCCGTTCTCGGTCATCGTCAGAACGCCTGTCTCGTCACAGTGCAGATTTTCTGGGTCGGGGATTGCAATCCGTTCTCCGTCGATATCCAGCACATAACGCCCGAACTCGTCTACTAAAAAACTAACGTCTTCTTCCTGCGAGAGGTAAAACGCGCCGTCACGGGTGTATAAATAGTCGTCCAAGCCGTTTTCTTCGTCCATGGGGTTGAGGTTCTCCAAAACGAAATAACCCCGCCCTTCCAGCGCGAAGTCAAGTGGACGCCCGGTCGATACCAGCGCTCCTTGAAGCTGAATGCGCGCCGATTGGTATTCCCGCACCCCGGTGCCGCGCTGCAGATTCATGTCGGCGCTCATGTCCGTTTTGTTGAACATGCGGGTATAGAGGTTATCCTGAAAGTCTAGGCGCACTTTCTTAAAGCCTGTGGTGCTAAGGTTCGCGATATTGTTGCCGATTGTGTCAAGACCTCTTTGCTGTGCCGTCAGACCCAAGCGGCCGGTATGCAGCGGCAGAAACATGCGGGAGCCCCCTTAATTAAAATCTCGCGATCTCATTTACCGAAAGCCGTAACGATTCATCAAACATGTTAATCACGCGCTGGCTGACTTCGTAAGAGCGGTAGGTCTCCATCATACGCACCATTTCCTTCGCGACATCAACATTGGAGGCTTCCAAGAAGCCCTGCCGGATATCGGGAACGGTCGCTTCCGGCTCGGCAGCCGGTACGGGATCCCCAAACTCGTCCACCTCGGTAAACACCGAAAACAGGTTGTCGCCCTCTTTGCGCAGCACCGAATTGTCCTCAAACCGCACAACGCGCAGTGTCCCCATTTCTTCCTCGTTCACCGTAATGACACCGTCTCTGCTGACGTTGAAATCCGACGTACCCACCCAAATCGGGGCTTCGTCTTCTCCGTGAACATAGTAGCCGTCCGGCGTCACAAGGTACCCGTCGGCGTCGACCGCAAAATTTCCGCCGCGGATGTAGCGCGGCTCGGTTTCAAAGTTGTCCTCTTCTTCTTCGGTCAGACCTTTGGGGAAGTAGTCAACGACGAAAAAACCGTCGCTCGCGAGTGCCAGATCGGTCGGGTTGCCCGTCTCCTCAAACGAACCCGCTTCAAAATCGGTATACACTTGATCGACGTGGATGCCCAAGTTGTGCGGTCCCGTATAGCTGTATTGGTATACCGACGGGTCGTTGAGACGGGAAATCAGCATATCGCGGAAAGAGCGCGTTGTCATGGTCTCCGCTTTGAAGCCCGCCGTCTCGGCGTTCGTTAAATTGTTGGTGATGACATCCATCCGCCGGCTGTTCGCGAGCATGGCGGTCGTGGCGGTGTACAACCCTCTGAGCATAGCTGTAATCATCTCCTATCTTTTCTTGTATCGTTAAAACTTCGGTAAATCTAAAGCGAAGTTTTATCTCGTTTATCTCGTCCTTGTGGGGAACGCCGCCCTCGGCGTTCCGCCGTTCTTTCGCCCCTCGGATACCGCGGACGGTCGCCCTTACTTGCGGGCGATTACGAATCGCCCCTACACGGTTATTACGCCCGGGTAACGTTCCGCCTCGCGGTAGCGGGTGTGCAGAACATCGTGCGCCTTGTGGCTGCCCGGTTCGCCGAGATAGTCTTCATACAGTTTCTTGATCATCGGCGTTTCGTGGCTCTTGCGGTAACGGTTGCCCAAATCCATCTCATAGATCGTCTTTGCCCGCGTTTCACGCACGTCGGTGAAGTTTTTTAAGGACATCGGCTGAACCGGCTGTCCGCCGCCGTTTACGCAGCCGCCGGGGCAGCCCATGATTTCAATGAAATGGTATTGCTTTTCGCCGCTCTTCACCATTTCCATCAGTTTCTTCGCGTTGGCGGTGCCGGACGCGACGGCGACGTTCACTTTCATTCCGGCGACGTCATAGGTCGCCTCTTTCAACCCCGCGACACCGCGCACACCGCCGAATTCAACATTGGGCAGATCCTCGCCGGTCAGTGTCTCCACGGCGGTGCGGAGGGCGGCTTCCATCACGCCGCCTGTCGCGCCGAAGATGACGCCCGCGCCGCTGGCTTCGCCGAACGCCGGATCCGCCTCTTCGTCGGGCAGGGCGTTGAACATCAAACCGGCACGCTCGATCATGCGCCCAAGCTCGCGGGTCGTCAGCGCGACGTCCACGTCGGGCTGACCTTTTACGGCGCTGTCGTTGTGCAGGGCTTCGTACTTCTTCGCGGTGCAGGGCATAATGGTGACGACAAAGATGTCCTTCGGGTCGATGCCCTCTTTTTCCGCGTAATAGGTTTTCATCATCGCGCCGAACATCTGCTGCGGGGACTTGCAGCTGGACAGGTTCGGGATAAACTCCGGATAGTACCGCTCCAAATAATTTACCCAGCCCGGCGAGCAGGAGGTCATCAGCGGCAGGGTGCCGCCGTTTTGCACACGTTTGACAAATTCGTTCGCTTCCTCCATGATCGTTAAGTCGGCGGTGACGTCAACGTCGAATACGCCGTTGAAGCCGAGACGGCGGAGCGCCGCGAACATCTTGCCTTCCACGTTGCTGCCGACCGGCATTCCGAAGCACTCGCCGAGCGTCACGCGCACGCTCGGTGCCGTACCGACGACGACATGCTTTGCGGGGTCGGCTATCGCGTCCCAAACTTCCTGCGTTTGGTCGCGTTCGGTCAGCGCGCCGGTGGGGCAGGCGACAATGCATTGCCCGCAGGAGATACAGGGCGATTCGGCCAAATCGCGGTCGAACGCGCAGGAGATATGCGTCGCGTAGCCGCGGTCGTTCGCGCCGATACAGGCGACCGCCTGATTTTCGCGGCAGACGGCGGTGCAGCGGCGGCACAGGATACATTTACTGTTGTCCCGCACCAAATGCGGCATCGAAGCCTCCGGCTGCGGTTCTAAATCGTCGGTCTGATAACGCACTTCCTCCACACCGAGAATCTTGGACAGCGCCTGAAGCTCGCAGTTTTGGCTGCGGACGCAGGTCAGGCAGTCCATGCGGTGGTTGGAGAGGATCAGCTCCAGCGTGGCTTTGCGGGCTTTGACAATCTTCTCGGAGTTGGTAAGAACCTCCATCCCTTCCGCGACCGGGTAGACGCAGGCTGCCGCGTTGAAACGCGCGCCCTTGACCTCGACGACGCACATGCGGCACGCGCCGATGGCGTTGATCTCCCTCATGTAACACAGGGTGGGAATCTCTATACCGATCTGACGCGCGGCCTCCAAGATGGTCGTTCCCTCTTCGGCGGCGACCGGGATTCCGTTGATTTTCAGGTTAATCATCTGCCCCGCCTCCTATTCCTTGATAATCGCGCCGAACCGGCATTTTTCCATGCAGGCTCCGCACTTGACACATTTACTCTGGTCGATGACGTGTTTTTCCTTCACCTTGCCGCTGATTGCCGCTGTCGGGCAGACGCGGGCACAGGCGGTGCAGCCGGTGCATTTGTCGGTGATTTTGTATTGCAGCAGCTTCTTGCAGACGCCGGCGGGGCATTTTTTGTCACGCACATGCGCGATGTATTCCTCGCGGAAGTATTTTAAGGTGGACAGCACGGGGTTCGGCGCGGACTGCCCGAGACCGCAGAGGCTGTTCTGGATGATGTGTTCGCACAACTCCTCAAGGGTGTCGAGGTCCTCCATCGTGCCGTCTCCGGCTGTGATCTTATCGAGAATCTGGCACAAACGCTTGGTTCCGATCCGGCAGGGGGTGCATTTGCCGCAGCTTTCGTCAACGGTGAAGTCGAGGAAGTAGCGGGCGATGTCCACCATGCAGGTGTCCTCGTCCATGACGATTAAACCGCCCGAACCCATCATCGAACCGATGGACCGCAGGGATTCATAGTCAATGGGAATATCGAAGTGCGAAGCGGGGATACAGCCGCCGGAGGGACCGCCGGTCTGCGCCGCCTTGAACTTTTTCCCGTTTGGACAGCCGCCGCCGATTTCATCGACGACTTCGCGGAGCGTCGTTCCCATCGGGACTTCCACAAGCCCGGTGTTCGTGATCTTGCCGCCCAGCGCGAAGACTTTGGTGCCCTTTGATTTCTCGGTGCCGATGGCGGCGAACTTCTCCCAGCCGTTTTGCATGATCCAGGGAATGTTGGCGTACGTCTCCACGTTATTCAGTAAGGTCGGCTTGCCGAACAGACCCTTGACCGCCGGGAACGGCGGGCGGGGACGCGGCTCGCCGCGCTTACCTTCGACCGACGTTAGGAGCGCCGTTTCCTCGCCGCAGACGAACGCGCCC
>DBDP01000126.1:0-229 GCA_002293625.1 Clostridiales bacterium UBA929 | reverse complement strand
GGGGTACTCGGCGCGCACATAGATGTAGCCTTCGTCGGAGCCGACGGCGTATCCGGCGATCGCCATCGCCTCAATCAGGCTGTGCGGGTCGCCCTCCAGCACCGAGCGATCCATAAACGCGCCCGGGTCGCCTTCGTCAGCGTTGCAGCAGACATACTTTTTCTCACTTTTTTCACGGGCGGTCAGCTCCCACTTCAACCCAGTCGAGAAGCCCGCGCCGCCGCGCCCG
>DBDP01000169.1:214-12765 GCA_002293625.1 Clostridiales bacterium UBA929 | reverse complement strand
GCGGCGCAGGGTAAGCGCGCCCTCGCGGCTTAAAACGCCCTCACCGCCTAGAAAGGTGCGGATATACGGCGCACCGAGCGACACGCACAACCCGACGTTGCGCTCCAGCGCCGCCGCCTGTTCGGCGAGATTTTCCCCGTCGGCGAAGCGCGTGTACCCGCTAAGGGCGGGGATCGCGCGGAACAACGCTTTCACCGCCGCCCTCTCGTCCTCACTCATCGACGGATCGACGTGCTTATCGCCGCCGACTCGCAGCTCCACGCCGTCATACCCGTACTCGTTCGCGCGGCGCGCGACTTCCTCTACTGTCCAATCCGGGCAGCCTAAGGAACAAAAACTGAATTTCATGCGTTTCTTCCTCTCTTTTTGTTCTTTTTATCCCTCACCGTGGATTTTCCCGCCGGTCTGGGTTTATGCTTCACAGGAAACAAGACGGATAGCGCGTCCGTGCGCCCCGTCAGGCGCAGCGCCTCGTTCACCAGTCCCCTGTTTTGCGGCAGGAACCATTGAAGCAGGGCGCGCTGCATCGCTTTCTCTTTAGGTGTCTTTGCGCAGGGAACCGGCTTCATCGTGCGCGGATCCAAGCCGGTGTGGTACATACAGGTGGAAATCGTACCGGGTGTCGGATAAAAATCCTGCACTTGCTCCGGGCGGCGTCCCATCTTCTTCAGCGTGACCGCCAGTTCCACCGCGTCCTCAAGGCGCGACCCCGGATGGGAGGAAATGAGGTACGGCACCAAAAACTGCTTTTTTCCCGCCTTTTGGTTGGCTTCCTCGTATTTCTTTACAAAAGCTTTGTACACGCCGAAACGCGGCTTGCCCATCATGTCCAGCACATGGTCGGCGCAATGCTCCGGCGCGATCTTCAACTGCCCGCTGATATGGTGCCGCGCCAGCTCTTCCAAGCATTGTCCGCCCTTGTCCAGCATACAGTAGTCATATCGGATGCCCGAGCGCACGAACACCTTTTTTACGCCCTCCACCTGCCGGAGCGACCGCAGAAGCCGCATAAAATCGCCGTGCGACGCGTCGAGGTTGGGACAGGGCTTAGGCGTGAGGCATTGCCGCCCGGCGCACGCGCCCTCCGTCTTTTGTTTTTTACAAGCCGGATGCCGGAAGTTCGCCGTCGGTCCCCCCACATCGTGGATATACCCTTTGAACCCGGGCAGTTTTGTCAGCGCCCGCGCCTCCCGCAGAAGCGAAGCGTGGCTGCGAACCGATATGATCCGCCCCTGATGGAACGCCAGCGAACAGAAGTGACACGCTCCGAAGCACCCGCGGTTGTGGATCAGCGAAAAGCGCACCTCCTCAATCGCCGGGACAGGCTTGGCATATATTGGATCCGCTGTGCGGGTATACGGAAGCTCCGCCACCGCATCCAGTTCGTCGCTCGTGAGCGGCTTTGACGGCGGCGTACAGACCAAAAAGCGCTTTCCGTGGGGTTGGACGAGCGTCCGTCCGCGTATCGGGTCGTGTTCGCGGTACTCCAGCATGGTCGCGCGGGCGTAGGCTTTCTTATCCGCCGACACTTCTTCAAAGGACGGGAGCAGTACCGCGCCCTCCGGCGCTTCGTTCACCATGACGCAGATGCCGCGCGGTAGAAATTGACCGGGCATTTGCCCGCTTTTTAGCGCACGCGCCGCCTCCCGGATCGCCCGCTCCCCCATGCCGTACACAAGCATGTCCGCGCCGGAATCCGAAAGCACCGAGCGGCGCACCGTATCGTCCCAGTAATCGTAATGCGCGAAGCGGCGAAGCGACGCCTCCAAACCGCCTATAATCACAGGTAAGCCGGGAAACGCTGCTTTGATAAGACCGGTATAAACGATGACGGCGCGGTCGGGGCGCTTCCCCGCTTCCCCGCCGGGTGTGTAATAATCGCTGCCGCGCCGCTTCTTCGCGGCGGTATAATGCGCCACCATCGAATCGAGGTTACCCGACGTCACCAGCGCGGCAAGTCTTGGGCGCGACACCCCCTGAAGCGGTTTCCGCCAATCCGGCTGCGCGAGGTAACTTACGCCAAACCCCTCCGCTTCCAGTACACGCGCGATCACCGCCGCGCCGAAGGACGGATGATCCACCCACGCGTCCCCGGTAATCAGCAAGAAATCCGATTCTTTGCCCTCCGCCGCCGGAAAAACCATGTCTCCGCCCCCTTTCGTGAGAGATTGACAAATATAAGCATTTGTGTTACTGTTATCGCAAGCGTCCCGCATGTTCGCCGGCGGCGAACACGGAGTTTTGCTTCTATCTGTTCGAGGTGATTGCTATCAAGATATTGTTATTCGGAACCTTTGAGGGTGAACGTGCCAGCGTCGAGCGTTTTTTTCAGAAAGCCGTGCTGACGGAGTACGACACGCCGCTCTCCATTTTCGTAACGACGCGCTTCAAGACGCTCGCAGCGGACGCCGACGTGGCGCTGATGGGCGGAGAACCGCGCTATAAGTCGTACATCTTGGCCGCGAAGAAAGCAGAATGTAAAACCGTTCTATGGGGCTGCGAACTGAACTGGCTCACATCCTCGCTGTCCGCTTTGCAGCAGTTCGACCTCATCTTCGCGCGGGACAGAGATACGTTGGAGGCTTTGCGCAGGGCGGGCTTTACCGAAGTTTCCCTCTGCCCTTCGGACACGCCGCCTGCCAATCCTCCCGCTCCTCCGAAACCGCCGGAAGCTCCGGAGAAACCGGCCGCACCGCCGGAAGATTCATCAACGCCTGCGGAAGAACCCGAACTTGCCGAGCCGGAAATTTCCCCGCCGTCTGCGGAAGAAGATGACATTTCACCCGCTCCGCCGCCCGAACCGCTCCCCGATTTACCAATCGAGCCGGAAGCACCGCCTGTTTTACCCACCGAGCCGGAGCCGCCGGAAGCAACAGCGCTACCCGAACCTCCGCCGGAGCCGGAATTTACCCCCTCGGACAAGAACCCGTTTGGGTTCGCGCCGGTCACCACCGTTTACGGTGCCGCAAACCTCAACGAGAATATCCGCGCCGCAAGCTCCGCCGGCGGCATCTTTTCCCTTTTATGCGAGGATACCATCCGGCGCGGCGGCATCGTGTTCGGAGCGCGGTATAACGACGCTTTTGAAGCCGTTCACACGTCAGCCGACCGCATTCCCGAATGCGTGCCGATGCGCGGGGCGAAGTATACGGAAAGCGCAACCGGAAACACCTTTGAGCAAACCGCGACCTATCTGCGGAGGGGTACGCCCGTCCTCTACACCGGCACGGCTTGCCAGATAGCCGCATTGAATATTTACCTGCGCGGACTTCCGGCGACGGCGCTGTCTATGGCGGGCAGCGACTATCTCTCCCCCAGCGTTACACGGAATCTCAGTGAATCCCCGCTGCTGCTGACCGCCGACGTCGTATGTTCCGGCGTCGCGGAACCGACCGTTTTTTCCGCATACCTGCAATCGGTAGAGAAGCGTCTCGGCGCGACCGTCACGGCGGTGGATATGTCGGGCAAGCCGAGGGGCTGGCAAAAGGCGACGGTACGCATCGGCTCCGAAAACGGAACCTATGAAATCCCCGCTTACCGCGACCCGTTCCTGCGCGCTTACCGCGCCGGACTGTGCCTCGCGGAAATGTGTTACGATTGCCCGTACCGAACCGCCGAGAAGCGGTGCAGCGATCTGACGCTAGGAACCTTCCCCGACGGGCAGAAACATCTGCCCGAACTGTACGACGACAAGGGCGCGTCGGTTGTGCTGGCGCACACCGATAAGGGACGAGCCGCCATTGAGGAAATCGCGCGCTCGGTCTTGCGTGAGATCCCGCCGGACGCGCTTGCGCAATACAATCCGGCGCTGTCGGAAGCGCTGCCCCGTCCGGCAAAACGCGAACAATTCCTGTCCGAGTGTAAGCATCTACCGTTCGTCAAAGCCGTGAACCGCTGTCTCGGTCCGACGCTCGCGTGTATATTATTGCATAAGCGGAAAATACTACTTCCATGGAAAATCAAAAGGGGCAAGTCTTAAAAAGCGCCTGCGCCGGAGGCGGCGCGGGACTGTTGAGCGGATTGTTAGGGGCGGGAGGCGGAATGATTCTCGTCCCTTTACTGCGCGATTGGGTGGGCTTGGACGAAAAGAAAGCTATGGCGACGTCGGTCTTCTGCATCGCGCCGATCTGCGCCGTTTCGGCAACATTGTACGCATTCACCGGGAAGATTGAATGGGACGCCGCCGCGCCGTATATGCTGGGCGGCTTTTTGGGCGGCATCGCTGCCGGATTCCTCTTCGCGAAAACCCCCCCGGCTTGGCTTCGGCGCGGATTCGGGCTGCTTCTGCTGCTCGGCGCGATCCGGCAGTGGTTCCCGTCCCTCGGCGGGGAAGCTCCGGTGTGGGACAGCTTTTGGCCGTCCGCCTGCGCAGGGCTGCTGACCGGCGTTCTGTCGGGCTTCGGTCTCGGCGGCGGCACGCTGCTGATGATATGGATGACCGTGTTCGGCGGTCTGAAACAACACGCGGCGCAAGGGGTTAATCTGCTTTACTTCCTCCCCTGCTCCACCGGTTCGATGATCGGACACATCAAAAACAAACAGATCGCGTGGAAACCCGCCCTGTGCGCCGTCGGAGCCGGACTGCCCATCGGACTGCTCGGCGCGTTTGTCGCGCAGCGGCTGGACGCTTCGCCGTTACGGATGGGCTTCGGTGCCCTGATGGCTGTTATCGGGCTGCGCGAGGTGTTTTTCCGACAGAAGAAACCCGTCGAGAATCAGTGACGCCGCCACGGCGTCCATTTTCTTTTTGCGCTTCGTTCCGAACCGCCCCGCATCGCTTAGGATTCTCGCCGCCTCTACCGTCGTCCGGCGTTCGTCCCACAGCACGACGCGAAGACCGCGCTTTTCCAGCAGGGCTTTAAGCTTCGCGGTCTTTTCGGCGCGCGGTCCGGCGCTGCCGTTCATATTGAGCGGGTTGCCCAGCACAAGGGTGTCGGCGCCGCGTGACGACATCTCCGAAGCAAGCCTGTTCGCGAGGCGTCCCGCGTCGGCCTCCTCTACGATAAACGCGTCGCCGCACATGCTTCGTAAAGCGTCGCTAACCGCGACGCCCGTTCGCGCGTCGCCGTAATCGACGGCTATTACTCGCATATCGCGCCCCCCTCCCGCTCAAAATGGGACACCGTCCCATACATACATTGTAACGTTGGATTGACAGATGTCAAGGGGTTTGGTATAATATGTACGCAAGCGACCACCATCCTCCTCATTTTCACGCGGAGTACAGCGGACAGGAAGCGTTGTTCGATATAACCAACGGAGTGTTCCTTAAGGGGAGCCTTCCGTCTAAAGAAGCGCGGCTCGTGTTAGCTTGGTTTTAGTTGCATAAAGAGGAACTAAAACACAATTGGGATAACCTCTCATCCGGTCAATCACATAATAAGATAGAACCGTTACGTTAGAGGGAGGGAGAAAAAATGCTGCGGCCAAGTATTTACCAAGTCGCGCCGCAAGACGATTTCACCGTAAATGTTTACTTTGACGACGGCAGGGTTAAGGTTTTTGACGCGAAGCCCGTTATCGGCAAGGGCGGTATTTTTTCTTGCCTTGGCAATAAGGATTTTTTCAAGTCCCGCTGCGTCGTGCTGAGCCATACGCTGGCATGGGACGTAGCCGGTGGCTATAACGCAATGGAATGTATTGACATTTTCCCCGATGTGATTTATGAGAATTGCCCCGACTATTAAAAACAAAACAGCCGCTGACACGGCGGGATTTGGCGCGGAGGAGGCGCTAACGGAATGGAGCAGCTAAAGAAAATCCTGCGAAACATAAAGTTTTTCTTCATCGCCGTAGGTCGTACGATCAAAAAGGGCGCGGAGAAAGTTTTCAACCCCAACATCAAGACGGGGCTGCGGGGATTTGGTCGCGCGCTCGGCTCGGTGATGGGCGTTGTGGGGCGGATTGCCGTGACGTTGCTGCTGATTGTGCTGCTGACAGGCACGATCGTTGGCGTGTTCGGCGCAATTTATATAACACGTTACCTCGATGTGGACACCAACGTCGAGCTGGAGATGTACTCCCTCAACCTCTCTTCCCATGTCTATGCCCACGACCCGGAAAATTCGGATGGCTGGGTGGAAATCGACACGTTTACCGGGGAAGAAAATCGTGTGCGGGCATCGTATGACGAGATTCCCGCCGCTTTGATCGACGCCTTTGTCGCGATAGAGGACAGGCGTTTTTGGCAGCATGACGGCGTGGACTGGAAACGCACGGCGGGAGCTTTTTTGAGTATGCTGACGGGCGGCGACCAGTATGGCGGCTCGACGATTACCCAGCAGCTCATTCGCATTATTACCCAAGATAAAGACGTAACCGTTTCACGAAAACTGAACGAAATCTTCCGCGCGCTGGCCTTCGAGCGAAAATACCCGGGGCAGGAAGGCAAAGAGCTGATAATGGAATCCTACCTGAACATGATTCCGCTCGGCAACGGCTGCAGCGGCGTGGTGACGGCGGCGGAAACGTATTTCAACAAAACACTCGACGAGCTGACGCTTGCCGAATGCGCCCTTCTCGCCGGTATCACCAACAACCCGTCTTTCTACAATCCCTTCACCCGCCCGAACAACGCGAAGCGGCGGCAGGAGGTTATTCTCAGCGAGATGTATAACCAGCAGATTATCTCCCGCCACGAATACAACATCGCGAAGTATCAGCCGCTCGTTTACGCGCGGCGCACCGCGTCTGAAAGCGCCTCATTGAACTCATGGTATGTCGATCAAGTGATTACCGACGTTCAGAACGACTTGATGAGCGAGTACGGCTACTCCCTCGAGCTGGCGTCCGACTACATCTACTCGGGCGGGCTGCATATTTACACCTGCATGGATATGGACATCCAAAAAATCTTAGACGACGTATGGGAAGACCCGGCGAGTTGGCCGGAAACTCCCGACGCCGAGCCGCCCGAATCGGCGATGATGATCGCCGACCAATACACCGGCGAGATTAAGGCAATGATCGGCGGGAGGGAGAAAACGGGCGACCGCGTGCGCAACAACGCCACCATGATGAAGCGGCAGCCCGGTTCGTCGTTCAAACCGATTGCCGTCTACACCCCCGCCTTTGAGCTGGGAGTCGCCACGCCGTATACGCCGATTGACGATATGCCGGTACGCGAAGTAAGTGGAAGAGGGTGGCCGCGGAACTCTCCGGCTCGCTACGAAGGACGAATGAGTGTCCTCAACGCCGTCACGCAGTCCAAAAACGCCGTGTCGGTGCAGGTTTTAGAAAGAATCACCTATCCGCAGTCCTTTAAGTTCGCGACGGAGCGTCTCGGCATCTCCACACTCGTTGAGTCCAAAGCGTCCGGCAACCAAACGCTGACCGACGTCGCAGCGTCACCGCTCGCGTTCGGCGCTCTGACCGAGGGCGTTACGGTACGCGACATGACCGCCGCTTACTCCGCTATGGCGAACGACGCCGGAATCCGCCACGAAAGCCGCACTTATACGCTCGTCGCCGACAGCGAGGGCGCGACCATACTGGACAACCGCTCCGAATCCGTTCAGGCAATGAAGGAAAAGACCGCCTACTACATGCGCACCTGCTTAATCAACGCGGTCGCGTCCGGTACCGGCGGCAGCGCCAGATTCAGAGACGTCAGTATGCCGGTCGCCGGAAAGACGGGAACGACAAGCGAAAATAAAGACCGCTGGTTCGCCGGCTTCACCCCATATTACACCGCCGCCTGCTGGTTCGGTTACCGCATTCCGCGCAATATGTCCTTCTTTGCTCAGCATGTAGGGAATCCCGCCGTCCATATGTGGCGGCAAGTCATGGAAAAAGTGCATGAGGGTTTGGATCGTAAAGAGTTTTACGTGCCGGACGGTTTGGTAGAGTATACCTATTGCATAGACAGCGGTCTGCCGGCCACCGATGCCTGCCGCCTTGACCCGCGCGGGAACCGCATCGCAACCGGCTTTTTAGACAGAGACGACATTCCGAAGACGCGCTGTAATGTGCATACCCTCGTGGACGTATGCACTCTATCCAACCGCCTCGCGGGTGAATTCTGCGCCGAAGAGGTGCGTGCGAAACGCGCTTTATTGAACATCAACCGTCACGCCCCGCTGCCCATGTCCCTCGCCGACGAACAATTCGTCCTTCCCGCCGACATGCGCGGCGACGTGGTTCCCGAAGGGATGTACCCTGTTACAGCCGTAGGAACGGACGGCGCGACGCCATACAACACCTATTGCACGGTCTGCGAGACCCTGACACCGCCGTCTCCGCCGCCGGTGGAAGTCAGCCCGTCGGAGCCTTCCGATCCGGGCGGTCTTGACCCAACCCCGCCGGATGATCCTATCGACCCGGCTGACCCGACCGAGACACCGCCTGTTCCGCCGGATCCGACGCCGTCTATGCAACTCGGTCCCGAAGGCTTACCGTGGCCGTTCTGATATGGAGCTTGCGATTATCGCGCTGTCCGCGCTCTCGCTGTTGGTTTCTGTAATTGTTCTGATTCTGCTTGCAAGGCAAAAAAGCCTCACGGAGCCGGTGGAACGCGCGGAGCGCCGTCTGCTGGACGCAATGGCGCGTTCGGAGCTTCAGCAGGAGCAAAAGTTGGAACAGATACGCCTGACGACCGAGCGGCGGCTCGCCGCAATGCAGGAAAGCTCGGCGAAACAACTGGACGCCATACGCGGCGTGGTGGACGAAAAGCTGCAAAAAACGCTGGAGTCACGGATCAGCCAGTCTTTTTCCCTTGTCAACGAACGGCTGGAGCAGGTATACAAAGGGCTTGGCGAGATGCAGACGCTGGCCGCCGGCGTGGGTGACCTTAAAAAGGTTTTGTCGGGCGTGAAGACGCGTGGCATATTGGGCGAGATACAGCTTGGCGCGATCCTCGACCAAATCCTGTCGCCCGACCAATACGGCGTCAATGTCGTCACCGTTCCGGGTTCGCGCTTTTCGGTGGAATATGCCGTGAAGATGCCGGGGAGCGGCGGGGAACCCGTATGGCTCCCCGCCGACAGCAAGTTCCCGGCCGACCGCTATACCGCCCTCTGCGACGCCTATGAAGCGGGGGATCCCGCCACCGTTGAGGCGGCGGCTAAGGCTTTGCGCGATAGTCTCCGGCAATCGGCCAAAGAAATACGGGAAAAATACATACAACCGCCTTACACCACCGATTTCGGAATCCTCTTCCTCCCGTTTGAGGGGCTATACGCCGAAGCGGTGCGCCGAGGCGTGGCGGACGAATTGCAACGCGACTACAGGATCACAGTCGCGGGGCCAATGACGATGGGCGCGTTATTAAACAGCTTGCAAATGGGCTTCCGCACCCTCGCGATACAGCGGCGCTCCGGCGAGGTTTGGGCTTTGCTGGGTTCCGTGAAGAGCGAATTTGAAAAATTCGCCGACGTGCTGGATAAAGCG
This sequence comes from Clostridiales bacterium UBA929, assembly GCA_002293625.1. GTDB lineage: Bacteria > Bacillota > Clostridia > Oscillospirales > UBA929 > UBA929. The sequence continues at coordinate 3,378 of DBDP01000169.1, read as the reverse complement.
AAAAAGAAGCTGGAGGCCGCGGGCAGCGACCTCGATACGCTGGTCGGCGTGCGGACGCGCAGCATTATACGCTCTCTGTCCTCGGTGGAAACGCCGGAATTACCGGAGTAGGGGCATCCCTTCGGCGAATTGAACGGCGTTGAAGGTCAAGCCGCCGGAACAGAGCCTCGCTCACCTTTTGAACGCTGACGGCGTTCCCGTCAATGATCTCTTCGCGTTCTCTCGTCGCCATAACGGTGACGTCGCCGTCAACCGGGAATTTTCTTTCGCGAAGCACACGCACGATGTGCTCCCCTACCGGACCTACGCCCAATACGCCTACTCTCATATACTTTCTCCTCCTGCAATATATTTTGGTTTCCCTTGTTCCAATTCATCTCGGATATGCTCGCTCAGAGTTTCCAGGGTCATCATGCCGAGGTTTCCGTGCTTCCGGCTCCTGACGGAGAAACCGCCCCGCTTGATGTCCCTGTCGCCGGCGACGAGCATATAGGGAACCTTTTGCGTCTCGAAGCGCCTGATCTTTTCCCGCATGTTCGCCTCCGAACAATCGGTCTCGGCGCGTAACCCTTGCTTTTTCAGGCTGATTTCCAGCTGTTTGCAATAATCGTTATGGGTCTCTCCGATGGGAACGATCCCGAATTGAACCGGCGCGAACCACAGCGGGAAATCCCCGTTGTAATGCTCGATCAGCAGGGCGCAAAACCGCTCTACGCTTCCGAACAAAGCGCGGTGAACGACATACGGCGTATGGTTTCTGCCGTCGCTTCCGACATACTTCATGCCGAAGCGTTCAGGCAGGTTAAAGTCAAACTGGATTGTGCCGCATTGCCACTCGCGCCCCAGCGCGTCATACAGTTTGAGGTCGATCTTCGGGCCGTAGAACGCGCCGCCGCCTTCGTCTGTTTCGGCGGTCAAACCCGCGTCGGCAACCGCGTTTCTCAAAACCTCCGTCGCCGTCTCCCATTGTTCGTCAGAGCCGATGGCTTTCTTCGGCGGCTTGGTGGAGATATACGGCTTGAACTCGCTTAACCCAAACGACCGCAGGATATACAACGAGAACTTCAGCGCAAAAGAGACTTCGCCCGCCATCTGCTCGGGCGTGCAAATGATGTGCGCATCGTCCTGCGTAAAACCCCGTACCCGCGTCAGTCCGTGCAGGGTGCCGGACAGCTCATAGCGGTACACCGTCCCGAACTCCGCCATGCGTATGGGCAAATCGCGGTAAGAGTGAAGCTCGCTGTTGTAGATGAGGAAGTGAAACGGGCAGTTCATCGGTTTGAGGTAGTATTCCTCGCCGTCGATGTCGATCGGGTTGTACATGGAGTCTTTGTAGTTTTCCAAATGCCCGGAGGTCTTCCAGAGCTGCGAGCGGCCGATGTGCGGTGTATACGCCCACAGATACCCATTGAGCATATGCGCGCTCTGGCTGAACTGCTCCAGCAGAAAGCGCACAACGGCTCCTTTGGGATGCCACAGCACCAATCCCTGCCCCAGCTCCTCCATCGTCGAAAACAATCCGAGCTGCGCGCCGAGCTTTTTGTGTTCCCGCGCGGCGCTTGTTTCTTGTAGTTCACAATTCATAATCAGCTCTCCCTTATATTTTTGTTTAACGGAGAGCAGGCGGTCATCCGCCCGTCGGAACGCATGAAGTGCGCAATCAAGGCAATCACCTTCTTTCGGCATAAATAATTGTGCCTCACCGGTTCTACGGCAAGGCACAAACGATCTATATCCTCCCCGCCGACGACCGTTAGAGCTAACGCCTGTCGTCCGCGGATCGCTGACGGCTGACGCTAACTCTTCGCGGTAGTACGGGAAATACGACTCATGGATGAATCCCCCAAATAGGTTAATACGGTCAGTATAGTACAGCCGGGCGCGTTTGTCAACTCGGTGTAAAATAAATGTAGGAGAAACTTGACAAAGGAACAAGAGGCAGCCAGCATGTGATTTAATAGAGTTACCGGACTCAAAAAATCACGAAGGAGGCGACCTCTTGTGGAGACCATTATAACAGAGATTGCGGGAGAATTCATCAAGAAAATATGCGCCATCATCGCATCCGGCGAAGGATTCGCACAGATCGAAGAAAAAACATACCGGGAGACGAAGGTTGTTACGGCACGGATACTCGGAGCATACGCCGAAGCGGTGGACGCGGCAATCGCAGCGGATCGTACGTCCCGCCGGAAGACGGGACACCGGGTGGAACGCCGCGGCGACGAGCGGCGGCTACAGACATTGGTTGGCGAGGTAAGCTATCGCCGGACGTATTACGCAAAAGCATCGGGCGGATATGAATACCTAACGGACAGCGTTTTGGGTGTGGATAAACGCGAGCGAGTGAGCGAAGGGTTGTCGCTGTCTCTGATACGCACAGCGAAGGACATGTCGTATGGGAAGGCGAGTGAGTACCTTACCGGCGGAGCGGTGAGCCGCCAGACGGTAATGGAGAAGATACGCCGGAGCTATTCCCGTAAGACTGCGGCAGAACCTCGCCGTGTCGCGGAGTTGCACATAGACGCGGATGAGGATCATGTGACGATGGTGGGAGGCAGGAAAAGCATTGTGCCTCTGATCAGCGTATACGAGGGTATCGAGAAGCAAGGGTCACGCGGGTTTTGCCGGAATGTCTTTCACATCAGCGAATACGGGAAAAGCGCTGATGAATTATGGGAGCAGGCGTTAACGGAGGTAGAGAGCCGCTACGACTTAGAGGGGACGAGAATCTACCTCCACGGGGATGGTGCCGAGTGGATAAAGACAGGATTGGAATGGTTTCCGAACGTCACCTTCGTACTTGACAAGTATCACAAGAATAAAGCGATCAAGACAATGACGGCGGGGTTATCACCGGCGGGAAAAAGTCTTTTTGACTATACGCTTCGCAACGCTCTGTCGGCGGGAGAAACAAGCGCCGTTGATTCACTGGCATCTAAGCTGAGCCACATAAGCCCGGAGCGTACCGCAAAGATTACCGAGAGCGCCGAGTATCTGAAGAAGCACGTTAAGGGTATCCGTATTTGCGCAACCGACCCTTCGGCAAACAACGGCGGATGTACCGAACCGCATGTCAGCCATATTCTCTCCGCCAGACTGAGTTCCCGCCCGATGGCGTGGAGCAAACAAACCCTCGAACGCTTTGTCCCTATTCTGGCGGG
>DBDP01000169.1:0-199 GCA_002293625.1 Clostridiales bacterium UBA929 | reverse complement strand
GAGAGCGTAAGAAAAGCGTTCAAGAACACAAAAGGGCTGCCCGCCCCAAGTGCCATTGGACGCCTCCCGCTTAACGGGAAGATCACAGGTACGCAGACGCTCCTCAGGCATTTCGTGTAAATCACGGCTTCACGCTGCCTTGGTTATATTGTCCTACATTAACTTGACACGGACCACCGCGATTCTTAGTGTAAAATAA
>DBDP01000001.1 GCA_002293625.1 Clostridiales bacterium UBA929 | reverse complement strand
CCTTCCGATGGAAGGGGGCTACGATGGGGACGCATTGATGAATCCCCAAAATCCAACATAAATCTTGTATTTCCCCCCGATATATGGTATACTGGGCGCATCAGAGAATGGTGAGGGTGTGCCGACATACATGCCGCGTTACGGTTTTTCCGGTAGCCAGCCGGATATGCGAAAGCTGATTTTGACGATATTACGTACGGCGGGGGAGCCTGTGGAGAGCCTTGAGCTGATGCGGCTTTCTTTACTGGACGACAACGCGGATTATTTTCTTTACTCCGACGCGCTGGAAGGTTTGGCGGAACTCACGCTGCGGGATGCTTCGCGGGTTTCCCTGACGCCGAAAGGCGCGGAGATTGCGGAGATTGTGGAGCGGGAACTGCCGCCCGCGCTGCGGAGAGCCGTCGCGGAAGGTTGCGCCGCGTTACGGGACGCGAGCTTTCGCGCCCGCTGTGTTACGGGGAAGACGGAGGAAACAGACGGAGTGGTTTATTTTACGGGAACGCTGAGCGACGGAACACGCCCTCTCTTGGAGCTGCACCTGCAAACGGGGAGTAAAAATCAAGCGGACAAGCTGGTGCGGCGGTTTGAAGAAAAGGCCGAGGACGTCCTGCGGCTGTTGTGGGAGACGTTTTCCGCATGAGGCTGCTTATTCATAACCGCACCGAGCCGGGGTTTAACCTCGCGTGCGAGGAGTATTTTCTCACCCGCACCGACTTGGAGCTGGACATCTTTTGGCGTAACGCGCCGGTCGTCGTCATCGGGCGCAATCAAGACGCGCGTCTTGAGGTAGACGAGGAGTTTATGAGACGGCGCGGTATCGCGCTGATTCGCCGTATGACCGGCGGCGGCGCGGTCTACCATGATTTAGGGAATGTAAACTACACCCATATCCGCAATTACAACGGTCCCGTGGACTTTGAGACGTTTGCCAAGCCGATGGTGAAGGCGCTTTGTACGCTCGGTGTTGACGCCGCCTTTGAGGGGCGTAACGACATCCTCGCCGGAGGGAAAAAGATATCCGGCACGGCGCAAACGGTGCGGCGGGGGCGGCTTTTGCACCACGGAACGCTTTTGTATGACGTAAACATGGAAAACTTGAGCGGCGTTTTGCGTGCCGGTGAGGAGAAGTATAAAGGGCGCGGGATTGCCTCGGTTGCGGCGCGGGTGACGAATATCCGCCCGACCCTGCAAGACGCTCCGCCGGTGGAAGGATTTATCGGAAAACTGGCAGAGATTTGGGACGCTGAAGAATGCTATGAAATGACGGCAAAAGATACCGAAGAAATAGAAACCCTCCGGCGGAAGGTCTACGACAACGCCCGCTGGATATATGACGGGGTGCGGTAAGGGGGCATCGTGTGTGCGCTGTATGAAAGTTTCGGCGTTTGTTTTGACGCTGGTTTTGGCGCTCGTTGCCTGTTCATCTCCTCCCGAGCCGGAAACCGATGCGCTTGTTACCATCGGCGGGACGGAATTGGGCGGCGGGGAACTGCGTTATTTAATAACAACGGTGGCGGGTGAATACCCCGAGGAGATCGACTGGGACGGAACGTTGAACGAGCTTCCGGCACGCCGCTACTTTTTAGAAGAAGCTCTGTCTATGGCGGTTTCATCCCATGTGACCGCCGCGAAAGCGGACGAACTTGGATTCACCTTAACCGATGAGGAACAGGGTGAGATCGACTGGGAGATCGCGCTGGAAGCCGAGTACCGGGGCGGGCGCGAAGCCTTTGCGGCATGGCTTTCGGAATCGGAACTGACAGAAGCGCTATACCGCTTTTACAGCTATGAAATCCCCTTTCTGCAAGAGAAGATGATTATCGGCCTTTTCGGCGACGGGTGCGAGTATGAACCCGGCGAACAGGCGGAGCGGGATTACTATGAAAATAATTACCTAACCGTGAGCTACATTTATATATCGGGAACCGACGATTACGGGGAAGCGCTGATCGGCAAAGAGTTGCAAACGCAGAGGAGCATTGCGGACGCGCTGCGGCGTCAGGCTACCGGGGGAGAAGACTTTACCCAAATGGTAGAGACGCACGGTCAGGACTATTTAATGTCGCTTTCCCCCGGCGGGCGAACCATCTCGCACGGGGAATTGGCGAACGAAGCGGAAACGGCGCTCGCAAATCTCGTTGAAGGGGAGATTTCCGAGGTGGTTGCCGCCGACGGAGGGTTCTATATCATGAAACGTCTGCCCATTGACTGGAATTGGTTTACGCAGAACCGCGAGGATGTTTGGTACCTCTGCGCGGAGGACGCGTTTTATACGCTGCTGTCGGAGTGGAGCGGCACGGTCGATACCGAGGTAAACGACGCCTACTATGAGCTTGACCCGCTGGAATGGCTGGCGGTGGGGTAATATACACAGCGTTTCCCGCATAAACTGTACATTGTTGACACGATGTACAGTTTATGATATGCTGGGAGGCGCAAGGGGTTGAAAATGATGTTTACAATGAATGCGACTCGCGTCAGAAGCGAGTGGAGTTCCGTCGTTGATTCGGTGATTCGCGACAAGCCAAAGTTCATCAGAAGAACAAGGGACACGATGTTCCTCGCCAATGTGGACATGATGGAAAGTCTTCTGTCCGAATACCGCTTTACGGCGGAAGCTTTACCGGAAACAGACGGCTCTGTTACGCTGACGCTGCGGGAAATAGATTTGGCAGAAAACGGAACAGACTTAGAAGACGCCAAGCGGAAACTGGCGCAAGCGATTCTCACATACGCGGAGGATTATTACAACGAGTATGCTCTGTGGTCTTCCGCTCCCAACAGAAAACCGCACATCCCGTATGTCATTAAAGCCTTGATTATCGGCGACGCCGAAGGGATTGTGATTCAATGCCTTCATGGAGAGACCTAAGGCGGTTTTGCGAACGGGACGGATGGGAACTGTATAAAGAGACCGATCATTACTTCTTTCGCAAGCGCGGCAACGACGGAAATTTGAGAAAGACAAAAGTGTCAAAAGGATCCGGCGAAATTTACGGACATCTTTGGCGCGATATTTTGAACAGACAGTTGCAAGTTTCAAAAGAGTATTTCAACAACAAGATATAAGGTCTCGCAAGGTGTGAAAATCATGGATTTACACGAGAAGGTGCTTTACTCCGAAAATCTAGGGGAAATCAGCGGCGCACAGTTTCATAAAGCGCTGAACAAGCTGGGATTGGGCGATTTTATACGCGCCGAAAGAGTCAAAGGCGGCGTTGGGGGGCAGAATGTATTTCTCTCCTCCACCCAAGGCGATTTTGTGTTCAGGGGCAATCCGTATCACAGAGAGCAGCTTGATGCGGAAAGATTCTCCGTTGGGTATTTGCGGTTGCACACGAATCTTTCAACGGCATATCCGTATAAAATCGACCGCGATACGGATCTGTTCGGGTATCCGTATGCCATTATGCCGAGGTTGAAAGGGATTGCCTTTGACGGGAGTAAAGAGCGCAGCACCGTGACGTATGACGAACGCCTGCAAATTTGCCGCGCGATGGCGGACATATTGGCCGAGATTCATAACGTTATACCCGAACCGAACGAGATTCAACACGCACCCGAACCGTTGCGTTTTACGCATGCGAACGCCGCTTCCTACGCGGAGGATATGATAAGCCGGTTGGCGGAAACGCTTCGTGATTTGCCCGATGCATCGGACGATGATTTGCTGTATGTAAATAACATTATTGAGAAAAGTAAAGGCGCGTTGTCGGCTCCGTTTATCACTTGCTTCGTGGTGGGAGATTTCAAGGAGGACAATGTCCTGTTCTCGCATGACGGCGGGGAATGGAAGGTATGCGCCATGTTTGATTTTGCCTTGTCGCGTTTTGGTGACGGCGAAGAGGATCTGCCGAGACTTTGCGCGATGTATATCAACGAAAGCAATGACGCCGCTTTGGCGCGGGAGTTTATCGCCCGATATGTGAAGCACAGAATCCCGAGGGAAGGTTTTTCGGAGCGGTTAAAACTGTATATCCTGCGGGAACGCCTTGAACTTTGGTCGTGGGCAAAGAGCTTCGGTTAAGTATGGTGGGATAAAAAAATGAAGCTGAGGGATTGGCTTGAGACGTATTTAAGCGTAGACTTAACCTCCGGGATTCAATTATGACAACCCGTCCGCTTGGAAAGTCCGGTCTTTTTGTTTCTCCGCTGTGCTACGGCACCCTTCCGTTTTCGCCGTTGCAGAGCTATCGGGGCGGCACGGCGGAGCAAGCGCTCACGCGGGCGTTTGAGCTGGGCGTGAATTTTTTGGATACGGCGCAGCTTTATAGTAATTATGACATTTTGCGCTCCGCGCTGGCGAAAGCCAAACGGGACATTGTGCTCACGTCCAAAACCTACGCCTATACCCGTGAGGACGCGGAGCGCGCGGTGGAGGAGGCGCGGCGGTCGCTCGGCCGTGACGTAATCGACATCTTTTTGCTGCACGAGCAGGAGAGTGAGCATACCCTGCGCGGTCACGCTCCGGCGCTGGAAGCGCTGTATGACGCGAAAGCCAAAGGAACGATTCGCGCCGTGGGGTTGTCCACCCACCGCCCGGAAGGAGTTCTCGCGGCGGTAAAAGCGGGGCTGGACATCGTTCACCCGCTCTTAAATATAGCCGGGTTGGGGTTGCCGCAAAACGGGCGAGCCGCGATGGAGGACGCGATAACCGCCGCCGTAAACGCGGGGTTGGGCGTTTACACCATGAAGGCGCTCGGCGGCGGGCATCTGTGGCGCGACGCACAAAACGCACTGACATACGCGCGGCGGTGGGGACACAGTTTGGCGCTCGGAATGCGGGATGTGCAGGAGGTTGAGGCCGCCGTTACGTTTTTCGAGACGGGTGCGCTGCCGTCACTGAAAGAGAGTAAGCCGCGTTCTTTGCACATCGCCTCTTGGTGTTCCGGCTGCGGAAAATGCGTCGAGGCGTGTCCAAACGGTGCGCTGACAGTCGTTGACGGGCGAGCTGGCTTGAGAGCGGGAATAGAGCTAAAAGGTTTCGAAACACCTGAACGGACACAGGAAGGGGTCTACGACCCCCGGACAGAAAATGGGGTCTGCAACCCCTGTGTGTTGTGCGGCTATTGCGGAGCGGCCTGCCCGGAATTTTGCATTAAGGTTGTGTGAGGCGTATGATCGAAATACTGTCGCCGCAGGTAGCCAATATGATCGCCGCGGGAGAGGTCGTCGAACGCCCCGCCTCGGCGTTGAAAGAACTGCTCGAAAACGCGGTGGACGCGGGCGCGACGGCGGTAACGGCCGAGATACAGCGCGGCGGCGTATCGATGATCCGCGTCACGGACAACGGCGCGGGGATGGACGCGGCTGACGCCGCCCGCGCGTTTATGCGCCACGCCACCTCCAAACTGCGCACCGCCGAAGACCTAAGCGCTATCCTTACGATGGGGTTTCGGGGCGAAGCGCTGGCAGCTATCGCCGCCGTAAGCCGGATTGAACTGCTGACGCGTAAACGCGGCGATGCGGTCGGTACGTCGCTCAAGCTGGAAGCGGGAACCGTCACGGAACACAGCGAAGCCGGCTGCCCGGAAGGCACGACGATCATCGTTCGCGATCTGTTTTTCAATACGCCCGCGCGCCAAAAATTCCTCAAAAAAGACAACACGGAAGCGGCGGCGGCGCAGGAATCTGTTGTCCGCATGGCTTTGAGCCGTCCCGATCTCTCCGTCCGCTTCATCCGTGACGGGTCGCAAACCCTGCACACGCCGGGCGACGGGGACTTGAAAAACTGCCTGTACAGCGTTTTCGGACGCGAGTTCACCGGAGCGCTGCTGCCGCTCGGTGAACCCGGCGGATTGATCCGGGTTAGCGGTTTTATCGGTTCCCCACAAGCCGCGCGCGCAACGCGGACGATGCAGTATTTTTTGGTCGCGAATCGCCCGGTGCGAAGCCGAATCCTCACGGCGGCGCTGGACGAAGCGTATTCCGGCGCGCTTCCGGGCGGGCGCTTCCCCGTATGCTGCCTGCATATCGGCATCGCGCCGGAGGCGATCGACGTCAATGTTCACCCCGCGAAGACAGAGGTTAAATTCTCGGATGACCGCGCGGTCTTTGACGCCGTCTATCACGCTTGTAAAGACGCTCTGCGTAAGGGCGATGTTACGCCCGCCGTGCGAATCAACCCGTTTTCCGCCGAGGGGCGCGTGCCGGTGTACGGCGCGTCTTCTCCGTCTTTATTCGCCGCCGCCCCGCAAATACGCGAACCTGTTGCGGACTTGAAGGGCGGGACGTCGGGGACGACGTCCCCTACACCAAACATCGCACCCCCGGTACGGGACGAACCCCACATCACCCCATCCCTTCATAGCCCCCTTCCGTTGGAAGGGGATGCCGCCCAGCGGGCGGCGGGGGATGTACCCGTCCCATCTTCCCCACAGACGGCGGGGGATGTCGCGCCGCAATCAGCCGCAAACCCGCAGGGCGGGACGTCGGGGACGCCGTCCCCTACAGAAAACGTTACACCCCCTGCGGAAGAATCATGGCGTTTGGTCGGGGAGGCTATGTCGGGCTACTTGCTGGTGGAAACGCCGGAGGCGCTTTGGATCATCGACAAACACGCGGCGCATGAGCGGTTGTTGTATAACCGCCTGAAAGCGGGCGACCGCTCCTTCTTCTCCCAGCGCTTGATTACGCCAAAAATCATCGCGTTGACTCAGCCGGAACTGGACGCGCTGACAGAGGACGAGGCGTTTTTGGAGAGCGCGGGGTTCGAGTTGGATTCCATGGGTCCGGGGACGCTCGCGGTACGCGCCGCGCCGGGGGATATAGACGAGAGCGAGCTTCCCGCGCTATTAAGCGAGTTGGCGTCGCTGCTGCGGGACAAACGCCGCCCGGAGATTCGAGAGGAGGCGCTGCGCTTGGTGGCCTGCAAGGCGGCGGTCAAGCTCGGGCGTTCCTCGCGGCGGGAGGATATGGAGCATCTGGCGGGTCTTGTGATGGAGACGCCGGACTTGCGCCACTGCCCCCACGGGCGTCCCGTGGCTCTGCGTATGACGCGCGGGGAACTGTACAGGCAATTCGGACGATGAAAATATTGTGCGTCGTAGGTCCCACCGCTTCCGGTAAGACGGCGGCGGCCGTCGAGATTGCTCTGCTGCTCGGCGGAGAGATCGTGTCTTGCGATTCGGTGCAGCTGTTCCGGGGCTTTGACATCGGCACTGCCAAGCCCTCTGTCGAAGAACGGCGCGGCGTTCCGCACCATATGCTTGACGTGGCGGAGCCGGAGGAGGAGTGGTCGGCCGGACGGTACGCCCGCGAAGCCCGCGTTTGCGTTGAAGAAATTGCGCGGCGCGGAAAACTACCCGTTGTCACCGGAGGCACGGGCTTTTATCTCCGCGCGCTGACCGACGGGCTGATCGGTCTTCCTCCCGCACCAGCCGACTGGGAGTTTGTCATGATCGGTTTGCATCCGCCGAGGGACGTTTTGGAGCGCCGGATTATCGACCGCGCGGACGCGATGCTGCAAAACGGCTTGGTGGAAGAAACGCGGGCGCTCCTCGCGAGCGGCGTGCCGGAGGACTGCGCGCCGATGTGCGCAATCGGGTATGTGCAGGCGAGGGGGATCATCGCCGGAACGCTGACGCCGGAAGCGGCATTAGCAGAGATTATTTTGCGCACCCGGCAATACGCGAAACGTCAGAGGACGTGGTTCTTTCACCAAACAAACGCGGGTTGGCTGGAATCTTTTTCGCAAAACGACATAAAAACAGTAGAAAATTTGCTGTGTGTGTGATATAATGTTAGAAACTCAATGAAACTCCCTGTTCGCCACAGACGAACAAACGGGGATTTTGCGAGTTACATAACGTAATATTAAGTACAGAAAGGGTCGTTTATCCATGAGCAGCAGTACCAGTCTTCAAGACATTTTTCTCAACACAGCCCGCCGTGAGCATATGCCGCTGACGATTTTTTTGGTCAACGGGTTTCAGATCAAAGGGCTTGTACGCGGTTTTGACAATTTTACCGTAGTTGTGGATTCCGACGGCAAACAGCAGCTTATCTACAAGAGCGCGATATCAACCATCATTCCCTCCCATGCCATTTCTTTGCATGACGAACCGTGAAAAATCAAGGTTTTTGGATCACCAGAATCATCGCGTTCGCCATCTGCGTGTTTGTTATCGCGTACATGGGGTTTCATATTCTTTCCTCTTTTAGTGTACCCGTAAGCACGGTGACGGCGGTTCTGACAAAGACCTCGGAAACGATCCCGGTCAGCGGCGTCGTGACACGCGAGGAAAAGGCGCTGTCGCTGCCGCCGGGTATTATCGAGCTGATTGCGATGGAATCGGAGCGCGTCTCCGCGGGACAAGCCATCGCCGTGACCTACCAAAGCGAGGCGGCGCGCGCGAACAGCCGCGAACTCGCCGAAAAGACGGAACGCCGCGACCTGCTTGCGTACATAGCGACATACAGCGGCATCGTCACCGATACGGCGGAGTTGGACAGAGAGCTGCGCTCCCGCACGGCGGCTCTGCTGTCGGACGTGGCGCACGGAAACCTTTCGGATCTGTCGAAGCAAAGCGTCGAGATTAAAGCTCTGCTGTTCCGTCAGGAGCATTTTTACGAAGGCGCCGTTATTTTAACGCCGCTGATTAACCAACTGGACGCGGAGATCGCGACGCTGTCGGCGTCAGTCGCCTCGGCGTCAACCTCTTTACGAGCCGATCAGCCCGGGTTATTCTCCCCTTTGACCGACGGGCTGGAGGGAGTGTGGACGCCCGACGCGCTCGACGGGATAACCGTTTCGGCGTATAACGAGCTTATCACACGCCGTCCCTCTCCGCCCGACGAGTCAAAAGGGCGCTTGGTGAGCAATTGGACATGGCGCTTCACCAGTCTGTTGCCGGAGTATGAAGCCAAGACGCTGGGAAACAGTGTAATCATTCGTTTTACAGACGGTCTTACCTGCCAAATGACGCCGGAAGCGGTCTCGGAAGAAGAGGACGGTCAATGCGTCGTGACTTTTTCAACAGACAAGTATATCGACCGCGTCATATCCGAGCGCCGGCTACAAGGGGAACTGATTTATACCGAGTATGAAGGGGTTCGCGTCCCGCAGGAAGGGCTGCGTATCGATAACGAAACGGGCGGGTATTATGTCTACTGCCTCTTGCTTGGTCGCGCGGTTCGCAAAAATGTCACGCTCTATGACACAATCGAGCGCGACAACTATTTCTTGGCCATATATACCCCGGAGGACAGAGGCGCACTTCTGCCTGGGGACGAGATTATTACGGAGGGGAAGGAACTCTTTGACGGAAAGTCTGTGGATTAGAAAAATTTTATAAAAACTGTTGACATAACACCAGAAATGATGGATAATGATACCACAGTGTTCTGTCAGGAACACAACTCCTTGTGAACCGTAAAAAAGCGCAGGGGGATACAGATGGGGGGATACAGATGGGTATACTGGAAGAGTTCAAGCGTCTGACCAAGCCTTACCCCGATGAGCAGACAGATGCTTTTGAAGATTACTCCAATTTCGCGAGCAAGGAAACGAAGGTGCGCCCCGCCGTGGACAGCGCGAAGGGCGACAAAGTTCTGTCTATTCACACCACGACGCAGCTTCAAGTGGTGGTGGTGCAGCCGGAACACTTTGAAAGCGCGTCCGACATCGCAAACCACTTGCTTGATCGCCACACGGTGGTTCTCAATTTAGAGAAAGCGAATAAAGAGGCGACCCGGCGATTGGTGGATTTCCTCTCGGGCGTGGTTTACGCCCAGCACGGCAAAATCAAGCCGGTCGCCCGCAGTACATACATTATTACGCCCTCCAACATCGACATCATGGGCGGTGACCTAATCGGAGAGTTGGAGTCCAACGGGTTGTATATCTAGGGAGGTGCTTTTTTGCTGACGCCACAGGAAGTAGCGGATAAAAAATTCGGAAAAGCCTTCATGGGCGGCTATGATATGTCGGTCGTGGATGATTTTTTGGAGGCTCTGACAGAAGACTACACATCCCTATATAAAGAAAACGCTCTGCTAAAAAACAAGATTCGTGTGCTTGTCGATAAGCTGGAGGAATACCGCAGCGTCGACGAATCTATGCGTAAGACGTGGCGCGAGGCGCAGAAGAACGCCGAAGAGATGATCGTTCAAGCGAAAGCGACCGCCGATAAGATGGTCGCCGACGCAAAGCAGGAGACCGACGAACGCATGGCGGAAATCAACCGCCAAATCGAAACCGAAGAGTTCCGCCTCGCGACCGCGCGCCAGCAAACCGTGACATTTGTCAACGGTCTCCGGGAGATTTACCAGCGGCAGATAGAGCAGCTCTCTGTCATTCCCGCGATAGATCCTCCGCTGCAGACGCCGCGCCAGTCGCGCGAGGAAGCCACAAGCAAAGCGGCGTTTGAAATCGAACAGTCCGTCATGGCGCAGATAGAGGATACCTATGACACCGCCGCCGAGGAGGAAGAAGACACCCGGGATTTCCCCGTAGTCGCCTCCGCGCCGGAACCGGAAGCATACAACGTTATCCATACCCGCGAAGGCGGTTTTTATGGTCCCGACGGTAATCAGCTGGACGACGATGACGTCCGTTCTTTCTGGGAACCGGAGCAGGACACCGAGGTTCCCCGTCCGCGCTTGGATGATTTTCCCGACTTGGAAGCGCAGTTTGGTTTGGGTGCCGTAACAAACGGCAAAAAGGTAAAACATTAGGGGTTAGGGGCTTAATTGCACAGTCCATGTAGGGTGTGCCGACCACGGCACACCGCCGTTTATCCGTCTCGTACGGTTCGCGGACGATCGGAGAGATCGTCCGTGCAGGTGACATCAACATAATATTTTTTTGCAAGGGCGGCCTAAGGCCGCCCGCAGGTTGTTCTTGGAGGATTTATGAAACTACGCTTCGGCACGGCGGGATTATACGCCGTCATTGCGGGCTTTGCGCTGCTCCTGACCGGGGCGGCGTTCGCATTGTCACCGATTCCGTTTCGCACGGCGCTGCAATGTATCGCCAAAAACCCGATGATTCTGCTGCTGAACTTTCTGCCCGTCTTGCTGCTTACCCTCCTTCTATACGCGGCCTTCAACAGGCTGTGGCCGGCGTTCGCGCTGGTTTCCGTAATCGTGACCGTTTTGACGCTGGTGAATTACTTCAAAACCATCGTCCGGCAGGAACCGTTTATGCCCTCCGACATTTTGGTCATCCGCGAAGCTATGACCTTTTCCGGCGCGGCTGCCTACCATATCCACTGGACGATGATCGCGACCCTCTTGGGGGTCGTCGCGATGGTGGTGTTCTCCGCTTTCATCAGCGTTCCGAAATCCGGCTGGATTGCCCGATCCTCGCTCGCGGCCGGCGCGCTGCTCGCGTTCTTTCTGCTTAACCAGTTTGTTTACTCGAATAAAACGCTCTATTTCAGCTTTTATTGCCACGGATCGACCAGCAAAATGACGGATATTTACGAGTCTCGCGGGTTTTTGTATTCCTTTTGGTACAACATCAACGGAATGCGGATTGACAGACCAGAGGGGTATTCCGCCGGCAACGCGAGGGATATTTTGGAGCCGTATGCGGGCGGTACAGCCGAAGAGACGCCGCCGGTGAACGTTATCTTGATTTTACAGGAATCGTTTACCGAACTGAGCGAGGACGAGTTTTTCAGCTTCGAGCAAGACCCGCTCGAACACTACAAAAAACTCAAGACGGAGAGTTTATACGGAAACATCGTCGTGCCGAGTTTCGGCGGCGGAACGGCCAGCACCGAATTTGACGTGCTGACGGGGCTTTGCTCTACCTTCATCAACAATCAGACGCCGTCCTCCTTTTGGTACGTCCGTAAAGAATACGAGGCTATTGTTTCGGCGTTTAAGAACAGGGGATATGACGCGATCGCGCTCCACCCCGGCTTTGATTGGTTTTACAACCGAAAAAACGTGTACAACCACTTCGGATTCGACAGCTTTATCTCCCGCTTTGACTTCGACCTCACCCAAACAAAAGACAAGGACGGCTTGATCTCCGACGCCGGAGCCTACGCGAAGCTGCGGGAGGTGCTGGACAGCCAGCCCGCCGGAACGCCGCTGTTTACCTATCTCGTGACGATACAGAACCATACGCCTTACAACAACCGCTTTGAAACGGGCGCGAGTAATTTTACGCAGGCGGAACCGCTGCTCACGCCGGAGGAGGTTGACATCCTCTCTAACTACTTCATCGGCGTCGCCGACGGCGACCGAGAGCTGAAGAACCTGACAGACCATCTGCGCGGTCTGGACGAACCATATCTGCTTGTATTCTTCGGCGACCACCTACCCTCGTTCGGAGCGGCGGGGCATTTTTACGAGTCGCGGGGCTATACGGGGTTACGCGGGTATGAACTGCCGTTTTTGATTTGGAACAACCCCGCGGCAAGCGAAGTGTTTGATCTGAACGCGGCGGCGGAACGCGCCGGAATGAAGCAAGGGGACACGATCGGCGCGAATTACCTCGGACCGCTGATGCTGGAGCTTCTCGGTATGGACACGGACATGCCCTTTTACAAATTTGTCAACGAGCAACGCAAAAAGTACCCCATCCTGCGCGAAGAGAGCGCAGAAGACACGCTCGATTTCCGCACGGTGCAGTATTATAGGATGACGGAGTGACGATAGGTTTTACATGCAATGGTGCGTCACCGGGATATGTCGTATGGGCGCGCACATTACGCGCCCATATAAGTGATTATACCGCGGCGTGCCGAGGTCGGCACGCCCTACGGGGATATGCGGGATGTTTAATCGCTCTCCGAAATCACATCCAGCGTATGCATCGCGCGGGTCATCGCGACATAGAGCAGTTTTGTTCCGAGCGCGTCTTTCGGGTAACGGTCGGCGTCGGCGACGATTACGGCGTCGAACTCCAAGCCTTTGGACAGCGCGGCGGGCAGCAGACATAACCCACCCTCGTATTTTCCGTCGCGCGAGGTAATCACGCGGAGCGGGCGCTCGCCGCCGGGGGCAAGCGACGGCTCTTTTTTTTGCAGCAGGCGGGCAAAAGCGTGGCACAGTGACGGCTGACTTATCAGCACCGCGACGTTTGTATGTCCGCTCCGGCGCTTGATCGCCGCGATACAGGAGGTCGCGCGGTCGTCTTCACCCCATACGTCGGTATACGTCACCGGCTCACCGCGCCGAACGACGGCCTCGCCCTGCGGAATCTCCGGCAGTCTGCTCAAAACGCGGTTCGCGGCTTCCATAATCTCCGCCGTGGCGCGGTAGCTCTTTTGCAGGTTTAATATCGTGGCGCTCCCTTGCCACACTTGGCGGTTGACGCTCTCCCAGTCCTCCGCCGCGCCAAAAATTCCCTGCGCGAGGTCTCCGAGAATCGTGAACGACGCTTTCTTGTAGAGCGTTTGCAGCACGGTGAGCTGCATCGGCGAGAAATCCTGCGCTTCGTCAATGACGACGTACTTGACCCGCATATCGGCAAGACCCGCCGTGCGTATCCGCACATACAGAAGCGGCGCGAGGTCGTCCGCGTCCAGCCGGTTCCTGCGAACGCCCGATGCCGGGGATTGCGCGTCTTCCCGGTTATACGCGGCTTGCTCTAAGAAGCGCCGGTATACCGCCGCCGCGTTTGTGCGTTTGGTGAACAGCGCCGGGTCGGTGGCTAAGTACGCGTCGATGTCGGCCAGAATCTCATATGAGCGTTTATAGGGATCGGCGGGTGTCTCGGAAGGATCGCTGACGGAAAACGACGCCTTGACGGCGGTGCGCACCAGTTCTTCGAAAGCGAGCTGCGGAACGTCCTCCACGCCCAAATCGGGCAGCACGCCCGCGATATAACTGAGGAAGAATCCGCCCGAAGACAGCACCAAAAACTGCTCCGGACGGAATTTTTTACCCAAAACATACGCGAGGTACGCGATGCGGTGCAGCGCGACCGTTGTCTTGCCGCTGCCCGCCGCGCCC
>DBDP01000038.1 GCA_002293625.1 Clostridiales bacterium UBA929 | reverse complement strand
GCTGCCCGTGCCGCCCGCCTCGCCGTTTTACTCGCAGGCAGACGCCGCGCGCTACCGCTACGACCCCGAAGAGGCTGCGGGGTTTGTCGCGGAGGGGACGGAACTTACGATGATCGTCAACACGGAAAATGCCGCCCGCGTTCAAATGGCGGAGGCCGCGGCGAATTCGTTCCGCGCCGCGGGGTTTGCCGTGACGGTGCGGATGCTCGGTTGGCGGGATTTTGAAACGGCGCTGCAAGAAGGCGATTACGACATCTATTACGCCGAGACGCGACTTTTTCCGAACCTCGACCCGAGAGCTGTTCTCTCCTTCGCAGCGGAAAACTCTGATGCCTCCGCGCAGCTAGACGCCGCCGTCCCATTTACGTCAGAGGGTGACGCCGCGCTGGGGGCGGTGTGGGACGCGCTGTATGAGGAAGTCCCGATGCTGACCGTCTGCTTCCGCAGCCAGAAATTCCTTTCGCAGCGCGGATTGCTGAGCGGTCAAACGCCGGTTTTCGCGAATCCATACTATCATTTCGCGGATTGGACGGTGAGAAGGGAGTAAATAAAGCACGCACCGCCGCTAGCTTACAGCGACGGTGCGTTAGGGTTAACTTGACAACCGTTCTGGGCTAACCGCTTATCGGCAACGCCCTTGTATATATAGTATAACTGTTTTATATTTTTTTGTCAATCGCCTTGAGGGGTGATTTTTTTGCATCACCCCGGTTTTTTGCGTGCGCGGGGTCGGTTACAAAGGGGTTACAAACTTATGACAAAGTTGTTGACAAATGAGGTTTTTTCTGTTACGATTGGGAAAAGTGTCTAGAATCGTCGTAATCATCGTAAAAAAGGGGAAAACCAAGTTGAGCTTCAAAAGAACCGTTTTGACCGTCTTCTGCGCCGTCGCGATTCTTATGCCGAACGTCTTCGCCGCCGAGCTTCTTTATACCACCGGCAAAGTGAATCTGCGTTCTGACGCGTCGCTGGACGCCGAGATCCTCCAAACGTTGGAGACGGGCGTTGCCGTAGAAGTTATAGAGTATGACGCGGCGGGCTGGTCAAAGGTTAGCATAAACGGCACGGTCGGTTACATAAAATCAGAATACCTCGTTCCCCCCTCGCAAACCTATATCACGACCGACACGGTCAACTTCCGCGAAGCGCCGTCCACCGATGCGCGCGTGATTCAGCAGTTGAGCGCCGGTACGGAGGCGGAGGTTCTGAAGTACGATCCGGCGGGATGGTCGGAAGCGCGCATAAACGGCACGGTCGGCTACATAAAATCAGAGTACTTGTCTGTTCAGTCCGTTGTTCAGCCGGTGCCGCCGGAAACGCCTGCGGAAAGCACAAACACCCGCATCACAACCGACAAGGTAAACTTCCGCGAAGCGCCCTCCCTTGAGGCAAGCGTAATCCGCCAACTAAACCCCGGCACTTCCGTTGAAGTCGTGGAGCCGGATTCGAACGGTTGGACAAAGGTCAGTGCCGGAGGGGAAATCGGCTATATCAAGTCCGAGTTTCTCACGGACAAGGCGAACGGAAACGGTCTTGAACTGTTGGAGTGGTCTGAAGTCAAGAAGATTCTCAAGCTCCACACGCCGATCCCGGTGGTGGACGTGCGGACGGGACTTACCTATACCGTACAGAGCTTCTCCAACGGCTCACACGCCGACGTTGAGACGCTGACGACGGCGGATACGGAGATTTTGAAGGGTATCTACGGCGGCAAATGGAGCTGGAGCCCGCGCCCCGTGTGGGTAACCATCGCCGGACGCAAGATCGCCGCTTCCATCAACGGGATGCCGCACGGCGGCGGCGTGATCGCGAACAACGGCATGAACGGTCAGATATGTTTGCATTTCTTGGGCAGCAAAACCCATAACGGAAACTCAACCTTCGGGCAAAGCCATCAAGACGGCGTCTGGGAGGCGTGGAACGCAAGATAAAAGAGGTTGCATGCAAAGCCGTTTTGCCGGGCAAAATGGTGCATGGATGCACGACTACGTCTTCAGAAGGAGAGGTCGGCGCGTTAGATGAAGCACAAATCAGTACTTGCCCTTCTTGTTTTACTCGCGGGGTTCGTAACGCCCGCGCAAGCCGTCGTACCGGAATCCCTGATTTCGGAGACGGCTATTTTGATAGATGCCGACAGCGGGCAGATACTGTTTGAAAAAGATATGCACAAGCAAATGCGTCCCGCCAGCACCACCAAGATCATGACGGGGCTTTTGGCGCTGGAAAACGGCGACCTGAGCGACATCCTCACCATGACGGAGGAAGCCGTGTCCACCATCGGGGTGGGAGCCGCGAATATCGCGCTCGCCGCTGACGAGCAGCTAACGCTGGAGCAGGCGATGCACGCGCTCGCCGTTGACTCCGCGGCGGACGCTTCCAACGGGATAGCTGAATATGTCGCGGGAACCGTTGAGGATTTCATCGGCATGATGAATGAGCGGGCGAAAGAGGCGGGCGCGTTACAGACAACCTTTCAAAACGCGCACGGTATGCCGAACGACGAGCATCTTACAACGGCGTATGATTTAGCGCAAATCACAAGGGCAGCGCTCGCTACGCCGGGGTTTACCGATATATTCAGTTCGCTGGAATACGAAATACCGCCCACGAACATTATGCCGGAGCCGCGAATGCTTACAAGCAATAACTTGATACTCGTCGGAGAATACCAATACGAAGGTGTACTCGCGGCGAAGACCGGCTGGACGGTCAGCTCCCAGTATTGCCTTGTGACGGCGGCGGAGAGAGACGGGCGGACTTTGATCGGGGTTGTGATGAAGTCCCCCGAGCGTAAAGATAAATATATCGACATGACCCACTTGCTCGACCACGGGTTTGACGATTTTAACAGCGTGAGCTTTCCCGCCGAGGAGCTATCCAAAGAAGCATACGCGCTGACCGATTCCGGCGGAAACGAATGGATCGCGGATATAATCGCCGCAGGCGATTTTTCCTGCCTCATTCCGGCGGCGCAAAAAAAAGAAGACGTCACCGTCAGTTACATCGCCGGTGAAGACGGCACGTATAAAGCGGTGTTTTCGCTGGATACCGAAACACTGGGCGAGATACCCGTTTCGGCGGTCAAAAATGTGCCTGTCCCCGTCATCGCCGTACCCTCGCCCGTTTCACCCAGCCCTTCCGCAGAGGGGAACGCTGCCGGTACGGAACCGACAGACGAAGACGACGGCGCGTGGCATCCGGCGCTGATGTGGATTGCCGGAATCATCGTGGCGGTAATCGGGCTGTGCTTCCTCCTCGCCGCCGTCATCCTCGTCCTTCGGTGGCTGAACATACGGAGGTACCGAAGGAGACACAGACTGAAGAAATAACGCCCGTGGCGATCCCGCGCGCCCTACAGAATCACGAACCCCTTCATCTTGAACTCAACGTCCGCGATCCATATAGAACCGTCGCGCGCCTTGAAAGGGCATCTCTCGGCGTAATTTATGCCGTCCAGGTACAATATACCCTCTTTGAACCGATAACGGTAGACGCGGTGCGTCGTGCCGCCCTCTTTGTCAACGCTCCACATGATGCGGTTACCCAGTACGGTGATTCTTTGTTTGAAGGCGTCCCCCTCGGGCGCTACCGGCTCATAAAGACCTTGCGGAAGCGTCACCCCTATATTTGCCGTTTTCACTGCGAACTCCTCCCTGTTGTTTTTTTGTTTCCGGTAGGGACAATCGCCCTCGGCCGTCCGCGGGCGATGGGTGCGGCGGTGCGCCGGGTCGGCACCCTACGGGAAACGCGGGCGATTACGAATCGCCCCTACGGCATTTTCTGCCCCACCCAAGAGCCGGTTCGCGTTGATTGCGCG
>DBDP01000069.1 GCA_002293625.1 Clostridiales bacterium UBA929 | reverse complement strand
AAGGGATGGCAAAATGCTATGGTGCTACATCTCACAAAGAAACTCGCGGAAAAATTGAAACTTACGCCGACCATCGAACCCGTAACGGACGAATTCCTGTCGTGGCGGGCGAATTACGTTCAAGAACACGGCTATCGGTTCGTGGTCTTTATGAACGACGCAAGCCGGTTCACCGTTGTGCTGAACGAAGCGAAGGCCGTAAAACTGAAAAAGTTGCCGGAATTCTTCATCACGGTTTTACGGGATGCTCTCCTTGCCATCGGCGTAAATCCTGAAGTGGCGGATTGCTATATCGCGGAATTGGGCGCGATAACATACGCGAAAAACACCGACAGGAAGAAGACCTCGCAGTTGAACAAGAATACCGACACGGCGTGGTGGGCGCTGCGCGACTATACGAGCGATATTGAACTGTCTATTTGCGCGAACAATATGGTATACAATACGTCCGGCGTCGGCGAAACGCTTGTGCCACGAAGGAAAATGCTTGAGTTGCTCGGCAGATACGGGCTGCCCGTCCGCAAGTTTCGGGCGCTTGATATAAATGTGCGGCTTGACCTTGACGGCAAAGACGCCGTTCGCAAACTGCGCGTTCCGGCGCTCATCACCTTTGAGCAGCTTCATCGGGTTTTACAAACCGCGTTTGGCTGGCATAATTATCATCTCTACAGCTTCGGTCTGTTCAAGGAATGGAGCGATAATTATTACGCGAGCCCCGATATTGAATTGGTTGCGAGCGAGGAGGATTTTGATAGGAACCCCGACGCGAAGCTAATGGCCGGTGTGAGTTTATCCGATTACGTGCCGGAATACCGAAAAATCCTTTATACATATGATTACGGAGACGACTGGCACCATTATATTGAGGTTGAGAAGTTCATTGATGGTTGTGAAGAAGAACTACCTATCCTTCTGTCCGGCGAAGGGGACGCCCCGCCGGAAGATGTAGGCGGCACTGGCGGCTTCGCGGAGTTCCTTGAGGTTATCGCTAATCCGACGCATGAGGAGTATGAGCATCTAACAGAGTGGGCGAAGTCGCAGTGGTGGAAGCCGTTTGACTTTGCGTTGACGGCAAGTCTTGTAAGAAGCAGGTTGTAGTAACCCGTTAGGATAAGTTAATGGAAAAATCAGTTGAGGTGAGAGTGATGAACACCGGCGTTTTAAACGAAATCATCCGCTGCCCGTGGGGCGACACCACGGACGCGCTAATGCGCGAATATCACGACAAACAATGGGGCAAGCCCTGCTTTGACGAGCGGACGCTCTTTGAAATGCTCAACCTTGAGGGCGCGC
Organism: Clostridiales bacterium UBA929; assembly: GCA_002293625.1. GTDB lineage: Bacteria > Bacillota > Clostridia > Oscillospirales > UBA929 > UBA929. Next base: position 18,365 of record DBDP01000069.1, on the reverse strand, counting down.
AAGCCGGTTTATCGTGGTCTACGATACTCCATAAGCGCGAAGGCTACCGTGCTGCCTTTGACAATTGGGATATTGTCAAAGTCGCCTCATATGACGATTCTAAAATCGCGGAACTGCTTCAAAACAACGGGATTATCCGCAACAGGCTAAAAGTGGGCGCTGCCATAACAAACGCGCAGGCCGTTATAAAACTCGGTTCTCTGCGCGAATTTATCTGGAGTTACGTCGATGGTAAGCCAATCATCAACCACTGGCGGGCGCAAGAGGAAATGCCCGCGACAACACCTCTGTCCGACCAAGTCAGCAAGGATATGAAGAAGCTGGGGTTCAAATTCGTCGGCAGTACGATTATATATAGCTATCTGCAAGCTGTTGGCGTAGTGAACGACCATATCGAGGACTGCGCGTTTAGAGGAGAGACAGTGATCACGAAGCATAAGCTAAATGCTATCCGCGTGAGGGAAATCACGCCCGGCGATTATCCGGCATTGAAGGACTTTCTCTATCATGCAATATTCGTGCCGCCTGGGATAGAACCGCTGCCCAGAGACATCATCTACCATCCCGATGTATTTGTTTACATTGACGGCTTCGGCGACAAGCGCGGCGACTGCGGCGTAGTTGCAGAAGTGGATGGCCGAATTGTCGGCGCGGCGTGGGAGAGGATCATCCCAGCTTTCGGGCATATCGACGACGAAACGCCAGAGCTTGCCATCTCCGTTTTACCTGAGTACCGTGGAAGGGCAATCGGAACGATGATGATGACGCGCCTGTTTGCACTGCTGCGGGAACGCGGATATACACAGACTTCACTTGCCGTGCAGAAAGAAAATGCCGCCGTCAGGTTCTATCAGCGACTAGGATATGAAACAATCAGGGAAAGTGATGAAGAGTATATCATGGTCAAGGATTTGATTATGAAGGAAGGGTAACATTTGAACTGGGAACCTTGGACGGGCTGTTACCCGTTGAGCGACGGCTGCAAATACTGTTATTTCTACGGTCCTTACGCCAAGCGGTACGGCCAAAATACAATACAGAAAACGGATAAGTTCGATTGGCCGGTCAGGACAAACACGAAGGGCGAATACAATATCAAGGGAAACAAAATCCTCGCCACCTGTTTTGCCACCGACTTTTTCCTGCCGGAAGCCGACGAGTGGCGGCATGAGGCTTGGGCGATGATCAGACAACGCCCCGATCTTGAGTTCCTGATCCTGACCAAGCGGATCGACCGCTTTGAGGTATCGCTCCCTTCGGACTGGGGCGATGGTTACGACAACGTAAATCTCGGCTGCACCGTCGAGAATCAAGAAATGGCTGACTACCGGCTGCCGTTGTTTCTGTCGTATCCCATCAAACGTCGATTTGCCGCTTGTTCGCCGCTGCTCGGATCGATAAACCTGCGACCGTATCTCGGCGGGTTGGAGCATGTCACCGTCGCGGGCGAAGCCGGACGTGAGGGGCGCGTGTGCGATTATGACTGGGTTTTGGACATCCGGGAACAGTGTGTTCAAGCTGGCATCACCTTCTGGTTCAAGGCGACCGGCTCGCGATTTCAACGGGACGGCGAGGTGCAGAAGGTCAATCCATATCAGCAGGGAAATCTGGCGAAAGAACTGGATATCAGCGTTTTGAATGGAAAGAAGCTGTTTTGAGACACGGAGGTGTCAACAATGCTTGGGCATTTTGGGTTTTCATATATCGGCCTTGTGTACATGCTTATGCTGCAGATACCCAATTTCATGTGGGCACGGCGGAAACCGGAAGGTTATGACCCGTCAGGCGAAAACAGTGTTTTGCTTGTTTTCGAGCGTTCCGGGCAGGGTTTATGCACGATATCCACACTCCTGTTCACCGATTACAATCCGACCGTTCTTGAACCGTGGACAGCGTGGTTCGTAGCATCGGCGGCATTGATGCTGCTATACGAGTGCTATTGGGTGCGTTATTTCAGAAGCAATCGTACCGTCGTTGATTTCTACCGCCCGCTGCTCGGTATACCGGCACCGGGAGCGACACTCCCCGTCACCGCATTTCTGTTGCTGGGCGTCTATGGAAAGGTCATTTGGTTGATAGTATCGTCAGTAATTCTGGGTATCGGTCATATCGGGATTCATCTGCAACACGTTAGGGGCTTGAAGAAATGACGCATCTTGAAATAGAGACGTACTGCCTGATGAAATCCGGCGCATATCCGGACTGGCCTTTCGGGCCGGATTGCACAGTAATCAAGATCAAAGCGCCATCACAGGAGAAGGGGCGCATCTTTGCGCAATTGTTTGTTTTGCGTGGAGAACCTGTGGTAACGCTTAACTGCAACATGATGACAGGCGAGTTATACCGCTCCGTGTATCCAGAATCGGTGACACGCGGTTACCACTGTCCTCCTGTCCAACAGCCCTATTTCAATACAGTAAAGCTGGATGGTTCTGTTTCAGACGAGGTTTTGGTTGAGATGATCGACCATTCATATTCTTTCGTACTGGGTAAACTGGCTAAGAAGCGCAGGATGGAATGGGAGATCGTAAGAGAAGGCACGCAAAGAGGCGTGGGTGTCACTGAGACAGCGCTTTCGTCGGAATGATTCGCCGCCTGCCTATTTATTGAACGTAGCTGTATCAATAACAGCCGCAATGATTTGTCCGAATTCGATCTAATGTCGAAAAGTCATAAATTGATTTTTATTGAATTTTATTGTTGTCTGTGGTATTATAAAGGAAACAATCATAGTAGCGGTAGGTGACGGAGATGAGCAAGTATTTATACGACCCGAAGGATTATGACTATTCGCCGGGGCTGCTCGCGGAGATGGAGGATTTTTATACCCTCCTTGAAAAATTTCGGGCTGATAAAACTCATTCCAACTGGAATTTCCTTGACAAGCAGCGCAGGGACTTGTTCTTCTCTATCAAGCACCGTGTCGTCGAAGGGTTTATTACAGCGGTAAAAGCACAGGAAATGCGCGACTATTTCGGGGAACTCTTTGACGCGGAAGGGAAGCCTCCAAAGGTTTGATCATTTAAGAGCGCTGATTACTCTTTGGACTTTCGCGCGTCGGCTTCGGCGAGTTTCTGCTTACCGATGTAGTGCGTGGCATACAGCCGCTCAATCTGTTCATCTCCGCTCTTGGAGAAGCGCAGACGGATTTTTTCGCCCTTGCCCCATTTGCGGTAATCCGTCCATGACGTTTACAAATCATGCTGTTTGGCGTAAGTCCGGATTTCGTGATTGATAAGCGACAGTTTTCTGAGGTTGACCTTGCAGACACACTCAAGATAGTCTGTGCGACCGAAGCGCCACTTTTCGTAATCCGCTTTTGACAAGACGCCGATCGCCATCAGTACCTCAATAGGCGAGGCGACGCCTTTGTTTTGGATAAGGATATACATGGCTGACTGTACCTTGCCGCGAAGCTCCTTATCGTGTTCGTTCATCTTGAAACCCTCCGATTCATCAGTATTTTAGCATATTCCCAGGCGTATTGATAGAGAAATTAAGCCAAAAAGAAAAAACACCCCCTTGCGTCCCTGTAAAGGAACGCAAAGAGGCGTGGGTATACTGTTATTATTCAATTCCTCGCTTTCCACCCGGTCAGCAGTTCCACAATAACAGCGTCCATCTGCTTTTGGGAATAGTCCGGCGGAAAGAAGCTGCGATACCGTGCGTTCCCAGAAGATTCACTCTTAGGCGCTTTCCTCTCCTCCGAAAGCACCGCGTCAATCATTTCAAGGGTCAGTTTACCGTCCTGCTTCAGCTTCTTCAGTCGTACAGCCTGTGAGAGAGACGGCTTGACCGCATGAGTATCCATAGCTTCGGCAACGGCGGTCTGTTCCTTTAGCGTTAAGTAAGAGAGTTCAACGGCGGCGGTAAAGGAGAGTTGTCCCGAATCAACCTTGTCCAAAAGGATGAAGATAAGCTCGGTCAGGCGGATGAAACGGAAAAGCTGGCTTTTCTTCACACCGGTGCGCTCGGCTACGATTTCATAAGAGTAGGCTTCACCTTTGATACCGTTATGGTTCAGAGCTTCCATCATCATCTTATATGCCCATGCTCGTTCACTCGGCAATACTCTCTCCCGCTGTTCGAGGTTGCTGTCCACCATAACCAGCACGGCGCTGTCGTCGTTCAATTCCCGGACAATCACCGGCATGGTGTCAATCCCCATTATTTCACAAGCGCGTTTTCGCCGGTTGCCGCAGAGCAGTTCATAACCGCCTTCGGGACGGGGACGAGCGATGCCCGGTTCTCGGACTCCATAATGTCTGACGTTTTCAGCTAAACGGGTCATAGCGAGATCATCGTTCACCTGAAACGGGTGATAGTCTGGCGGGTATAGTTCGGAAAGAGGTATATGCAGGATTCGCTCACCGTCAATTGCAGTCACGGAGTTATGAAAAATGTCGCCGTTGTCTTTGAGTGCAGAGGTTCCGGCTGTTTGCTTCTTAGGCATAGCCCAGCACCTCCTGTGTAAGAGCGGTATTGGTTGTTCTGCCCATACGGTTCCTCCTCATTAGTGAGCTGGTTTTGTCGCTTACAAAATGCCGGAGGTTTGAAGCCACAAAACTACCCCCGATTTCGCCTTGAAAAAGAGTGAAAAAGAGGTTCGACAAACCCGCAACCCATTGATTTCTCTAGGTTATTGGGTCTGTCGATATTATACCGTATCGGCATTTACGAAACCCTGCGTCATCAACGGACGCAGGGTTTTCTCTTGCCATATCAGCGTTTGCGCCGTTTTTTCGTTCGCACAACCGTCTCATGTTTCAGACGAAAATATCACTCAAAATAACAATTTCGCTAACGCGAATTGCTAACGCTGTTCGTGAAGCAGAAAAAATCGCCCGAAATGCAAGCGCATTCGGGCGTCTTTTTCGATTTATTATTTGTCGGCAGACCGGCAGTCTACCGTTTCGGGATATGTTAATAAGCGCTTTGAGCGCAATTGATCCTGTATTCTTACCCTAAACGGTAAGCCCCGGCTACTGCCGACGCAACGGTATCCCGCACGCGCGGGTCAAACGGGGTAGGGAGAATATATTCCGAATGCAATTCATTGGGCGCGACCAATCCCGCGAGGGCACGCGCCGCCGCGATCTTCATCGCTTCGGTAATGTCGGACGCGCGGACGTCAAACGCGCCGCGGAAGATACCGGGGAACGCCAGCACGTTGTTAATCTGATTCGGGAAGTCGCTGCGCCCCGTCCCGACGACCGCCGCGCCCGCCGCCAGCGCCTCATCCGGCATGATCTCCGGCACGGGATTCGCCATCGGGAACAAAATAGGGTCTTTTTGCATCGAGCGCACCATGTCGCCGTTCACCGTTCCCGGAGCGGACACGCCGATGAATACGTCGGCACCGCGCAGGGCGTCGGCCAGCGTCCCCCGCACTTTTTCGCGGTTGGTAAAACGCGCGATGTCCTCTTTTTCTTTGTTCAATCCGGCGCGTCCTTCATATATAGCACCCTGCCGGTCGCACATGATAACCTCACCCGCACCCATCGCGAGCAAAAGACGTATTACAGCGACCCCAGCCGCGCCCGCGCCTCCGGCGACAATCCGCACGTCCTCCAGTTTCCTGCCGGTCAGCGTGAGCGCGTTGAGCAGCGCCGCCAGCGTTACCACCGCCGTTCCGTGCTGATCGTCATGGAAAATGGGAATATCGCATATCTCTTTGAGCCGGCGTTCGATTTCGAAGCAGCGCGGCGCGGAGATGTCTTCAAGATTGATTCCGCCAAAGCTGCCCGCCATCAGCTCGACTGTGCGCACGATTTCGTCAACGTCTTTTGTACGCAGACAGATCGGCACGGCGTCCACGTCGCCGAACGCCTTAAACAGGACGCATTTGCCCTCCATCACCGGCATGGCGGCCTCCGGACCGATGTCGCCCAACCCCAGCACCGCCGTACCGTCGGTTATGACGGCTACGGTATTCCAGCGCCCGGTGAGGGTATAGCTCTTTTCGGGGTCTTTTTGGATCTCTAAGCAGGGTCTTGCCACCCCCGGCGTGTACGCGAGCGACAATGCCTCGCGAGAGGAAACGTCCATCTTCGGCACGGTTTCCAGCTTTCCGCGCCACTCGGCGTGGAGCTTTAAGGATTCTGCGGAATAGTCCATTTTGGAAGCCCTCCGACTGTGCTTTTATGTATTTAAATAATTAATACTGGCATATCATTTCTTCCAATTAATAATTTCCAATCCGTCGATACGCTCGAAATGCCGTGTATTATTTGTTATAAGAGTATAATTATTTACAAGGCAATAAGAGGCAATCAAAATGTCCGCGTCACTGCCTATTGGTTTTCCGATTTGCCGTAAACGAATATATAATACCGCTGCCTGATCCAAAATAGCTTTATTGGTTGTTGCCAGTGGCAATTCCGCACACATTTGCATAAAATCCGCTTGCAACTTCAATGCCTTTTTCTCTAATAACCAGCGCGTCACCTCATAGTAGACTATTGGAAGCATTAAAAATTCAGCCTCGTTTTTATAGCCTCTATCATGCGCTGATTCACTTGGACACCTTTCTTAAGGAGGTATGAAATAATATTCGTGTCGATTGCGTACATCACAGATCTACCTCACGAGTAAAATCAGCCCGATTGTTTTCCAAAGAGGTATAATCTTCCGCTGTAAATTGCTCTTCACCCTCCGCAATAGCCTTCATAAATCTTCGAATCGCGTCGCCTTGCCGTTGCGCATTTGTTCTGACAGGCCACTCGTTCAAAATTGTAATGAGCAGACTGGCATTCTCCGGTAATTCAACGTTTTCTAAAATCGCCGGTTTACCGTTGAGGACCTTTCCCGCATATGCTTGATACATCTGACCCGCACTCCTTTTCCTTATGATTACTCGATATACTAATAGTATAACACATTGACGATCGGTTTACCAGCAGAACAATAAGACAATCGGGCGATTCAACCCCCTCTAAAAATTATTTTCATAAACCCCTTGACAGCGAGATATACTGGTGCTATAGTGGTTACATCGTCAGGCGAGGTAACGTAACAACACGAGTATATCACCAACAAACTTACACCGGGAGGGGTGCCATATGTCGATCGCGTCCGACCTGATCCGGGGCAACACCGACATGATTATTTTAGCACACTTGTCAAGACAGGACAGCTACGGGTATGAAATCAACAAGATGATCCAGCAGGCGTCGGGGAAACGTTTGGAACTGAAAGAAGCGACCCTCTACGGAGCTTTCCGGCGGCTGGAAGAGGCGGGCAGCATCCTCTTCTACTGGGGAGACGAGCAAACCGGCGCGCGCCGCCGCTACTACCGCATCACACCCGCCGGGCGCGCCGCGCTGGAGCAGAGCATGAAAGACTGGACCGAAGCGAAGGATATCATAGACACGTTAATAGGAGGAGAATCGGAATGACTGACAAAATTAAAGCGCACATCGACCGTCTTTTACAGGACGCACCGAAGACACGGCGAATTGACGAAATGCGGGAGGAACTGCTTTCGGGCTGCTTAGACAAGTATGAAGACCTGACCGCTTCGGGTGTCAGCCCGGAGGATGCCTTTGCGTCGGTCATCTCCGGCATCGGAGACGTGGATGAGCTTATCAAGTCGCTCTCAAATGAAAACGTATTTAGTCCTGCGGAAGCGGAGAAACGGCGGCAGAAGAAAGCCATCTTGATCGGCTGCGCCATCATGATCTATGTGTTCGCATTTGTATCGCTCATCATCTTCAGCGAGGTTCTCCTTCTGGATGATCTTGCGATTCTCCCCTTCTTCACCCTCGGAGGAGTCGGCACAGTGATCCTTGTATACGCATTCATGACGCAGAATCCCCCGAAATATGAGAAAAGGGAGGATACCATTGTGGAGGAAGTCAAGGTCAGCATGAACGAAGGTCAATCCTCAAAAGACAGCAAACTGCAAACTGCCGCGCGTTCATCGCTGTGGTCGCTGATTGTGTTGGTTTACTTGGTTCTCGGATTCTTCTTTGATTGGTGGCATCCGGGATGGGTTCTGTTCCCGTTCGGCGTTTGTCTGCAGTCGCTTCTAAACGCCGCGTTGGCAGTGCCGGGGAGGCGTACCGGTCATTTAACATCCGCCATGATTATGGGTGCGGTCAGCATATACCTCTTTCTCGGAGCCGTTACGAACAACGGGAGAGTATGGGGTTCCATGTGGCTGATTATCCCGCTGGCAATCGCGATCCAGCAAATCATGCGGCTTGTTCGAATTTGGAGGGATGAGCGGTGAAGAAAACCATCGTCATTGTAAGCATTGTAGTTTGGAGCTTGGTAGCGCTGCTGGTTATCGGCTTGATTATCGCGTCGGCGCTCGGACACAACATATCGATCGGAGGGAAAAACTTTATGATTAACTTCGGCGGCGGAAATGTCGAGCTGCTCCGCGAGGAGAAGATCGCTCTTAATAAGACGACGCAGATTCTCGTGAACGCATCTTATCAAGACATACAGATTCGCGTGTCGGACGGCAGCGAGGCAGTCTTCCGGCATTACGACTACGACACGGCGGAACCTTGCAGTATCAGCGACAGCGCCGGCACAGTGTCGCTTAATACGGTCAACAAAACGATTATCAACATTTTCACTTTTAACATCAACAACTCGCCGAGGCTGGAGATCGAGCTGCCGCGCACATATACGGAGAACGTCTCATTCGCCACAACCTCCGGCACCGTCCGGGTGGATAGCGACGCGGTCTGGGGCAACACGACTTTGAAATCCACCTCCGGTTCGGTCAGGGCGGATGGTACGCTCATCTGCGGCGACCTGCGTATTGAGAGCAGATCCGGCTCGGTGCATCTCTACCAAAACGTCACCGCTTCGTCAATTCGCCTTGACTCCACATCCGGCTCCGTGAAAGCGGACGGCACGATTTCCTGCGGCGAGCTTCATGCGAAAAGCACCTCCGGCTCGGTACGCCTTTATCAAGACATCACCGCGACGACGGCTTATGTCAGTTCGACCTCCGGCAGCGTACATCTGGATGGCGCGGTGCAATGCGACGAACTGACGGTGAGCAGCACCTCCGGCAGTGTCCATGTCAGCGACTGCGCCGTGACCGGCGGGGCGCGTTTGAAATCCACCTCCGGCAGCGTCAACGCCACCGCGATCCGCGCGAAGGAAATCACCGCCGAATCCAGATCCGGCAGTGTGACGATGGGTTCCCTCGACGCTGAGGGAATGATTCGCCTTACCTCCACCAGCGGCTCGATCAAAGCCGACGCGGTACGCTCGCCGCAGCACCACATCAAAACCACGTCCGGCAGCATCAGGATTCCGATCCTCACCGGCAGCGGGGAATTGGGGAGTACCAGCGGAAGCGTGAAGACGAACTATTGATATGAAGTGTTGAAAATTGCGAGTTCGCCTGCAAGGCGGACGAGCGAACCGCCCGAACCGAGATGGTTCGGGCGGTTGTTTTTTGGGATTGACAAAATGCCGGATGATGTTACCGCGCTGGACGGAACGCATGTAAGGGAATTGATGAGCAGCCAGTTGAAAAAACAATAGGAGCGCGCATTGCGCGTCCGATGGCTGCACACAATATGTATGGCGATTCGTAATCGCCTGTAATACACTGTTTCGTAAGGACGACCGCCATCGGTCGTCCTTATGGGGTTCTGTGCCGCCGGTTTCGTAAGAAACCCTTAAGAATTCCGTCCGGCGTTTCGTAAGAACCGCCTGCTACACTCATATAGAGAATATCGAGACTATAGAGAAAGGTTTGATGGAAGAAAAAACCTTGACAGAATAAGCCCCGGCAAGATATACTATATAGTAATGCGGATATATGAATAGAGTATGAACCTACCGCATGAAAGAAGAAGGGATCGAATCGCAGATGCAACTCCCCGTGATGACGAAAGACGAGAACGCGGAAGCTGTTCAAGCGGGTGTATTTCCCGGCGGGACCACCGAGCGCGTTAATTTCCGGCTTATTGTTTGCTTTTTTGTGTACGCCTTTTTACTGATGCTGTTTTGTACAAAAAGCTCTCCTTTATTTCCCGTAAACGACTGGTACGACGCGAATGTCTACTTCACAATGGGCAAGGGGTTAATGCACGGTTATGTACCGTATGTTGATCTGATTGACAACAAAGGACCGCTGCTCTACCTCCTTTACGGGCTGGCTTCACTGATTGACCCGCGGGGGTTTACCGGTGTTTACGTCATCCAGAGTTTGCTGCTGGGCGTCTCCGTATTGTTTACTTACAAACTCGTGGGTCTGTTTGTGCGCTCGGAGCTTTGCGCGGTATTCGCGGCTCTTCTGTCCCCCGCGCTGATGCTCACATCACGCCTTTATGCCGATGCCTTTAACTTCGGCGGCGGCGGTCCCGACGAATTCTGCCGCGCGCTGATGACGGTCGCGTTGTACTACTTCACGTTGTTCTTTTTGAAGCATGAAGGAAGCGTCACGGGTTACAAACCGTGGCATACGGCGCTGCTCGGCGGTCTGCTCGCCTGTGTATTTATGCTAAAATTTAATTATGCGACCTTTTGGGTCGGATTTCTAATCGCCGCCGCGGTATGCCTCCGGAAGCAAAGAACGGAGCTTGTTAAGCACATCGCGTTGTTTTTAGCGGGATCCTTGCTCTGTGCCGTACCGTATGTTATATATGCCGTATCAACAGGCAGTTTAGGGGCGTTTTTCGAAGAGTATCTGTTTTACAACGCTTCCTACGCGGCATCCGTTACGCCGTCGGTCGATGCGACGGTGCCGTTTGTCAAAGCGTTCTTCTGCGTAGGCGGCTTCGCGTTCTTCATTTTAGGCACTCTTTTACCGGCGCTCTGCTTCATCTCCGGCAGCGTGTTCGTAGTTCGCCGGACAGACAAGCGCTACAAACTCGGCTACATTCTGTCCTTCGCGTTCCTCTTCCTCGCCACTTACTTGGCGCGGGTGTTCCCGTTTACGTCAATCCCGGTCACGGTGTTTTGCTTGATGGGTCTGGTGGCAGCGGCGCGTCTCGCTGAACGGATTTTACCGAAGCTGCGGCTGAAACGCACCGTTTTGACCGTTTTCGCGACGCTCGCGGTCTTCATATTTACGGTAACCGACAACAACCTTGTGGAGTTTTTAGCAATGGAACGCACGGACGGAATCCCCGACTTCCGCCAACGCATCGCGGAGACAATCGGCGAGGACGAAGACCCGCATCTGCTGGAGCTGATGTCCTTAGACAGCGGCATCTACACGGTCTGCGGCATCATCCCCGACACGCCGTACTTCTATAAGCCGAATATCGACCACGCCGTCTACCCGGACGCGCTGGAGGCGCAGCATGAGATCATCGCAAACAAGCAAACGGACTACGCCGTCGTCACTCTCGTCAACGACAAACTCCCCCCCGGCGCATACTCCGAGGAGGAAACGCGCTATGAAGAAAAGATTCTCGCAACCCTTCGAAAAAACTATGATTTCGTCGAGAAGTACAGCGCCACGGGCTTTCAGGCGTACCGGCAGTATTATTTGTATAAAGTGAAGGAGGGCTAGACGCCCTCCTTCTGCGGTTTTGCTTCATCAGACACATGCTCGGCAGGAATCCAAAACTTGGTGGCAGGCATAAGCAGCCGTGAATACGTGAATAAAAAAGAATTCAATAACCAAGGCGGCAATTGACGTTACAAAGCCTGCCAAAGCGCTTGCCGTCGGCTGACCGGTTTGCTTGTTTCGTCGGTAAGATACAGCGCCAAGCACAATGCCGAGTATCGCGCATGACATGATCGTAAAAACTGAAAACCGATAAAAAGCCAGGGTATCCATCTTCACTAACGACTCTATAAAAACGTAACTCAAAAAACTCCCCGTTAATGAAAAGATTCCTAGGTATACTATGAGTGAAGCCGCCGCGTCAAGCTTTTATTCACGGTTTATTCATAATTATTTTTTACAGGAAGAAGCCAACCACCCACAAAACGGTTCCGTAAATCACCGATGCCAACAGCCCATATACCAATACGGAACCGGCAACCGAAAACATTTTGGCGGCAAGCCCGGTAACCAGTCCCTCACTCCGATACTCCATCGCCGCCGAGACCATCGCGTTGGAGAATCCGGTGATCGGAACCAACGTACCGCCGCCCGCCCATTTGGCAATTTTATGGTAGATACGCAGCGCCGTTAAAACGGCGGCTAGGGCAATAAGCGTAATCGCCGTGATGGCGGACGCTTTCTCCGCCGTTAAACCGACGCGCATATATGTCCCCAGCAAAAACTGCCCCAATACGCAGATGCCGCCTCCGACCAGCCACGCGAACGCCGTATCGCGAACCAAATGGCTTGCCGGAACTTTGGATTTTGCCAGCTTCGCGTATTGCTTCTTCGTCATATTGAGCATGGTACCGCCCCCTTCGGATTATTGTTCCGAAGGAGGCGGTTTTGTATACGCCGTTAGATTGTCTAGACTCTTCGTACGATGACCGTGTTCTTATCGTGCTTTTTGGTGTCTTCTACCACGTCGATGGTCTCCTCCAGCCTGCTTCTCAACTCGTTTTTCGCAATGACACCCCACAACGCGCCGAAGCGGGAACCCAGCGCTGACTTCGGAACGCCTATAATATCGCGCCCAGCGTAAGCGTCTGCCACGGCTTTCAGCACCGTCTCGGCTTCGTCCGCTTCGGCTAAAAACACACCGATGAACTCGTCGCCGTGGGTGCGTCCGATCACTGCGTTCTCCAAAACCGCAACCATCGAATCGTAAAACGCCGTGATGGCGCGGTCTCCGGCATCGAATCCGTAGCTATCGTTGACGGCTTTCATCCGCCAAATGTCGCCGCGGAACAAAACAATGGGTTTGCCGGGATTCCCCGCAATCAACGACTCCGCCCACTCAATAACGTTCATACTGCCGGGCATGTTCTTCATGATGTCGCGCACGTCGGAAACCGGCGCCGTCATTAGGTCAATCGATTGGTTCACATTGAAACCCTCCCCTTGGGGGAGAGTCAATAGTTGATTTTCTTATTATTTCAACTCCGCTGTCGGCGCTGTTCGAATGCGAAATTCCGGCATTGTCTTCATGGTTGCGAAGTAATTGATTTCCCATCCCTCGCCCTGCGCGGGATCGTTGACGCCGTCCGGCGGGGGCGCAAATATTCGCAGCGTGACCTCCGGCGGTGAGGCAGTATTGAAAAACGCGGGCATGAGGTCAATCGTCTGAACGCCGGGCTTTTTATAGAACCATCTTCCGTTCAGCTCCAGCATTAGGTTGAGGTTTTCGTCGCCGCCGGAGAAGGTAATTTCGCAGAAAACGGGTTCTTTCTCCAGGGTCAGCGGAACCGCCAACCCGTCGGCGTCTTCGCTCCCGCCCCAGCGCAGTTTGGCGGGGAAGGCGATGTCCGCGCCCTCGGTCATTTCCGGAAGGTACGGCTCCGCGTTCAGAATCTTTTTATATTCCTCCAGAACCGGCTGGGCGTCTCCGACGTCCGGGTTGCCCGGATCTTCGATTTCCAGCCCCAACCGCCCGCGGTCTCGGAACTGATAGAAGGTGACGCCGGTGATGCACGGCGCTTCCTCCGGCAGGCGGCGGTAAAAATCGGCCAGCTGCTCCGCCTGTTCGTAAGGCCCGGTCACGTCGCCGTCGGCGTTAAACTCGCTGATGACAAACGGGCGGTCTTGGCTGCCCGAACGCGCCATAAAGCGGCTGTGCTCGTATAGGAACCCCTTCAGCGTCTCGCTGTTGCCCGAGCGTTTATGCGACTTACCGCCCGGCTCGGCGATGTCATACGGCCAACCCCAGTGGAGGGCGAGATAGGTATCGGTCGACCAAATATCGGCGACGGCAATGGCCTCGGCGAACTCGTCCTCATAAGCCATCTTCCCGTTCTCGTCCGGGTGATCCTCGCCGATGCAGAGGATTGTGCGGATATGCGGCGCATGGGTTTTAAGAATGTTGTGGAAACGCACATAGAAGTCGGCGACTTCTTGATATGTATAACGTTTGTTGAAAGCGAACCAGTTGCCGGTGGCTTCGTGGTTGATACGGAGCATCAGCCTACCGAACGGGCGCAGCTCTTCGGCGATCTTGATTAAGTGATCGTCCGGCACGGCGCAATCGCACGTCAGCGTCAGGATTACATCCTGACCGTGGCGGCGCACGTCACACATCTGCCCAAACGGTTCGCCGGACGTGTCGCCGCCCAAGCCGCCCTGATAGGGGAAATAGTCGTCATAAGCGTAGTCCCAAGCGAAACCCGCCTTACCGCCGTCCGGCAGCGGAAGCGTACTCGCGCGCGCCGGCCAGCCTTTGTCGAGCGGGTAATAGCAGTACATCAGGTTAATCGCGCGGTGGGGGCGTCCCAGCACCTTGAGGATATAATCCTGCCCGACGTACTCCCCGCGTTCGCTGCCGTCGCCGAGATCAAGGGCAACCTTGGCGCTGCCCATATGCAAGTGTTTCGCTGTTATCATGATTCGCTCTCCTTTGTGGAAGAATTTTTATTCTTTTGCCAAGTCCAGCACCTTCCGATAGATATTATCAGAGATATAGAATCCGTTTTGTACCAGTTTTTCTAAAATGGGTCTTATGAAATCTATCAGTCCGTTATCTTTGGCTCGGAGCAATACGCCGATTGTCCCGGTTACTGTCATATTCAAATATTTAGCATGTCGGCGTGCCAATCCGTCATCCATGATGATTAAATTTGCGTTACGCTCTTTTGCGAGAAGCATAACTTCCACTTCACCGTCATGCAACGCACCGGTGTACAATTCCTTTGCGGCGGTATTTGTAATGTCAACCGTATGAATCCAATCATAACTATCAAGCAAGTGTTTGTCTTTAACCGTAACCTCTCTTCGGACAGCGTTCGGTATCACGACTTCACCATACAACTCTTTCAAAATTCCTAACCGCCCGATCGTATGCAAAACAATAATCGGCGTGGAGTTCACGATAACCATTTTACGCATTCATATAATCTTCCGCTATGTCCATGCCGGAACCGAAAATGGAAACTTTATTTTGGCCTAAAAACTTAATGAATGACGCTTCATCCATACCTGCGAACGCCGCCGATTGTCCGATGGACAGTTTACGCTGCTCACATAATTTTAATGCCGTCAGCGCTTTCATTTGCGTCGCGAACTCATCGCTCTCCACCCGAAGTGACAGCAAGACATCCTCCGGCACGGGAACTGTAACATTCACATATTGGTTCATTCTCGCTTCCCCCTTTTAACCACTAGTATACCCTATTGGCGGCATTAAGGCAACCCGAGCTCTTTTTCAATCCAGCGCATCGTCATTTCACGGACTTCCGGGTCGGATAAGTCAAACGAGAACCCTGTAAACGGACATTTAATTCCGGCGTACTGGCACCGGAACCCGGCATGGCGGCATCCCTCGTATTTTTTGCCTTTATAGGTAAACGAAAACCGCGCGAACGGCATACTTCCCGAACGGCGAAAACACTGATCGGGCGGGAATTCTCCTTCGCAGTTTATCATCTGATCCGCCATATGCGCCGGAAGTAAGCGCGTGACGCTGTCATCGTCTGCCAAATGGTTTACACCGGGGGAGACAAAGCAGCCCGTGATACCCATCTCAATGCTGCATACCAGCCCGTAGGAAACGCTGGTGTTTCGCTTGATGTAGGTAAACGGGACGCCACTCCCCACATCTACGCAACCGTTGCCGGTCATCAGAGCGTGCGCCTTTGCGATCCATTCCTGTATTTCTTTAGTTTGCGCGTTGACGTACTCAAGGATACTCAGCCTGTATCGTTTGGGAACCGCGTTCGCGAGTGGGTTAAAATCGCCGCGCAAAATCACGGGGCAGAGCATATTCTCCAGCTTTATGTAATACTTCGTATTGGTAGCCGCCTCGGCAATCAGCTTTAACCCGACGGAAAGATAAGCGTTTGCTTCCGATGTAACGGTAAAGACTTTAATCTTTGAGAAATCCACTTCTTCGGATAAATCCGCGCCGTCAAACCGCATCCCCGCGCGGGACAGCAAACCGAACAGCTCCCGCTTGCGTTCATCGCTCATCTTGATCACGGACTGATACTTCTCTGTTATCGGGCAGATAACGGTGAGCATGTCCTCGCCGCGGATTTCCAAGCCCTTTTCCGGCGTCAGCTTTCCGTGGAACCCCAGCGTGAGCAGGATCATCGGAAGTTCAAAGATGATGGGGAAGCAGTCTTTTATGCTGCTGGTTCCCCGGTCGCCTTTGGTACCGTACGGGTCATACCTCGCGCCCCGTTTGACGTCAATTTTGTCTTTATTCGCCGCGACTTCATCGAAAAGGGTTCGTAAAAAGCACCGGTATGCCGCCATTCCCTTCTCTATCTCTTCGTCGGTCAAACCGTGGCGGAAACGCTCCGCGACGGCAAAAGTGTCAGGCGTTCGGGAAACGACGAGGGCTTTATAATATTCGCATACATAAGCTAAACCTTTTATGGATGATCACCTCCTAATGCTGTCATATACGAAAACATTATAACACCAACTTCCGGCGAAATCAACGGTTAATTTATATCCCAGACGGCAAATGCATATAAAATGCCAATCGAATATGCGTAAAAAATTAGATTGACTTTTTTTGCTTATTATCATATAATAAGCAAAAAGGAGGGTTATCATGCCGCTCATTTCCCAGTTTTATGGAATTATAATTAATATGTATTTCAAAGATGACGAGCACCATCATTTACCGCATTTTCATGCGAGATATGCGGGAAGCAGTGCGTCTTTTGATTTAGACGGTAATATAGTCGCCGGAGATTTTCCGAAGAAGCAGACAAAATATGTCGTTGCATGGGCTGATATTCACAAGGATGAATTAGCGGCTTTATGGGAGACAATGCAATCCGACGAACAATACTTCAGAATCAAGGGGTTGGAGTAATATGGTTTTATACCCGGTTTTAGAATCTGTATCCGCATTAGACGGATATCGATTGATGTTGCATTACGCTAATCATGAGACACGGATATACGAATTCAAGTCCAATCTCACGCACTCGTTTTATGCGGAACTGACGAATCCTCTCCTGTTTAAACGCGTACGAGTTAAAAACGGTGAGATTATTTGGTCTACCGGTCAAGATTTTTGCCCGCACACTCTGTATGAGAGCAGTGTGCTGTTAGAGAATTAAGATGTTTTAACGCCCCCGTGCCGTTATACCGGCACGGGGGTTCATGTATTAATCGCTTACCCGATTACCTCCGTCCAACCCATCGTATCCGGGATACGCCCCCACTGGATGCCGGTTAGGGCGTCGTAGAGGCGGCGGGCGAGGGGACCGACGTCGTTGTTCGCGACCGTTATGGTTTCGCCGTTGTAGCAGAAGATACCGACCGGCGAAACAACAGCGGCGGTGCCGGTGGCGAACGCCTCCTCCAGCTTCCCGTCCGCGTGGGTCTGCCAGACTTCGTCAATGGCGATTTGGCGTTCCTCGGTGGGGATACCCCATTCACGCAACAGACATAAACAACTGTCGCGGGTGATGCCGGGCAGAATCGTGCCGATCGGCGGGGTGACGACACCGCCGTCAATGACAAAGAAGGCGTTGGAGGTGCCGACCTCCTCCACATATTTGCGCTCCAGCGCGTCCAGCCACATGACCTGCATATAGCCCTTGCCTTCGGCGCGGGTTTGGGCGCGGATGGTGGCGGCGTAATTGGCCGCGACTTTTACGTTACCCATTCCTCCGCGAACGGCACGCACGTCCTCTGTCTCGACGTAAATTTTGGTAGGCTTCAAACCGCCTTTATAATACGCGCCCACCGGGGAGAGCAGCAGGATGAAGAGGTATTTCCTCGAGCTTCGCACGCCGATATAGGGGTCGGTCGCAATCAGGTAGGGACGGATGTACAGAGACGTATCGGGCGAGTACGGAACCCAGTCCATCTCAAGGCGCAGCAGAGTAAGCATAGCCTCGCGGAATATCTCTTCGCCGACGACGGGTACGTCAAGCCGCTCACAGGAACGGTTGAAGCGGCGAATGTTGTCTATATAGCGGAAAAGGCGCACTTTTCCGTCCGCGCCGCGGTAGGCTTTCAGCCCTTCAAACAGTTCCTGCCCGTAATGCAGGCACATCGCGGCGGGATCCAGCGACAGCGGACCGTGCGGAACAATGCGCGCGTCATGCCAGCCTTCCTCCACGCTGTAGTCCATCAAAAACATGTGATCCGAGAAATACTGACCGAATCCCAAACCGTCCTCGGCCGGCTTCTGCTTGGGAGCGCTCGTCTTTGTAATGGTGATGTTCATTCTTATCTCTCCCGTTTTTCCATTTTCCGTATTGTAACACAGAGAAAGAGATTTTGCAAGGGGCAGAACGCTTGAGTTCCCCCAAAAAGCCAACAAGAAGGACGTGCAACCCGAGTAATAGCAATGGGAAACGCCCCATTTTTGTGA
>DBDP01000011.1 GCA_002293625.1 Clostridiales bacterium UBA929 | reverse complement strand
TCCGTTTCGGAACCGGGGAGCGAGACTGACGTCTGCCTGAACGGCGTCTTAGAGGAAAGCGTCGTGGCGTATTACGATGCGCTGAACGAGCGGGGAATCACGCCGGTGATTTCAATGCCGGAGACAAAAGTAATCAGGCGGCTGGACTCGGCCGCCCTTTCCCGCGTTTTTGGCAATCTGTTGAGCAACGCGCTGAAGTACAGTGACGGGGATTTATCCATCTCGCTTTCCGAAGAGGGGGAGATCGTGTTTGAAAACGCCGCCTCCGAACTGGATGAGGTGCAGGCGGGGAAACTCTTCAACCGTTTCTACACCGTGAATGCCGCGCGGAACGCTACGGGATTGGGGCTTGCGATCTCACATGCGCTGGTCGCACGGATGAACGGGCAAATGACCGCCCAATATGCGGAAGGGTGGCTGCGGATTTGTATACTCTTCAAATAGCGGACGCGCAATGCGCGCCCCTACTCAACCTTCTGCCGCGAAGGGGTTGCTCCGCCGTTGACATTCCCGTAGCGGAATGGTATAATCCCGGCATTGGCTTAGAATAGGAAAGGGGACATATACTTATGTTCAAACGCACCGCATTTGCGGGAATCTCGTTGCTGCTGTCGGTAATTACATTATTTGCCGTCTGCCCGGTTGCGGCGGCTGAGGAAACGGAAATCATGAACATTCTCGGCTTTGAATCCGGCACCAAGCAGGGTTTTAATGGGCGCGGCGAGACCGAGTTTCTCTCCGTCTCCAACGCCGAAGCGTATGAGGGAAACAACTCGCTTTCGGTCAGCGACCGCTCCCAACCGTGGCACGGTCCGTCGCTGAGCGTCGCGTACTACGTCAGCCCCGGCGTGCTGTACGATGTTTCGGTATGGGTAAAGAGTGCGTCCGAATCGGTTTTCCGCTTGGGCGTACAAGCCGGAGAGCAGTATTTTACCGTCAATGAGCAAACTGTGTCGGGAGAATGGACACAGCTTGCGGGAAAGATCGAGGGCACGGAAGATGAGATCTTCGCCATCTATGTCGAGTGCGACAGCGCGGATACCGACTTTTATATCGATAACGCGGCGTTCCGGCCTGCGGGAGCGGGTAATTTGCAAAAAAGCATCGAACTGCCATCTCTGCGTGAGATATACAAAGACGACTTCTTAATCGGCACGGCGTTCACCCCGAGCGATTTGGAGGGCGACCGCTACGAGCTGATTAAGCGGCATTTCAATGTCATGACCGCCGGAAACGAAATGAAGCCGCAGAGCCTCAGCCCCTCGGCGAACAATTACCGTTATGCTCACATCGATTCGGCACTGGAGACCCTAATCAACGACGGTTTTTTGATTCACGGTCACACGCTTGTGTGGCACAGCCAGTCCGCGGATTGGCTCAACCTGAATGCCGACGATGAACCGCTCACCCGCGCGGAGGCGAAAGCCAACATGGAGGCTTATATCAACGAGGTGGCGGGTCATTTCAAAGGGAAAGTCATCTCGTGGGACGTCGTCAACGAGGCGATCAGCACCAACGTCGGCGCGAACCCAAGCGACTGGAAGGATCATCTGCGTGAAGGCGACGCGCCGTGGTATCGGGCATACGAGAACGGCGCGGATACCGCCGCCGGAGAGAGCGGCGCGGATTATATTTACGACGCGTTCGTGTTCGCCCGCTTGGCCGACCCCGGCGCGGAGCTGCACTTTAACGATTACAACGAGGATATGGGCGGCAAGCGCGAGGCTATGGCTATGATGGCCGAGGAACTGAACGCGCAATGGGAAACTGACCCGCGCAACACCGAACCCGGGCGAAAATTGATCGAGGGTTTGGGGTTGCAAGCGCATTATAATGTAAACGGGTTGCGCCCCGAAGCGGTGGAAGCGACCATCCAGCGTTTTATTGAAGCGGGCGTTAAGGTAATCATCAGCGAGCTGGATATACCCGGCGGAAGCTGGCCGGATTACACGCCGATCCTGACCGAAGATGAAGAGATGGAGCAGGCGCGGCTATACGCGGAACTGTTTTTGATTTACAAGAAGTACGCCGACCATATCTCCCGTGTCACCGTTTGGGGGATCGACGATCCCACCAGTTGGCGCTCGGCAGGCGACCCGCTCCTATTCGGAGAAGTCACCGACGCTAAGTATGCCTATTACGCCGCCGCCGACCCCGAAGGTTTTCTCGCCGGGGAATATGATAACATCAAAACCGAAAATGCCGGAGAATCCACCGCCGTTGCCGCCGAGCCGCCGGTCGATAACCCGCCGGAGGTTACACCCTCGCCGGAAGGGGTTGTGTCCCCGTCACCCTCTGAGCCGGTCGGTGAAGAAACAGGAACGTCCGGCTGGCTGATTTATCTGTTGATTGGCTTGGGAGTGCTTGTTGTCGTGTGTATCGTTATTGTGGCGGTCAAAAAGAAAAAGTAGGGCGCGTCGCCCTCGAAGCGCCGTTGGATCCAAAACACCGTAGGGGCGCGCATTGCGCGTCCGTAAATACCGATCGGTCGATCGTTCCTGCAACGCGCTAAAAACGGGACGCTTCGGCGTCCCGTTTAGCGTTATTCAGCCGCCACGGCAACCTCGCCGCCACCGCCTTCGGCGGATACG
>DBDP01000095.1:10723-10845 GCA_002293625.1 Clostridiales bacterium UBA929 | reverse complement strand
CAGATCGGCGTGCGCGACGAAGCGCGGATGCTCGGAGGGCTTGGCGTATGCGGCAAGCAGTTCTGCTGCTCCTCGTTCTTGGATGAATTTCAGCCGGTGTCGATCAAGATGGCGAAGGAGCA
>DBDP01000095.1:4040-10564 GCA_002293625.1 Clostridiales bacterium UBA929 | reverse complement strand
CCCGACACGCCGGTGAAGACGCTCCACCGCACCGATGTCAAAGTGCTGAAGCCCGGTCGGACGCGCTTAGACGCACGGGACGAACCGTTGGAGGAATCATGATTTTTGATACGCACGCGCACTATGACGACGCGCGTTTTGACCCCGACCGAGACGAGCTTTTGGCGACGATGCCCGTCGACGGCGTGGGGCATATTGTGATGCCCGGAACGTCAATGGGCGATCAGGCGCGGGTCTTGGAGATTGCGGCGCGGTATCCCTTCATCCACGCGGCGGCGGGGATTCACCCGAACTGCTCCGCTTCTAAAGATGATTTAATCGCGCTGGAAGGGTTTTTGCGCGAAGCGGAGCGGTTTAAAATCGTTGCCGTGGGTGAGTGCGGGCTGGATTATTACCCTGCGGAAGGCTTCACGCCGCCAAGCCGCGAAGAGCAACGGGAAGCGTTTGAAGCGCAAATCTGCCTCGCGGAGCGTTACCGTCTGCCGGTCATTATCCATGACCGCGACGCGCACGGGGACTGTTTGGATATCCTACGCGCCCACAAGGGCTTGCGGGGCGTGTTCCACTGCTTTACCGGGGACGCGGCGCTGGCGCGCGAAGTTGCCGGAATGGGGATGTACGTTTCGTTCACCGGCTCGGTGACGTATAAGAAAAACGCGGCGCTGCGCGAAGCCGCCGCCGCCGTGCCGGACGATTTGCTGCTAACCGAAACCGACGCGCCCTATCTCGCTCCGGAACCGTTGCGCGGGAAACGGTGCGACAGCCGCATGATCCGGCACATCATCGCGACGCTCGCGGACGCGCGGCAGCAGCCGGCGGAGCATGTGGAGCAGATGACATGGGAAAACGGAATGCGGTTTTACGGGGTTTCGACAAATTCTGTCTCTCGCGCTTGACGGTAAACCTATTCTGTTGTATAATCTCAATCATACATTATAGGAGAGGGAGGGGTATTTGTGAAGTTTTGCGTCTATTGCGGCTCGACATTGAACGATAACGAAATCTGTTCTTGTCAGCAGGAAGCCCCCAATCAAGCGGAGGAAACATCCTCCGGCGCAGAGACGCCGCAAATGCCGCCCATTCCGAGTCCGGCTGACACGGCATCGCCGACACCGAATGCGCAGCAACCCCAACAACCCTACCCGCCATATGCACAGAATCCCCCGCCGTATCCACCGCCCTACCATCCCCCGCCATATCCGCCAAATGCTTATCCGCAGCAGCAGTACCCCTACCCCCCGAACGGATACCCGTACCCATACCCGTATCCGTACCAACCGACACCTCCGAAAAAGATAGAGCCGGGCAGAACGATGATAAAAGTCACCGGTATTCTGATGACAATTATCGGCGGAATCCTCCTTATGGGAAAGTTAGCCGAATTAGATAGTGCCATGCGCCCGGACTATGGTTACGGCGAGAATGTTGCGGCGTTTTCGGGCGGCGGTGTCAGCGGGGTTTGGGTTTTTGAGATGCTGATTGCGCTGTTGATGCTCGGATTCGGCATCGCGGGTATCGTATTTTCCAAAGACCGCTCAAAAGCGTCTGTAATCTCTATCTTTGGAGTCACCTTGGTTCTGCTGCTCGTGATTGATTTCATTTGGTCGGTTATATCCGTAAGCAATTCGTTTGCATCGTTTTATGAATTTTCTTATTTCTTTGATTTGATTTTCTCCTGTGTGCTGCCGATTCTGTATATCGTAGGCGGGGTCGTGCGTAAAAAAGGAGCGCGGGATACAAAATTTTAAGTAGAGGGAAAGGAAGAGAAAAGTATGAAATTTTGCATGTACTGCGGTAAAGCGTTGGAGGACAACGCGCTTTGCACCTGCCCGGGTGCGCAGCTCGCCGCGAACCAGCAAGCGCAGCAGCAAGCAGCAGATCAGCAGCCCGGAGCGCAACAACCCTACGCGCCGCCAAATGCGTACAGCCAACCGAACCAGCAGTACAATCAAAACCCTTACGCTCCGCAGGGAGCGTATCCCCCGGTAACCCGAGCGGCAGCCAAAACGCCGCAACCCGGCAGGAAGATGATTAAGGTCACCGGCATTTTGATGACCATTTTCGGCGGCATTGGGGTTATTACGGGATTGTCGGGCATTGCGGGGATGGACAGTCTCTTCGGGTATCTTTTGGGTGGCTCTGTTGTCGCCGTCTTGGTTTACGAATTGCTGGCCGCGGGTGTTATGCTCGCGTTCGGTATCGCGGGAATCAACTTTTCGAAGTCTCCGGCTAAGGGCATGACGGTGGTCGTGTTTGGGATTATCCTGATTGTGCTGAGGGTAATTGACTTCGGCTGGGCGTTTGCCGTCTTCAACGGTTATAATGTTTTGGATGATTTCGGCGCAAGCCTGTTCGGCGGTATGATCGGAGGTCTTGTTCTGCCTATCCTGTATATGGTTGGCGGTAATATCCGTAAAAACAGCAGCGTATAGTATTAGGAAGCTCTGGTATGAGCGCGGGGAAGCCCCGCGCTTTTCCTTTTTAACATATTGGGGGGTTACATGAAACCGAATTCTAAAATCATTCTCTTCCTATCGGGGCAAACCGTTTCGCTGTTCGGCTCCGCACTGGTGCAGTATGCCATCAGTATGCACATCACATTAATCACGGGAAGCGGCATGATGATGACGATTTCCATCCTGTGCGGGTTTTTACCTCAGGCGCTGATTACCTTGTTCGCGGGCGTATGGGCAGACCGCTTCAACCGCAAGAAAATGATTGTTTTGGCGGACGGAATGATCGCGTTTACCACCGCCATTCTTGCCGTATTGTTTACGCTCGGACACGACTATATATGGCTCCTATTTGTGATTTCGGCTGTCCGTTCCCTCGGCGCGGGGATTCAAATGCCCGCCGTGAGCGCGTTTTTGCCCGAAATCGTGCCGCAGGATAGTTTGATGCGCGTAAACGGCATCAACGCAAGCATACGCGCAATAGGGCTTCTTTCTCCGGCTGCCGCCGGAGCGTTGTACGCCGCCGCGGGGGAGCGTTTAATGTCGATCTTTTGGGTGGATGTGCTGACCGCCGTGATCGGTATCGCTCTGCTTCTGCTGATAAAAACAGCCGCACGCCAAGTGCCGGAAAGCGGCACGGAAAAACGGCGCATCTTTTCCGATATGCGAATCGGCATGAAGTACATGCTGGAAAGAAAATGGCTTAAGCATTTTGTGGGTTTCAACATGACCTTCATGCTGATGTTCGGTCCGGTTGCCTTTCTCACGCCGCTGATGGTAAAAAGGAGTTTTGGCGACGCCGCGTGGCTTTTGGTCGTCCACGAAACGGTGTTCGCCGCCGGAATGACGCTTAGCGGGCTTCTCGTGGGTTTGCTTGCCGCGAAATTCCGCAACAAGGTTAGCATGGTGGTAACCGGGTGCGGCGTATTCGGACTGACAACGCTGCTGATGGGATTTTCACCGAATTTTTGGTACTATTTAGGTGTAATGTTGCCGATGGGAATGACGGTGCCGGTAATTAACACAGGGGCAATGACGGTATTGCAGCAGCGCGTGCAGCCGGATTTTATGGGGCGGGTTTTTAGCTTGATAGCCATCACCGAATCCTTTGCCATGCCATTCTCGATGCTGGTGTTCGGTCCGATTGCGGACTTCGTATCGGTAGAATCGCTGTTGATTGTCACCGGCGTACTGATGATGATAATAACCTTCCTGATGACGCGCGCAAAAGAGGTGTTCGCGGCGGGCGTTTCGTCAACGAACAACGAACAGTTAACAAATAACAACGAATAATCGCTTTATGAGAGAAACTTAGGATGAAGCAGAGCAGAGCGGCGGGGTTTTCCGTTATAACGGTAATCTATATCCTCCCCGCGACTCCCCAGCGGATACCGTCAACCATTTCATATGCTTGGTCGGTAATTCGGTTCATACCGCGCGGAAAACGCCACATTGCGGTGAAACCAGCAGTGCAGCCCGAGCAGCTCACGCGACAGAGCCGTAATGTCCGGGCATGTCCGCGATAAGTACAGCCCGTGATAGCGCATCCGGGCGATTTGCTCTATATCCAATGCTTGTCCACCCCTTCTCTCTGTACCGCCCCGTGTAACCCCAGTATACTTGCTTAATACCTCCCCGTCAACAGCGGGAACAAAAATTAACAAGCCGGGGATACGCACCCCGGCTTGTACACTTCGTTTCGTTACCAACCGAATACCCAGCTCAGCAGTCCGTTTTTGGGCTGCGAGGTTTCATAGGCGTCCATCGCGCGGACGAGCAGGATCGCGACTTCGCCGCGCGTCAGCAGTCTGTCGCCGCCCGATACGGCAATTTCATCGAACATCCCCGCCGCGTCAAGGTTCGCAATAGCCTGTGCAGACCAAACCGTAACGGCTTCAGCCTCCAGCGGCACGTTGACAGGTCTCAGCGCGTTGTTGATGACGGTGGCTGCTTGGTTTAGGGTGATGAATTCCCCGGCGTTCATTACCGCCCGCCCGTCCGGCGAACGTCCGCCGGAAATGATACCGGCTTTCAAGGCTGTCTGCGCGTAAGGTTTGAACCACGCGGGAATCTCGGCGTCGTCATAAAAACCTGTCATGGTAACGGGTTCTGTCTCCAGCCCGATTGTGCGAACAACCATCGCTATCATTTCGGCACGGCTGACGGGTTCATCGGGGCGGAAATAGTAATTCCCGCTCATCATCTGCCCGGTGAAAATCCCCTCACCACTGAGACGGATAGCGGCGTACTGTGCGGGATGCCCTTCCATATCCGCATACGTCGTTTTCGTATCCGGCTTCTCGATCTTCACGTTGATTTTCGCATCCGGCGAAACGTTTCCGTAGGCGTCAACGGCGACATACGAAACGGTATCGGAACCGGTCTTGTTGCGGAAGGGGGTGTAGATGAAGCGTCCGTCGGAGCCGACTTCAATCTCACCGCGGCGCGGCTTGGTCGTGACGCGGTACGTCAGCGCATCGCCCTCCGGGTCTTCGGCTTGGAATGTTCCGGTAACGGGGACATTTTTATACGTCTTAACATCAATGTCCTGCGCCGAGGGCGGTTTATTGTCGACCGACTGCACCGTCAGAGACGCCGTGATGGTTTTCGCCACCGAGCCGTCTTCAAAAACAGGGATAAAGTTGAATGTGACCGTCCGTTCGCCGTTCGGAACCGATCGGTAGGACAGCGCGCCCAGCGTCGGAGCCGGAACGGCTTCCCCCGCCATCAGCGCGCGTCCGCCGTAAACCAAAGAGCCGGATTCCGGCAGCGAGGTGACGACGATACCCGCCAACGGAGACTCAACGTCCCCGCAAAGAGCGGTGAAATCGGTCACCGAGAACCAAATATCGGGATCCCCCGACTTCTCCAGAGTGATGGCCCATACAGGCGTAATTAGCAGAATTGCCGCCAGGATCCATACTGTTATCAGCGTGGTTTTCTTTTTTGTATTCACGGAAAAGACCTCCTTAATGGGTTTGTCCATAGTCTTTTCCTTTCGCGCCAGTTTATCCTTGCGCTGGTAAATGTTCATTGTTTGTTCATAGAATGCGTAGGGTGCGCCGACTCGGCGCACCGTTAATTTTGGATTCGGCGCACCGCTGGTTATTAAGAGCCGCTATTCAGTACCACGAGCCGGAGCGGGAGTTTTAGAGTTTCTTAATTATATTCGTTTGCCAAAAAACAGGAAAGCACATATACTGTATCGGGGGGCTTTCTATGAAGAGAATATTTTCGAATATGAAAGATATAGTTGCTGTGATATTGGTGCTCGCGTTTTGCATTTCCATATTTGTGCCCGAGCATTTTGTTTCAAGCGAAACAATGCAGCAATTTGAACGGATTCTGGGTACTGTATTGGGGTTTTACTTCGGCACGCACATCGTGGGAAGTAATAGCGACCTGCAATAGCCGCCGTCACCGATACAGTTCATAATCCAGCATCACCGGCGAAAACCCCGCATGCTTCAGCGCGGACGCCGCTTCTTTCGGGTACTGCTTCACCGTCAGACGCCGTAAGCGCGGATAGAGGCGTTTTTTCAGAAACGCTTCCGCGAAGACGCGCAGCGCTTCCGGCAGGATTTCTTGGTCAAACACCCGAAGTGTGTGTCCCTGACGCTCAAACACCGCCGCCGGAACTCCTTCGGCGAGCGCGACGACGCTCCCGGCGTGGCAGACAAACTCCCGCTCCGGCATATGCGGCAAAACCCGTCCCCAAAGCTGGTACGGGTCGGCCGCCGGGAGCCAAAGTACGTCCCGCGCCGGATTTTCCAGCGCGTAAACCACCCCATCAAAATGCTCCGCCAGCACAAACTGCGCGCCGGACAAGCCCTCGGCGAAGTAGCCGCGCCGAACTCGCCCCGTGTATTCCCAGCCGCGCAGAATCTCCAGCGCGGAAGACCACGGGAACTGTTTTTCTAAGAGCTTCCACGTTTCCCGGCACGCGATCGAAAACCGCTCGAAAACACGCAGAAGCCGCGCCTCCGCCGACACCTCCGTCAGCGGGCGCACCGCCTCCCATCGCCCCTCCGTCATGGCTTTCACCTGCGCCGCGATGCGCCGCTTGGGCGG
>DBDP01000095.1:1284-3973 GCA_002293625.1 Clostridiales bacterium UBA929 | reverse complement strand
TGTCCGGCAGTAAAGAAGCGAGTGGCGCGGAAAAACTCGCGCCGCGCCGCAGAAGCGCGTCATAGAGTATCCGCTCGTTTCCCGTGAGGGAGTCCGAAACGGGCGCTAAGTCAGTTTCCCAGTCGATATCGGCACCCGGATGAAACGTCAGAGCGCCGTCCGAAAACACCCAAAACCAATCGCCGCCCGCGAGCAGCGAATCCAGCAGCGCGGGGTTGTACGACCCTACACGCGCTGGAAAGAGCGTCCCCTCCCACATAGCCGGGGGCAAGGGTATCCCGCCGAGCGAAGCGACCGCGCGCCTCAACTGCTCCCCCGGCGGAGCGGATACCGCAAGGCAACTCGCGAGCATCGCCGCGTATCGTTCCGGCGGAACCGTCCTGACCTGTCTGCGCCGCGCCGCGACCGTCTCATGCCGCGCCCGCTCGTATACGTCGGCGTGGTAATACAGCCCGCCGTCCTCGACAACGGCATCGCGCAGACGGTTTAATATGTCCCGCACCGTTTCCTCCGGCAGGAAGTACCGCTCGGATACCTGCCCGGCGGTCTGCGCTCCCCGATAGCGAAGCGAACGCCGGACGATACGCCCCAGCGCGTCTGTCTTGCCCTCTTCCAAAGCGTCAGCATATTCCGGCGCGTGTTCGGCGGCGATCCACAGCCCCGGCTCAACGTACAGGGCGCGACCCTGACGCGCGAGCGACTCAAACCACTCGGGCGGCAGTTCCAGCTCCCCGGCGATCAGGTCGCCCTCCATCATCAAGAGCGAATGGAGCTGTTTCTCGTCCTCCGGCAGCTTTTTTCGGTCTGACGCCCGCGCCAGCTGTTCGGCGGCGGGTTTGATCTTTTGCATCTCCTCCAACATTTCGGCGTTCTGTATCTTCCCCGTCGTCGGGAAATAATCATACAAAAGGGTATTCTCGGCTTGCCGCCGCAGCGGCAGCGACATCGGCGAAGGAAAGGCGGTATGCATCTCCCGCACCCCGATTTGCCCCGAACGGAACCCGTTCAGCAGCCATTCCAGCCCGTCTAAGTCCCAATAATCCTCCAAGCACTCCCGTTTCGTCTCGCGGATCAGCGGATGGTCGTCCACCCCTATCACCGCGTTCAGCATCTCCGCGCCGCGCAGACGCTGAACCCAGAGCGGCTGGCGTTTGCCCTTGCGGACGCCCATCATCAGCGCGCGCCCGGCGTTGTGCCGGAACAGCATATTAAAGAGCGAGGACGACGGCAGAAGCGTTTCAAGGGTTGAGCGCGCCGTCTCCGGGTTTAACCGCGTGAGCAGCCCGTCCGGCAAAATCCCTCCGAAACTCGCCATCAGCAGGATCCCGTCGTCTGCGGCGTAACAATAGGTTTCGATCCCCATCCGTTTTACCGTTTCCTGAAGCAGCAGTGACAGCGGCGCGTTGACCTGCTTTCCGAAAACCGAGTGTATCATGATCTGCTGTTCACCCGCTTCGTCTTCAAAGTGTTCGGCGATAACGGTGCGGTCGTCGGGGAAGCCGCCGGTGATATTCCGCTGGCTTTCCAAAACCACCGCGGTGTTTTTTACTGCCGCGTCGTCCAGCAGCCAATCCCGCAGGCAGTCTTGTATCTCCCCTTCGTTCAGGCGGCGCAGGAGCCTGCCGAAAGCAAGCCCCGTCTGTAAGCGGCGCGAGTTCCACGCGAGTTTCCAAAACGGCGGCTGCGCTCCGGCGGGAGAGGTCGGCGCGACGGTAACGGTCTCTTTGTCCATCTTCACGATCTTCCACGCGAACGAACCGAGCAGGAAACGATCCCCTACCCGCGCCTCGCCGACAAACTCCTCGTCCAGTTCGCCCAGCTTCGCACCGCTCTCGGTTTTCACGGCGTACATTCCGAGGTCGGGGATCGTCCCGCCCGCGGACACCGCCAGCATCCGGCTGTAGGTATCGCCCTCGACCCGCCCGTTGATGCGGTCATAGAGGATACGCGGGCGCACCGGCAGATCCCGCCCGTGTTCATAGTCCCCCGCAAGCATACGAAGCACGCTCTCAACGTCGTCCCGCGTCACGTTTCGAAACGGGTAGGCGCGGGGCAGAAGCTCCATTACGTCCTCAACGGAGTACCCATCTTCATCGCTCGCCATCGAAACCAAGTGCTGCGCCAGTACGTCCAAACAGATACGCGGCGGATGCAGATTCTCCACCCCTCCGTCCGTCGCCACCCGCGCTGTCAGACCGCAATACAGCCCTTCAAGGTCGGTGCGGGGAAAGATATCCATAACGCTCACCCGCCCCGGATTGTGCCCGGCGCGTCCGAGACGCTGCAGCATACTCGAAACGGAGCTTGGGCATCCGATCTGCATCACGCGGTCGATCTCTCCCACGTCGATCCCCAGTTCCATCGACGATGTGGCGCACAACAGGCGCAGTTTCCCGCT
Organism: Clostridiales bacterium UBA929; assembly: GCA_002293625.1. Taxonomy (GTDB): domain Bacteria; phylum Bacillota; class Clostridia; order Oscillospirales; family UBA929; genus UBA929. The sequence continues at coordinate 1,575 of DBDP01000095.1, read as the reverse complement.
CCGCAGGTCGTTCTCCGCGCGGAGCCGCTGTTCTTTCGAAACGCACCCGTGGTGCGTCTTTGCGAATACGTCCTCCGCCGAAAGATTCGGAACCTCCGCCTGCCGGTTAACGTGATATGCCAGCTTCTCGACAAACTGGCGTCCGTCCGCGAACGCGAGCGCGGTGCGGGCTTTTTGGCATCGGTCGTAAACCGCGCTCGCAAGCTCTGGCCAGATGGTACCGTGCGGAAGGCTGTGCATATTCTCCGCCGGAGCGGTCACCGAGATGGCGGTGTCTTTCTTCATCTTCGG
>DBDP01000095.1:0-1275 GCA_002293625.1 Clostridiales bacterium UBA929 | reverse complement strand
GTCGCCGAAAGCCCGACGCGCTGCAACTCCCGCCCGCATAACGTGTCCAAACGCGCGAGCGAAAGCATGAGATGCGCGCCGCGCTTACTGTCGATCACGGCGTGCAGTTCGTCGATGATGACGGCGCGCGCCGTCCGCAGTATGGTCTTGCCGGACTTGCTCGTCAGGAGCAGATAGAGGGACTCCGGCGTCGTAATCAAGATGTGCGGCGGATTTTTGATCATCTTCTGGCGCTCGTAGGCAGGCGTATCGCCGGTGCGGATGGCGGTCGTTACGCCGCTTGCTTCCGATGGGAAGCCCGCTTTTGCCGCCTCGTCCGCGATGCCGTACAGCGGGCGGCGCAGGTTTTCGCGGATGTCCCCCGCGAGTGCCTTCAGAGGGGAGATGTAGATCACTTGCAGTTCTTTCTTCAGCGTCCCCGCCCGCGACTCCGCGAGCATTTGGTCGAGGAACACCAAAAACGCCGACAGTGTCTTGCCGGTGCCGGTCGGCGCGCTCACCAGCGTATGCCCGCCCGAAGCGATTGCCGGCCACGCCTCTTTCTGCACGGCAGTCGCCTCGCCCAGCGCGGAGGCAAACCAACGCCGGGTCAGCGGGTGAAAAATGTTCATACCATTGTCGCCTCAAACAGCGCGTACAGCTCCGGCATGGTTTTTTTAAGCGACACGGGGCGCTTTAGCGCCGCGTTGTAGTAGCAGTGCTTGGTGTACCCCGTCGCCCGCAGCTCGCCTGATCCGGCGTCGGCAACGTCGTACGAAACCGTCATCCGTGCCGGGGTCAGCTCCGTGATGCGTATTTGTATAGACAGCTTGTCCCCAAAACGCGCCATCGACTTATATTCGCAGTGCGCCGAGAGCAGCGCGAAATCCAGCCCGCACTCCATCGCCTTTTGGTAACCGTACCCCATCTGCTCCATGAAGTCCACCCGCGCTTCCTCAAACCAATGGATATAGTGGGCGTGGTGGATAATCCCCATCTGATCCGTTTCGTAATAATTCGCTTTGCGAATATACGGTTTCATTCCGTGTCCCCTTTTCCGCCGCATTGCGCCGCCTGTCCGAGCGACTTCCTCATCCTGCAGTGCATTCCCGCCGTCGGGATCTCGTAAACGCCCCCGACGCTCTCCCAACCGTATTTACGGTAAAAATCCGCCGCGCCGATTCGCGCGTCGCACCAAAGGCGGGACACCCCCATCTGACGGACGCGATCCTCGCCGCAAAGCAGCATCAGCGCGCCGACGCCGAACCCCCGCACGTCCGGCAGGACTGCCATACC
>DBDP01000044.1 GCA_002293625.1 Clostridiales bacterium UBA929 | reverse complement strand
CGGCAGCGCGAACTGCGCGCTGCTTCCCGCCGTTGAGGGCGGCGACACGGTGACGTGCCTCGCTGACTTGGCTCCGTTTATAGCCCGAAAGCCCGTTTTCTTCGGGCTAACGTGGAACCACGACAACTGCCTCGCGGGCGGCTGCAAAGGCGAAGGCGGCGGTCTGACCCCGCTGGGGCGCGATGTTGTTCGCGCCTTAGAGGACGCCGGGACATTGGTTGACCTCTCCCACGCTTCGTCCCGTACCTTTTGGGACGTTTTGGTGTGTTGCCGCACGGTTCCGATTGTTTCCCACGCCTGCTGTGCCGCGTTGTGTCCTCACCCGCGCAACCTCAGCGATGAGCAGCTTACGGCGCTCGCCCAAGCCGGGGGTGTGCTGGGCGTCACCTTCTATCCCCCGTTCTTAACCGGGCGGAACGATGCGTCTATCGCGGACGTGGCTCGGCACATCGAATACGCCGTCTCCGTTATGGGGGTAGAGCATGTGGGGATCGGGAGCGATTTCGACGGGTGCGAACCGTTGCCGGACGGGATTGCCGGAACCGAGGACATCCCCTCGCTGATTAACGCGCTGCCATTTGAGGAACACACGCGCGCTTTGATTGCGGGCGGAAATTTTTTACGGATTCTGCCCAGCCGGGCATGACATTCCCCGGCGTCCGTGCGGACGCCACCCCCTTCGGATCGAAGGGGGCAAACGGTACAAGGGGTGACGCACTATTTTACCGAACAAAACCCCGAAACGCGGAGGAAAACGGCGTCGCCGTTATATTCTGGGATTCACGGCAGGCATACTGCTGGGCTTTATTATCAGTATGCTCGTTTGGCAGCGCGAAACGATATATTACATCACGCACACCGACCGTATCGAAGTGAAAAGCGCGGCGGAGATACAGAACGCGCTGCGTTCGGGCGGCTACAGCGACCTCCGTTCCTCCGATGGCGAGTGGGCTTACAGCCTGCTGGACGGCACGATCGCGCTGAATGTAACGTTTACCGGGGACGAGCTTTCGCGGATGGACGCGGCGTTTAATTTCTTCTCCATCCCCATTAAGACCATTTCCGGCGCGCTGAAACAGGCGCACTCCGTCCTCTCCCCCTACCTCAACCCGCCGGAGATTAACGCTCTTTGCGCCATCATCGCATGGGAGATGCCAGGATATACTTCCGCCGAGACAATCAATTACCGCCGAGAAATCGGTGCTTATACCCTTACGGTCAAGGGCAGTTTGGTTACCGGCGACGCGTCGGTCAGCGTTCACGGAAGGGGATCGTGATGCAGGAAGAAGAGAAAAAGAAGCGTGGGGGCGTCGTGTCCTTTGCCCTGACGTCGGTGCTGACCGTTTCGGTGGTGTCGGCGGTGTTCGCCGTCGCGGGCTTTTTGGCGATGGTACCGTATATCGTGTTCGTCTCCGCGATTGTACTCACCCCGTCGGTCAGCGTGCTGCTGTTTATGCTGTTCTCCAGAAACGCGGATATGAGCTTCCTTGTGTGCCGCGTCGTCACCGGCGTGGTATCGGCGGTGGGGGCGTATTTGTTCGTCTGCTTCACGATGGGCGCGGTATCCGGCATTTATGGGGCGTATCCTCTTGAAATGGAGGAGATGCGGGAAGTGGAGCTGTCGGCGTATATTGAAAACCTGCCGGTGATATTCGGGAACGCGCTGCTGTATTTTGTCTCGCCGGGGCGGCTTTGGCAGGACATCGTGGCGCGTGGGGAGACGGTTTGGGGTCTAGCCGCAGCAGCGGCTCTGTTCGCGCAGATCGGCGCGCCGCAGATTTTCATCCGTGTACGGGAAAAGCCGCCTGAACCGGTCGTTCAACAAAAAAGACCCATACAAAAGAAAAGGTAGGGAGCCGGAATGGAACGCAGGGGAAAAGAGAATTATTACTTAGACATTGCCGAGACGGTGCTGGAACGCGGGACATGCCTTCGCCGTAACTACGGCGCGATTATCGTCAAAAACGACGTGATTGTCTCGACCGGCTACGCGGGCGCGCCGCGCGGGCGGCAAAACTGCACGGATATCGGCGAATGCACGCGAAAAAACCACAACGTGGCGCACGGGGAGCGGTATGAACTCTGCCGCAGCGTCCACGCCGAGGCAAACGCCATCATCGCGGCAGGGCGGGAGCAGATGCTCGGCTCCACCATGTATCTTGCCTGCCACGACGCGGACGGTAACTTGGAAGCAAACGGCACCCCCTGCCCCATGTGCCGGCGTCTGATCATCAACGCGGGCATTTCCCGGGTAATCATCCGCAACACGCGCGACGCATTCTCTGTGGTGAATGTCCGGGACTGGGTGGAGAAAGACGATACGGTATGAGAGGGTTCCGCCGGGAAATTCAATAATATGGATAATTGTTGATTTTCTGTTTCGTTTGTGGTAAACTGCTCGTAAGTGATTCGTAACACAAGTGGCAGGAGCTGAGTGAAAAGATGATACAAACATATCGTGGGTATTTCCAAGCGGACGGACGGTTTATACCCGACGGCAGGTTGGTTCATATACCGGCAATGCGGCGGGCTGTAGTTTATCTTTGATGAGGAAATCAACGAAAAGCGGAGTCTCAGAAGCAGAGGGAAGCCTTACAGCGACTATCAGCCGGATTAAGTAAAATAAGTGATGAACCGCTTGGCGAAGCCTTTGATGCCGTTATAAACGAACGCTTTCATATTGGGAGAGAGCTGGAACTATGACGTATGCTCTCGACACAAACATTCTTACCCTTTTCCTAAAAGAAGAAGAAAGCGCCTACAAAAACGCCAATGCCGCGCTGGATAATGGGCATAAGTTTATCATTCCTCAAATGGCGGATTATGAGATAAGAAGAGGTTTGCTGGCTAAGGGAATGCGCAAGAAGCTGCGGGAGTATATGGAGTTACGGCAAAACGTTCCTGTTGGCGTATTCGACGAGAATGTTTGGGGAAAGGCAATTCATATTTATGCTTCACTAAGCCAAAATGGAAAACCGATCGAAGATGCCGATATACTAATCGCCGCGTATTGTCTGGCAAACAGCTACTGTCTGATTACCCGTAATATAAAGCACTTTGAACGTATTGACGGACTATTGATAGAAGAATGGTAATATCTTGGAAAAAATAACGGCGCGCCTCGGCGCGCCGTGCGTTTTTTATCGTTTTTTAAGAAACCCTTAAGATTTACATCAACCCGTTTGTAAGAAAATACTGTTACACTGGATTTCGTAAGGGAGGGAACCGGATGACCATTCTCGTTTGCGACGACGACCGCGAGATTGCCGAGGCGATCGGTATCTATCTGCGGCACGAGGGTTATGGCGTCCTGACGGCGCATACCGGGCCGGAAGCCGTGGAGGCGGCGCGGGAGCATGACGTACAGCTGATTATCATGGACGTGATGATGCCCGGCTTCGACGGGATCCGCGCGACGCTGCGCATTCGGGAGGGCAGCAACGTACCGATCCTGATGCTCTCGGCCAAGAGCGAGGACACCGACAAGATCATGGGGCTGGGGATGNNTGATCGCGCGGGTCAAAAGTCTGCTGCGGCGGTATACCCAGCTCGGCGCGCAGGACGTGACCCCGGCGGTGTACCGAAGCGGCGGGCTGGAACTGGACAACGAGAGCAGGACGATTACGCTGGACGGCGAGCCAGTGCGCCTGACCCCGGTGGAACTGCGGATTCTGTCCTTCCTGCTGATCAACGCGGGGCGTGTCTATTCGATCACGCAGATCTACGAAAA
>DBDP01000061.1 GCA_002293625.1 Clostridiales bacterium UBA929 | reverse complement strand
GGCGGCGCGCCCGACACGGTCGCCGAAGTCAAACTGCCAATGGGTGAGGTTCCTCTTTGGAAGCTGGTTTTAGACGCGGGTCTAGCCGTAAGCGGCAGCGAGGCGCGGCGGCTCTGCAAGGAAGGCGGCATACTGCTCGATAACGAGCGTAAAACCGACCCGAACGAAACGATCCCGGGCAACGCGCCCGTGTTGCTAAAGCGCGGCAAGGGGAAATTCGCGCGGGTAGTATTCCAGCAATGAGAGTGTTTTCCGGAATTCCGCTAAGGGATGTAAAAGTAACCGGCGGCTTTTGGGGCGCTTACCAAGAGCTTGTGCGGAACACCGTGATTCCTTATCAAGAAAAAATCATGGCGGACGAGATTCCGGGCGCGGAAAAGAGCCATGTCTTTGAGAATTTCAGAATTGCCGCCGGGGAATCGGAAGGCGATTTTTACGGCTGGGTTTTTCAGGATTCCGACCTCGCCAAGTGGCTTGAAGCGGTAAGTTATACGTTATCGGCGCACCCCGACCCGGCGCTTGAGAAAAGGGCGGACGAGATAATTGCGCTTATCGGTCGCGCTCAGGAACCGGACGGGTATCTCGATACATACTTTACAATTCATCAAAATTTAGAGAAATTCTCTAACCTGCGGGAAGCGCACGAGTTATACTGCGCCGGACACATGATGGAAGCCGGTGTTGCGTATTACGAAGCAACCGGGAAGGACTCCCTTCTGCGTATCGTTCAAAAACTGGCGGATATGCTGTACGATCGCTTCATCTCACAAAAGACGAAAGGGTACCCGGGGCATCAAGAGATTGAGCTGGCCTTGGTAAAACTGTACAGGGTTACGGGCGAGGGAAAATATCTCGAACTTTCAAAGCGCTTTATAGACGAACGCGGAAAAGCCCCGAATTATTTTGATAAAGAAAGCACGGACTTCATCGTCTGGGGCAAACCAAACGGCGATTATCGCTACAATCAAGCTCATGTGCCGGTGAGGGAACAGCGGGAAGCTGTGGGTCATGCCGTCAGAGCCGTATACATGTACAGCGCGATGGCTGATCTGGCGGCCGAAGCGGGCGACGAGAGCTTATACGAAGCGTGTCTTGGGTTATGGGACAGCATAACAAAAAGAAAGCTCTACATTACCGGAGCGATCGGAGCCACCGTGGACGGGGAAGCGTTTTCCATTGATTACGATTTGCCCAACGACACGGTATACGGGGAAACCTGCGCCTCCATCGGTCTTGTGTTTTTCGCGAGAAGAATGCTGGAGATTTGCCCGTCCGGGAAGTTCGCCGATGTCATAGAGTTGGCGCTTTATAATTCGGTTATCAGTGGTATGAGCCTTTCCGGCACAAATTTCTTTTATTGCAATCCGCTTGAGGTAACCCCCGGCGTTTCGGGAAGCTTATACGGTTACCGGCATGTATTGCCGGAGCGCCCGCCGTGGTACTCCTGCGCTTGCTGCCCGCCCAACACGGCAAGGCTGATTTCCTCGATCGGTTCATACGCATGGGGCGCAGGCGGCGGCACTGTATACTCAAATCTGTTTATCAACGGTTCGGTAAAGGTTCAAAACACGGAGATCTTTTTAGATACAAATTACCCGTGGGACGGAGAGATACGCTATACGTTCACCGGGGAGCGCTCGGAATTTTGCTTCGCGTTCCGAATCCCGGAGTGGGCGGAAGCCGCCGAGATTTCGCTGAACGGCGAAATTGTCGATCTTTCCGCGAATCTGCGTGACGGATACTGCTATATAAAAAGAGTGTGGTCAGCCAATGACTGCTTGGTTTTAGCCTTCGGAATGCCCGCCCGGCGGGTCTATGCCCACACGAGCATCCGGGAAAATGTGCGGAAAACAGCCGTTATGCGCGGTCCTCTCGTCTATTGCGCCGAGGGTACGGACAACGGCGGGGAACTGCAAAACATCATCCTGCCTCGCGTCGCGGAGATTATAACCGGAATTTATGATAAAGACTTGCTGGGCGGGATTGTGCCGCTCCAAGCATCCTGCATAAGACTGCTCAGCGGAGACGCGCTGTATTCCGGCGTTCCTCCAAGAGAAGAAGAAGCAACCCTAACGCTCATACCTTACTACGCATGGGGCAACAGGGGATTAAACCAAATGCGCGTATGGTTCGGGGAGTGAGATACCTCCCTCCCCCGCAATGGTTGTAAATATTCACGGGCGGTCGGAGACGACCGCCCGTAAACGCTTCTCTCGTTCACCTTGCAGGCAAACACGCAATTTTCAATACCTCTAATATATAACCTCTCCACGTCCTCCGTCATATCTCCGGCGACGGACGTGAGACGATGCGCTTCGTCCGCGTTTTCCTGCGCCACGGAGATGTTTCGCTCAGCTACCTCTGCGATCCTGTCCGCAAAGACCGAGAACTCGGCGGCGGCCTTCTCCGCGATCTTGTTCCCCTCGGCGATCTGAGCGCTCGATGTTTCAATGAGGGTGGCGGTACTCCTAGCCGCGTCGGCTGATTTGTTCGCGAGACCGCGCACTTCCTCCGCAACCACCGCGAAGCCTTTGCCCGCCGCACCCGCGCGGGCTGCCTCCACAGCGGCGTTCAGCGCGAGGATGTTGGTTTGGAAGGCTATATCGTCGATTACCTTCATGATATTCGATATCTCGCGGGACTGCTTTTCGATTTCGTTCATGGCACCCGACATTTTCACCATCGCGCGGCTTTTCTCCGAAACATCCCTCGCCGTTTCCGCGGAACGCCTGTCGGCGTTTTCGGTGGAGACGGCGTTACGCTTGATGATGGCGGAGAAGTTGTCCAGCAGCGGTTTCAGTTCCCGCACGATGACCGACCACGAATCGGATTTCCCCGGCAGGGCGACGGGCGAATACCCCGCGAAGTATTCGGCACCGTCGATGGTTACGATGCCGGAACCGTTTGCGCTGCCCATTACTGCCTCAATGATTGCTTTATAGTCGTCGGCGATTTCAAAATTTTCCACGACCTCCACAATATTGCCGTCTTCTGTCACGACGTTTCCGGCGGCGTCTGTCTTCGGCACGTTGCGCGTCAGCGTTTTGAAGTTCGTGAGGGCTGCTATACTTTACTATGATAAACACCCATGAAAAATCGGCACAGACGCATTACGCGCAAACGCTGCTTTTGCAAATGAAGGCGCTGCTCGATACAAACGAAGCCGAAAAAAAGTACCGGGAGGATATGGAGATTCTGCGTCACGATATGCACCATGAGATGGGTGTGATTGTGGAATTGTTTCGCACCGGCAAAACAGCCGAAGCGGAGGCGGTCTATGCCGACTGGCAGAGTTCGCTGGATTTGGCGGCTCCCGGCGCCATCTGCGCGGAATCAATGCTGAACGCGGTATTCACGCGCTTTGAACGCAAGGCGGCGGATAAAGATATTCGCCTATTTGTAACCTCAAACGTTCCCGAATCATTGCCGCTTGACACGATCAAGCTGTCCGTCATGGTATCAAACGCGCTGGAAAACGCGCTTGCCGCAACGGAGCAAATTCCGCAGCGTGACAAGCGCGTGATACGGGTAAAACTGATGCAAAACGGTACCCAAATCGGTCTGGAGGTTATCAATCCGTGCGCGGAACCCATAGAATTTGACGAAAAAGGGTTACCCGCGTCGTATAAAGCCGGTCACGGAATCGGAGCGCGCTCCATCGCGGCGTTCGCGGAGGAAAACGGTTACATGCTGGATTTTGGTTACGCGGACGGGAAGTTTACGCTCCGGCTTGTGATGGGAGCCTAACATAGAGCGCTAATACTGATAACCCCAGTACAGCACCTTGTCTGCGGGCTTGCCGCAGACGGCGCACACGTCGCCGATCGGCGTCTGGTCAAACGGCAGGCAGCGCGTTTTAACGCCGCCGGTCGCCTCGCGCACGGTATCCTCGCAAGCCTCCTCGCCGCACCACATGGTTTTCACAAACCCTTTCTTCGCGGCGGTCGCCATCTCGTCCAGCGTATGCGCGACGGCAATGCGGTTGCGTAAGTTTTCGGAAGCGTTATCATACAGCGTCTTCTGGATAACGTCCAGCGCGGTTTTCACGGTTTTTACAAGCCCGTCCAGCGCGGCGGGTTCTTTTCCGCCCGTGCGCTTCGCCAGCACGCACTGACCCGCTTCGATGTCACGCGGTCCCAGCTCTAAACGAAGGGGTACGCCTTTCATCTCATATTCGGCAAATTTCCAGCCGGGTGACTGGTCGCTGTCATCGAGTTTAACGCGAATCCCGGCGTTTTTAAGCAGTTCCGTAACCTCGGCGGCTTTTTCCAACACACCCGCCTTATGCTGCGCCACCGGGATCACAACCACCTGCACCGGCGCGATTGTGGGTGGCAGCACCAGCCCCGAATCGTCGCCGTGCGTCATGATAACGCCGCCGATAATGCGGGTGGAGATGCCCCATGACGTCTGGAACACATGCCGCAAGGTGTTTTCCTTATCCGTGTACGTTATCCCGAACGCTTTCGCGAAGCCGTCGCCGAAATAATGCGTCGTGCCGCTTTGCAGAGCTTTGCCGTCCTGCATCATACACTCGAAAGTATATGTCGCCAGAGCGCCCGCGAACTTTTCGCTCTCGGTTTTTTGCCCCTTGATGACCGGCATGGCTAAATACTCCTCGGCGATACGGGCGTAAACGTCCAGCATACGCAGGGTTTCCTCCTGCGCTTCCTCGGCGGTGGCGTGGGCGGTATGCCCCTCCTGCCACAAAAACTCGCGTCCGCGCAGGAAGGGACGGGTGGTCTTTTCCCAACGCACAACCGAACACCATTGGTTGTACAGTTTCGGCAGATCGCGCCATGAATTGATGATATGCGCGTAATGCTCGCAAAACAGTGTTTCCGAAGTCGGACGAACGCACAAGCGCTCGGTCAGCGGCTCGGAACCGCCGTGCGTAACCCACGCCACTTCGGGCGCGAAGCCCTCGACATGGTCTTTTTCTTTTTGCAGAAGCGATTCCGGAATCAGAAGCGGCATGCAGACGTTTTCATGCCCGGTTTCTTTGAATAACCCGTCCGCAATCCGCTGGATGTTTTCCCAAATAGCGTATGCGTAAGGGCGAAGGATGACAAATCCTTTCATGCTGGAGTAATCCACCAACTCGGCTTTCTTCACCACATCGGTATACCAAGCGGCGAAATCCGCGCTCCGCGGCGTGATTTGCTCCACGAGCTTTTTTTCGGCGGCCATTCGCTTCTCCCCCTCAAAAGGTTTTCTGTAATCATACCGCCTTAAGGCGCGAAAGTCAAGCGGGATAGCATAGAATGTGGTAGGGGCTGTTGGGTATGCCGCCCAGTCCTCGTAGGGGACGGCCTCCCGGACGTCCCGCCGTATAATGCACACGGGGCGTCGAGGACGCCGCCCTCTACGAACAGGCAGATTGCCATCGTTCCATACCGGATTTTCGTGATTATAATTGACTTTGCCCTAATTTATGTTACAATATTGAGGTGGACTATGTTTGTTTTTGACGCGCACTGCGATACGCTGTCAACAGGGCGTTCCCTGTGGCAAAACAGCGGGCACGTGGACATCGCGCGGCTCCGCGCGAGAGGTCCGGGAATGCAGGTCATGGCGGCTTACGGTTCCGACCAGCTGTTGCAGCTCGACCGTCTGGGAGCGGTGTCCGGCAGCGCGAACTGCGCCCTGCTTCCGGCTGTTGAGGGCGGCGACACGGTGGAAAATCTGGACGGCTTGGCTCCGTTTTTGTCGCGCAAGCCTGTTTTTTTCGGGCTCACATGGAATCATGACAACCGCCTCGCGGGCGGTTGCAAAGGCGTAGGCGGCGGCTTAACGTCCTTTGGGCGTGACGCCATACGAACCTTGGAGAATGAGGGAATCCTGATCGACCTATCCCATGCCTCGGAACAAACTTTTTGGGATGTTATGGAATACACAAGGGCAACGCCGGTCGTATCCCATGCCTGCTGCGCCGCCCTTTGCTCCCATCGCGGCAACCTCAACGATGCGCAATTAAAGGAACTGGCGGAAGCCGGAGGCGTGTTGGGCATTACTTTCTACCCGCCGTTCCTGACAGGGCGGGACGAGGCGTCGCTGGCTGACGTGGTACGGCATATCGAACACGCCGTTTCTATTATGGGGCCTGAGCATGTGGGGATCGGAAGCGACTTTGACGGCTGCGAATTGCTTCCGGAAGGGATTGCAGGAACGCAGGACATTCCCTCGCTGATCAACGCGCTGCCGTTTGACGAGCATACACGCGGTCTGATCGCAGGCGGGAATTTTTTGCGAATTTTGCCCAGCCGGCAGGAGGAGCGGCGGGCGAACGAAGTTCGCCCCTATGCCTGACGGTATCTGCGCAGCCGGATTTGGGGGTGACGCGCTATCTTACCGGAGAAAGTCCCCAAACGCACGGGGAAACGGCGCCGCCGCCTCGCGCTCGGCATTTCGGCGGGCGTTTTGTTGAGCGTTATTGCCGGACTGCTGATTTGGCAGCGCGAGACGATATATTTTTTAATGAATCCCGACCGTATACAGATTAAAAGCGCGCAGGAAATACAAGCCGCGCTTCTTATGGGTGATTACGGCAGCGTTTACGTTTCCGAAGACGGATTATCTTACAGTTTATTGGATGGAACGATCGCGCTCAATGTGGCTTTCGCCGGAGGGGAACTGTCCCGGATGGACGCGGTGTTTAATGTCTATTCCATTCCGATCAAAACCGTCTCCAACGCGCTGAAGCAGGCGCATTTCGTCCTTTCCCCTTACCTCACCCCACCGGAGATCAATGCGCTCTGCGCCCTGATCGCGCTGGAAATGCCGGGATATACCACCGCCAACGAGATGGACTACCGGCGGCAAATCGGGGTTTACACCGTTACCGTCAGCGGAAGCCTAATCACCGGCAACGCATCGGTCAGCGTTGCGCATAATTGAAAATCCAAAACGGGGAGGCGTTACGATGCAAGAGGAGAAGAAACCGAACAGAATCATTATTTTTGCCTTGGCGTCACTGCTCACAAGTTCGGTTTTATCCGCCGTGCTTGCGATCGCCGGGTTTTTGGCGGTGCTTCCTTATTTTATTTTTACCACCGCCGTTCTTCTGACCCCTTTTGTCAACGTCTTTTTATACGCGCTGTACGCCGGAAAGAACTTGGATCCGATCGTTCGGCGCGCCGTCACCGGTATTGTGTCGGCGCTGGGGGCTTATATGTTTGTCTGCTTCATGATGGGCGTGGTATCGGGCGTTTACGGCGCGGTTCCCCTTGAAATGGAGGAAATGCAGGAATTTGAGATGGGCGAATATATCGGAAAACTTCCGGCTGTCTTTGGGAACGCTTTGGCGTATTTCGTTTCACCGGGGCGGCTTTGGCAGGATGTTGCGGCGCGCGGGGAGAGAATGTGGGGCCTGATTGCCGCTTCCGCCTTTTTCGCGCAGATCGGGCTGCCGCAATTGTTCATTCCCGCAAGAGTCAAATTGCCGGAACCGGCCGGAGTTGCTCATCAAAAAAAAGCCGTACAAAAACAAAAGAAAAGGTAGGGAATGCCCATGCTGCGCAGAGGAAAAGAAAATTATTACCTAGACATTGCCGAAACGGTTTTGGAACGCGGGACATGCCTCCGCCGCAATTATGGCGCTATCATCGTTAAAAACGACGTGATTGTTTCAACCGGTTACGCGGGCGCGCCGCGCGGGAGGCAAAACTGCACCGATATCGGCGAATGTACCCGAAAAAAACACAACGTGGCGCACGGGGAACGGTATGAACTTTGCCGCAGCGTCCACGCCGAGGCAAACGCCATCATCGCGGCGGCCCGGGAGCAAATGCTCGGCTCCACCATGTATTTAGCCTGTCACGACGCGGACGGCAATCTGGAGGCGAACGGCACCCCTTGCCCTATGTGCCGCCGCCTAATCATCAACGCGGGCATTTCCCGGGTGATTATCCGCAATACGCGGGATGCATTTACTGTAATAAGCGTCAGGGACTGGGTGGAAGACGACGATACGGTGTGAAAGGTGATTTTGCATGTTTTTCGCGTGGGCGAGACAATCCCGCTTATTATATAACAATGAAAATCTCGGAGGGGCGGCGTTTTGCCGCCCGCTTTCATATATTGCATGTTTTTTAAGAAACCCTTAAGATTTGTATCAACCCGTTTGTAAGAAATCACTGTTACACTGGATTTCGTAAAGGAGGGAACCGGATGACCATTCTCGTTTGCGACGACGACCGCGAGATTGCCGAGGCGATCGGTATCTATCTGCGGCACGAGGGGTACAGCGTCCTGACGGCGCACACCGGGCCGGAAGCAGTGGAGGCGGCGCGGGAACATGACGTGCAGCTGATTATCATGGACGTGATGATGCCCGGCTTCGACGGTATCCGCGCAACGCTGCGTATCCGGGAAGGCAGCAACGTGCCGATCCTGATGCTCTCGGCCAAGAGTGAGGACACAGACAAGATCATGGGGCTGGGGATGGGCGCGGACGACTA